>NZ_JAOWGE010000036.1:119139-255066 GCF_030333295.1 Citrobacter sp. CK198 | reverse complement strand
GATGGTGCATCCGGGAGGATTCGAACCTCCGACCGCTCGGTTCGTAGCCGAGTACTCTATCCAGCTGAGCTACGGATGCAAATGGCGGTGAGGCGGGGATTCGAACCCCGGATGCAGCTTTTGACCGCATACTCCCTTAGCAGGGGAGCGCCTTCAGCCTCTCGGCCACCTCACCACGCGCCTCTTACGAGTGCTTCGAAGAACTTGTTTCTGCTCATCGTCGCTGCGTGGCGCACATATTACTTTCTGGGACTTATAAGTCAAACAATTTTTCCCACGCTTTTATCGTTTGCACACTTCACGCTCAATTAGTCTGCAAAAACGGCAAAAAGGGTGTTTTATCAACAGATAAATCGGCGTGTTACACCGCCTGAGCGCAGGCAGAAAAACCGAATAACCAGGAAAGAGCCTGCCGGCACCGGAAGCGATACGGAAAAAGAGTGAAGAAAAATGAAAAAGAGAAAGGACGCGAGGAGCAGGTTGCGCCTCATCGGAAGAGATGAGACGCGAAAACCTTAGTAACTGGACTGCTGGGATTTTTCAGCCTGGATACGCTGGTAGATCTCCTCACGATGGACAGAGACTTCTTTCGGGGCGTTTACGCCAATGCGCACCTGGTTGCCCTTTACCCCTAAAACTGTCACGGTGACCTCATCTCCAATCATGAGGGTCTCACCAACTCGACGAGTCAGAATCAGCATTCTTTGCTCCTTGAAAGATTAAAAGAGTCGGGTCTCTCTGTATCCCGGCATTATCCATCATATAACGCCAAAAAGTAAGCGATGACAAACACGTAAAGTGTAAGCAGTCACGGCATCACATTCTGTTAAACCTAAGTTTAGCCGATATACACAACTTCAACCTGACTTTATCGTTGTCAATAACGTTGATGCAAACGCCGCAGACCGGGGCCTGCGGCGTTAGATAACGCTTATAGTTATTACAGTTTTGCGCTAACCCAGCCTTTCACACTGGCTAACGCTGCTGGCAGAGCAGCCGCATCCGTACCACCGGCTTGCGCCATGTCTGGACGTCCGCCGCCCTTGCCGCCCACCTGCTGAGCGACCATGCCGACCAGCTCCCCTGCTTTCACGCGGTCGGTCACATCCTTCGACACGCCCGCAATCAGAGAAACCTTACCTTCCGCTACCGTTGCAAGAACGATAACGGTAGAACCCAGTTGATTTTTCAGATCATCAACCATCGTACGCAGCATTTTTGGCTCAACGCCCGCAAGCTCGCTAACCAGCAGCTTCACGCCGTTGATATCAACCGCTTTGCTGGAAAGGTTCGCACTTTCCTGCGCGGCAGCCTGTTCTTTCAACTGCTGCAACTCTTTTTCAAGCTGACGCGTACGTTCCAGTACAGAACGGACTTTTTCGCCCAGATTCTGGCTGTCGCCCTTCAGCAACTGTGCGATATCGCTTAAGCGATCGCTTTCAGCGTGCAGCGTAGCAATCGCGCCTTCGCCCGTAACCGCTTCAATACGACGAACGCCTGCCGCAGTACCGGATTCAGAAACGATGCGGAACAGACCGATATCCCCCGTACGGCTGGCGTGCGTACCGCCACACAGTTCGGTGGAGAAATCGCCCATGCTCAGCACACGAACGCGATCGTCATACTTCTCGCCAAACAGCGCCATTGCGCCTTTAGCTTTCGCCGCTTCAAGGTCCATGATGTTGGTTTCGACCGGCAGGTTGCGACGGATTTGCGCATTCACCAGATCTTCCACCGCACGGATTTCAGACGGTTTCATCGCTTCATTATGCGAGAAGTCGAAACGCAGGACTTTGTCGTTAACCAGCGAGCCTTTCTGCGCTACGTGCGTGCCCAGAATCTGGCGCAGCGCCGCGTGCATCAGGTGCGTCGCAGAGTGGTTCAGGCGAATACGCGCCCGGCGAGCGTCATCCACATCAGCCTGCACCGCATCGCCCACTTTCAGGGAACCGGTCGAAAGCGTACCGATATGTCCAATCGCCTGGCCATATTTTTGCGTATCGCTAACCGCAAACGCGAAGCCTGCGCCTTTCAGTTCGCCTTTATCGCCAACCTGACCGCCGGATTCCGCATAGAACGGCGTCTGATCCAGCACGACAACGGCTTCCTGACCCGCGCTAATCGCATCTACCGCTTTACCATCCACAAACAGCGCGGTCACTTTACCGTTCAGTTCCAGATGCTCATAACCTTTAAATTCTGACGCGCCGTCAACGCGGATCATCGCGTTATAGTCTGCGCCAAAACCGCTGGCCTCACGCGCGCGACGACGCTGTTCTTCCATCGCGGCTTCAAATCCCGCTTCATCAACTTTGATGTTGCGCTCGCGGCAAACGTCCGCCGTCAGGTCAACCGGGAAGCCGTAGGTGTCATACAGACGGAAAGCGGTTTCGCCATCCAGCGTGTCGCCGGAAAGCTTCGCCAGCTCTTCGTCCAGCAGCGCCAGACCACGTTCCAGCGTACGGGCAAACTGCTCTTCTTCCGTTTTCAGAACCTGCTCAACCTGCGCCTGCTGGCGCTTCAGCTCTTCACCGGCAGAGCCCATAACGTCAATCAGCGGCCCAACCAGCTTGTAGAAGAAGGTCTCTTTCGCGCCCAGCATGTTGCCATGACGAACCGCACGACGAATGATACGGCGCAGCACATAGCCACGGTTTTCATTCGACGGAACCACGCCGTCGGCGATCAGGAAAGCGCAGGAACGGATGTGGTCGGCAATCACGCGCAGCGACTTGTTGCTCAGATCGGTCGCGCCAGTCACCTTCGCAACGGCTTCAATCAACGTGCGGAACAGGTCAATTTCATAGTTGGAGTTAACGTGTTGCAACACAGCGGCGATACGCTCCAGACCCATACCGGTATCGACGGACGGTTTCGGCAGCGGTTCCATCGTGCCGTCAGCCTGACGGTTGAACTGCATGAAGACGATGTTCCAGATCTCAATATAGCGATCGCCATCTTCTTCCGGGCTTCCCGGAGGGCCGCCCCAGATGTGATCGCCGTGGTCGTAGAAGATCTCGGTACATGGACCGCACGGCCCTGTATCGCCCATCTGCCAGAAGTTGTCGGACGCGTATGCCGCGCCTTTGTTATCACCAATTCGGATGATACGTTCGCGCGGAATGCCGACTTCTTTTTCCCAGATCTCGTAGGCTTCATCGTCAGTTTCATAGACGGTCACCCACAGACGCTCTTTTGGCAGGGCAAACCAGTTTTCACCGGTCAGCAGTTCCCACGCAAACTGAATCGCGTCGTGTTTGAAATAGTCGCCGAAGCTGAAGTTACCCAGCATTTCGAAGAAGGTGTGGTGACGTGCAGTGTAACCGACGTTTTCCAGATCGTTGTGTTTACCACCCGCACGTACGCAACGCTGCGAAGTGGTGGCGCGGGAATAATTACGCTTGTCGAGCCCAAGGAAAACATCCTTGAACTGGTTCATCCCGGCGTTGGTAAACAACAAAGTTGGGTCATTGTTTGGCACCAGGGAGCTGCTGGCAACTACCTGATGTCCCTTACTGTGGAAAAAATCGAGAAACGCCTGACGGATCTCAGCGGTGCTCTTGCTCATAATTATCCTGAAATCAAGCTAACGAAATATCATTACCCGCCTCAGCGCTCATATGCCCTGCCCGGCTGGCAATTGAAAAAAGTGGGAATAAGATAAGTTTTCTTTACGGGGAAGTAAAATCCCGTATGCAGTCAATCGTCAAAATTTCGCCATATCTCCTGAATATCCTCTATCAGATAGCCACGATAAAGCAGGAAACGCTGGACTTTGACCTTTTCCGAAAATGCGGCAGGTAAGGGTTCGCCATATTTGCGGATCGCCTGTTCGCGTGCAAGACGCAACCACTCAATCTCGCATTCACGCATTGCGCGTTCAATCGCCTCACGCGCAATGCCTTTTTGATTCAGCTCCTGCCGAATACGTGCCGGGCCATAACCTTTACGGCTGCGGCTGGCGATAAAGCGCGAAACAAAACGATGATCATCAAGGTAGTTGTGCTCATGGCACCAGGCGATAACCCGTTCATAGTCTTCCGGCGCCGCATCGATCTCTTCCGGCCCGTTTTTTCCCATAACCGGTGCGGAGAGTTTACGCCGCAGTTCCTGTTCACTGTGATCGCGTACCGCCAGAATACGTACCGCGCGATCCAACAGACGGTTATACGCGGGGCGTCGCGGTGTGGATTCACTCATAACAAACCTTCGGAAAAAGAAATGCAAAAAGGGCCGCAAGATATGCAGCCCTTCAAAGTATAAGCCCGATAAGGCGCCAGAGCGCCGCCACCGGGCAATGCAACGATTAGAAATCTTCGTTGGTTTCTTTCACACCTTCACCGTTGTCATCAACGGAGAAGTCTGGCGTCGAGTCCTGATTGCTCAGCAGCAGCTCACGCACTTTTTTCTCGATCTCTTTGGCGGTCGCCGGGTTCTCTTTCAGCCAGGTAGTGGCATTCGCTTTACCCTGACCGATTTTCTCGCCGTTATAGCTGTACCATGCACCGGCTTTCTCGATCAGCTTCTCTTTCACGCCCAGGTCAACCAGTTCGCCATAGAAGTTGATGCCTTCGCCGTAGAGGATCTGGAACTCAGCCTGTTTAAACGGCGCGGCGATTTTGTTCTTCACAACCTTCACGCGGGTTTCGCTACCCACGACGTTTTCGCCCTCTTTCACCGCGCCGATACGGCGGATATCCAGACGAACGGACGCGTAGAATTTCAGCGCGTTACCCCCGGTAGTGGTTTCCGGGTTGCCGAACATGACGCCAATTTTCATACGGATCTGGTTGATGAAGATCAGCAGGGTGTTGGACTGTTTCAGGTTACCGGCCAGCTTACGCATCGCCTGGCTCATCATACGCGCCGCGAGGCCCATATGAGAGTCGCCGATTTCACCTTCGATTTCCGCTTTCGGCGTCAACGCCGCCACGGAGTCAACAACGATAACGTCTACAGCGCCTGAACGCGCCAGCGCATCACAGATTTCCAGCGCCTGCTCGCCGGTGTCCGGCTGGGAGCACAGCAGGTTGTCGATATCGACGCCCAGTTTGCGGGCATAGATAGGGTCCAGCGCATGTTCGGCGTCGATAAACGCACAGGTTTTGCCTTCACGCTGTGCAGCGGCAATCACCTGAAGCGTCAGGGTGGTTTTACCGGAGGATTCCGGCCCGTAGATTTCTACGATACGCCCCATCGGCAGGCCACCCGCGCCCAGCGCGATATCCAGAGAAAGCGAACCGGTGGAGATGGTTTCCACATCCATGGAACGGTCTTCACCCAGGCGCATGATGGAGCCTTTACCGAATTGTTTTTCGATCTGGCCCAGCGCTGCCGCCAACGCTTTCTGTTTGTTTTCGTCGATAGCCATTAACTACTCCTGTCATGAGCCGGGGTCCGCTTGCGCTTGTACCGGATAGTGAATTCTGTACTGTTAGGTGCGATTATACTGTACAGTCATACAGTATCAAGTGTTTTGTAGAAATTGTTGCCAGAGCGTTTTGAGCGCATATTCCGTCGCCTGGCGACGTACGCTGTCACGGTCGCCGCTAAAGCACTCCCGACGGGTGATCCCCTCGCCCTGTGCGGTTGCGAAACCAAACCAGACAGTGCCGACGGGCTTCACGTCGCTGCCGCCGTCCGGCCCGGCAATACCGCTGATAGAAACGGCATAATCCGCGCGGGCCGCTCTGAGCGCGCCAATCGCCATCTCAATCACCACCGGTTCGCTGACCGCGCCGTGCTGCTCAAGCGTCGGTTCGCGCACGCCAGTCATTTGCGCTTTCGCTTCATTACTGTAGGTAACAAAACCGCGTTCAAACCAGGCGGAACTCCCGGCGATATCGGTAATCACTTTCGCTACCCAACCGCCCGTGCAGGACTCCGCTGTCGTTAGCGTTGCGCCGCGCTGTTTCAGCGCCAGCCCTACCACTTCGCTTAACTGCATCAATTCATGGTCAGTCATCATCGCTTAAGGCTCCTGAAAAACGTGCAGCACAAGATAGCACTTTCTGAGCAGATATGGGGACGAGGTGCGGATTTTACGAGGAGGCTTCAGAAAAAGCCGATGCGAAGGCATCGGCCGATCGTACGGTTATTTCATACTGTTGGCGATGGTCTCAACATTGTGGCGAAACGCTTTTACGTAGCTATCCGCCACGCCGCCTTTTGCCGACAAGGCTTCAGGATACAGCTCGCCGCCCGGCTGCGCGCCCGTCGCGCTGGCGATCTGTTTTACCAGACGCGGATCGAGCTGATTCTCCATAAACCAGGTGTTCACTCCATCCGCTTTAATCTGCTTAATGAGCGCGGCGACCTGCGCGGCAGAGGCTTCACTTTCCGACGACAGCCCCTGCGGCGCCAAAAACTCAACGCCGTAGGCGCGACCGAAATAACCGAAGGCGTCGTGGCTGGTCAGCACCTTGCGTTTCTCCTGCGGGATCTGGCTAAAGCGCGCTTTCGCCCACGCGTCCAGTTCAGTCAGCTGTGCGATGTAAGGTTTGCCGGAAGCCTCCAGCGCGGCTTTATCCTGCGGGTCGGCGTTGACCAGCCCGGAAAGAATATTCTGCGCATACAGCGCGCCGTTCGCTGCGCTATTCCAGGCATGCGGATCGGTGACGGTTTCGCCGTCTTCATCCAGCGTATGCGTCTTCACCCCGTCGGAAGCCACCACCAGCGTACCTTTGAAACCGGAGGCTTTTACCAGCCGGTCAAGCCACCCCTCCAGCCCCAGCCCGTTCACTACCACCACATCCGCTTTGCTCAACGCCGCGCTGTCTTTCGGCGAAGGCTCAAAGGTATGCGGATCGCCATCCGGCCCAACCAGCGTAGTGACGTTGACATTCTTGCCGCCGACCTCCTGGGTGATGTCGCCGAGAATAGAAAAACTCGTCACCACATTCAGCGTTTTCGCCAGCGCGCCTTGCGTCATCAACCCCAACGCGAGCGCAATCATTACCCCTGTACGTTTCATCTTTTCCCCTTGCATTAAAAAAGCGCGCGCAGACTGTCAGCCAGCCTGCTGCGCGTGCCGAATAAAATGGAAATAAAGAACAGCGCGCTGGCGGTCAGTACAATCGACGGCCCGGCGGGTAAACTCACCGCCCAGGAAAGGCTTAGCCCCAGCCATGCACAGACGACGCCGCTGCCGCCGGCAAGCAATAACAGCCCCGGTAACGTGCGCGCCCAGCAGCGGGCCGCAACGGCAGGAAGCATCATCAGCCCTACCGCCATCAGCGTGCCGAGTACCTGAAAGCCAGCCACCAGATTCAACACCAGCAACGAGAGAAACAGCCCGTGCAGCAGCGAAGGCAGCCAGCGCGCGTTAACCTGCAACCATGCGGTATCAAACGCTTCACTCACCAGACCACGATAGAAAATCGCCAGCATGATCAATGTGAATGCGCATACCCCCGCCACGAACAGCGCGGAATCGCGATCGACCGCCAGAATGGAACCAAACAGAAGATGCAGCAGATCGACATTTGACCCGCGCAGCGACACCAGCGTAACCCCCAGCGCCAGCGATCCCAGGTAGAACCCGGCGAAGCTGGCGTCTTCTTTTAGCGGCGTACGGCGACTCACCATTCCCGCCACCAGCGCTACCGTAATCCCGGCGATAAACCCGCCAATGCTCATTGCCAGCAATGACATTCCACTGAGCAGATAGCCCACCGCCACGCCGGGCAGCACCGCATGCGACAGCGCGTCTCCCATCAGGCTCATACGTCGCAGCAGTAAAAAGACGCCAAGCGCCGTCGTGCTGACCGAAAGCGCCAGACAGACCACCAGCGCCCGCCGCATAAAGCCGTATTCAATAAACGGCTGAAAGAAAATATGCCAGATCATGCCACTCTCACCCGCTCGGTCATCCAGTGAGACACGTCCGTATCCAGCCGTAACGTCTGCGGAAAATAGCGCGCCACTCGTTCGCTGTCGTGCAGCACCGCCAGCACCGTTTGCCCTCGCTGATACATCTCCAGCATCAGCCCCATCAGTACGTTGCAGGTCTCCTCATCCACGCCGGTAAAGGGTTCATCCAGCATGACCAGCGGCGCTTCCTGCACCAGCACACGGGCAAACAGCATGCGTTGAAACTGACCGCCGGAGAGTTCATCAATGGTCATCGTCGCCATTGCCTCCAGCCCCACGCGCTCAATAGCGTGGGCGACACGCAGACGGGTTTTGCGTTGAAATCCCCCCAGCAGGGAAATATCAGGCCAGCACCCCATGCTCACCACGTCCTGAACGGTAAGCGGAAACTGCGTCTCCAGCGCGTGACGTTGCGCCAGCCAGCCAATTACCGGGCGGCGTCCGCGCCAGCGAAATGCGCCGCTCACCGGAGGAAGAAAACCGGCCAGCGTTTTCAGCAGCGTTGATTTGCCGCAGCCGTTAGCGCCGATAATCGCCGTCATACTGCCGCGTTCCAGCGTGCCGGTCAGCGGCGACGTGACCGGCTGTCGCTCGTAACCAGCCACCAGTTGATTCAGGATAATCATGGCAATGCCACCGCCCAGCGCACGGCCAGTCCGATAAACAAAACAAGCGCGATAGCCATCAACAGGCGAGTCAAAGCCGAAAGAGAGAAGAGTGAAGCAGACATATTCGCACCACAATAAAATGTTATAACATAACAATAATAAAATGCGATGCGGATGTAAATTGCCAGGAAAAAAGGGAGTGTGGCGAAATGTTTCAGACGTGAAATAGCGCAGCAACGGCGCTGCACGCTCCCCTTTCTCTCAGGGAAAAGGGAGCGTAATCCAGACCGGGTAAGCGTAGCCCCCCGGAAAACGCACCGCGGCTACTGACTAAACGGCGACGCCGCAGGTACACGCGCCAGCGCGACGGCCTGACCAAGCTGCCAGACCGCCATCGCATAGTGAGTGCTGTGGTTATAGCGCGTGATGGCATAGAAGTTCGGCAACCCGTACCAGTACTGATAGCCCGTACCCACATCCAGACGCAGCAGGCTGGCCTGCTGATGATTGCCCAGCGACTGCTGCGGCGTCAGCCCGGCGGCCGCAAGCTGAGCAATGCTGTACTGGGTTTTAAAGCCGTTCGCCAGCCCTGGTGCCTGACCGTTGGCCGGAACGGCGACCACATCGCCTTTCACCCAACCGTGGGCTTTGAAATAGTTCGCCACGCTGCCGATGGCGTCAACCGGGTCCCACAGGTTGATGTGCCCGTCGCCGTTAAAGTCCACCGCGTACTGCTTATAGGACGACGGCATAAACTGCCCGTACCCCATCGCACCGGCAAAAGACCCTTTCAGATCCAGCGGGTCGTCCTGCTCATCACGCGCCATCAGCAGGAACGTTTCCAGCTCGCCGGAGAAATACTCCGCCCGACGCGGATAGTTAAACGACAGCGTCGCCAGCGCATCCAGAATTCGCGTTTTACCCATGATGCGGCCCCAGCGGGTTTCCACGCCAATAATGCCGACGATAATCTCCGGCGGGACGCCATAAACCTGCCATGCACGGTTCAACGCATCCTCATATTGATTCCAGAACGCCACGCCGTTTTGCACATTGTCCGGGGTAATAAACTGCTTACGATAGCGCAACCATGCGCCATTCGGCCCCGCTGGCGGTTGCGTGGTCGGCGCCTGTCTGTCCATCAGTCGCAGAACGTAGTCCAGGCGCTTCGCCTGCGACAGGATCTCCTGCAACTGCTGGCGATTAAAACCGTGCTTGTTCACCATCTTCTCAATGAACTGCTGCGCGTTCGGATTATTGGCGAAATCACCACCCATCACCATGACATTGTGCTGCGGCTCAAGCAGGAAACCGCCGGACGGCGCTCCCGTTGTCGTTTGAATTTCTGAAGACTGTGGTTTGCTGCTACAGGCAGCAAGCAACGCAAAGAGAGGAAGTAGTGCTACATAACGACGCTTGAACATGAGACATCCATTAAACAGATTCAGCCAGGGGGAAGTATGGTAAAGCATCCCGCTTCGCACAAGGAAGCGCTCTTCACAGAATACGCACTATTCTCCCGTAACATCCCTGCTTTTTTTCTCCGCAACAAACGCAAACTTTCACTTTAAAATATTTATCTTTCATTTTGAGATCAAAATAACACTTTTAAATCTTTCGATCTGATTAAAATAACTCACCAATTGGCAAGATAACAACAAACCCTACAGGAGAGAACAATGATCGAAACCATTACACATGGTGCGGAGTGGTTTATCGGGCTGTTCCAGAAAGGCGGAGAGGTGTTCACCAGTATGGTGACCGGTATCCTTCCGCTTTTGATAAGCCTGCTGGTCATCATGAATGCCTTAATAAACTTCATTGGCCAGCAGCGTATTGAACGTTTTGCCCAGCGCTGCGCCGGGAACCCGTTATCCCGTTACCTGCTGCTGCCGTGCATCGGTACGTTTGTGTTTTGTAACCCGATGACGCTGAGTCTGGGCCGCTTTATGCCAGAAAAATACAAGCCCAGTTACTACGCGGCGGCTTCCTACAGCTGCCACTCGATGAACGGACTGTTCCCGCACATCAACCCCGGCGAGCTGTTTGTTTACCTGGGCATCGCCAGCGGCCTGACGACACTCGGCCTCCCGCTTGGCCCGCTCGCCGTCAGCTATCTGCTGGTCGGTCTGGTCACCAACTTCTTCCGTGGCTGGGTGACTGACCTCACCACATCCATCTTTGAGAAAAAAATGGGCATTCAACTTGAGCAGAAAGTCCACCTGGCTGGAGCAACATCATGACGCGTATTCGTATTGAGAAAGGCACCGGCGGCTGGGGCGGCCCGCTTGAACTGGATGCAACACCCGGAAAGAAAATCGTCTACATCACCGCCGGGACGCGTCCGGGGATTGTCGACAAACTGGCGCAACTAACAGGCTGGCAGGCGGTGGATGGCTTTAAAGAGGGCGAACCGCCTGAGGAAGAGATCGGCGCGGCGATCATCGACTGCGGCGGCACGCTACGCTGCGGGATTTATCCGAAACGGCGCATTCCAACCATCAACATCCACTCTACCGGGAAGTCGGGGCCACTAGCGCAGTACATCGTGGAAGATATTTACGTCTCCGGGGTAAAAGAAGAGAACATCACGCTGAGCGGCGAAGCGCCTGCAAACGCGCAGCCTGTCGCCTCGCCTGCGGGCCGCGATTACGACGCCAGCAAAAAAATCACCGAACAGAGCGATGGCCTGCTGGCGAAAGTCGGTATGGGGATGGGCTCAGCGGTAGCGGTGCTGTTCCAGTCCGGGCGCGACACCATCGATACGGTGCTGAAAACCATTCTGCCGTTTATGGCGTTCGTCTCGGCGCTGATCGGCATCATTATGGCCTCCGGTCTCGGCGACTGGATCGCTCACGGCCTGGCGCCGCTTGCCAGCCATCCGCTGGGGCTGGTCACGCTGGCGCTCATCTGTTCATTCCCGCTGCTGTCGCCCTTCCTCGGCCCTGGCGCGGTGATCGCCCAGGTTATCGGGGTGCTGATTGGCGTGCAGATTGGTCTGGGTAATATCCCTCCCCATCTGGCGCTGCCCGCGCTGTTCGCGATTAACGCTCAGGCCGCGTGCGACTTTATTCCGGTCGGTTTATCGCTGGCAGAGGCCCGCCAGGACACCGTTCGCGTCGGCGTGCCTTCCGTGCTGGTGAGCCGCTTCCTGACCGGCGCGCCTACCGTTCTCATCGCCTGGTTTGTTTCCGGCTTTATTTATCAATAAGAGGTTCAGAGATGACCGTGATTTACCAGACCACCATCACCCGTATCGGCGAGAGCGCGCCGGACGCGCTCTGCGACAGGATGCTGATTACCTTTCGTGAAGGCGCGCCGGCGGATATCGAAGCGTTTTGCTTTATCCACTGCCACGGCGAGCTGAACGGCACGCTGCAACCCGGCGCACAGTTTCAGCTGGGTGAGCATCGCTATCCGGTGACTGCTGTGGGTAGCGTGGCCGAGCAGAATCTGCGTGAACTGGGGCATATCACCCTGCGCTTCGACGGGCTGAACGAGGCGGAATTTCCCGGCACCGTACACGTTGCGGGGCCAGTACCGGACGACATCGCGCCGGGCTGTATTTTGAAGTTTGTGGCTTAAAGGTTTAAGGAGAGAAAAATGAATCAGGTTGCCGTTGTCATTGGTGGAGGCCAGACCCTGGGGGCCTTCCTCTGCCGTGGGCTTGCAGAGGTTGGTTATCGCGTCGCCGTTGTCGATATTCAGAGTGATAAAGCCGCAAATGTGGCGCAGGAGATTAACGCCGCGTTTGGCGAAGGCATGGCGTACGGTTTTGGCGCCGATGCCACCAGCGAGCAGAGCGTTCTGGCGCTCTCTCGCGGAGTCGATGAAATTTTTGGCCGGGTTGATCTGCTGGTCTACAGCGCGGGCATCGCCAAAGCGGCGTTTATCAGCGACTTCCAGCTCGGCGATTTCGACCGTTCGCTACAGGTGAATCTGGTGGGGTATTTCCTCTGCGCCCGCGAATTCTCCCGCCTGATGATCCGCGACGGCATTCAGGGACGTATTATCCAGATCAACTCCAAGTCCGGGAAAGTGGGCAGTAAACACAACTCCGGCTATAGCGCGGCGAAGTTCGGCGGCGTGGGCTTAACCCAGTCGCTGGCGCTGGATCTGGCAGAATACGGCATTACCGTGCATTCGCTGATGCTTGGCAACCTGCTGAAATCACCGATGTTCCAGTCACTGCTGCCGCAGTACGCCGCCAAGCTTGGCATCAAGCCGGACGAAGTGGAGCAGTATTACATCGACAAAGTTCCGTTAAAACGCGGCTGTGATTATCAGGACGTACTGGACATGCTGCTGTTTTACGCCAGCGCGAAGGCGTCGTACTGCACCGGACAGTCCATCAATGTGACCGGCGGTCAGGTGATGTTTTAAGAGGTATGATTGCCCGGTGGCGCTGCGCTTACCGGGCCTACGAATATTATGTAGGCCGGATAAGGCGCAGCCGCCATCCGGCAAAATCAAAGGAGCGCATTATGGTTTCCGCACTGATCACCGTCGCCGTTATCGCCTGGTGTGCGCAACTGGCGCTGGGCGGCTGGCAAATCTCCCGCTTTAACCGGGCGTTTGACAAACTTTGCCAACGAGGGCGAGTGGGCGTCGGGCGCTCCGGCGGACGCTTTAAACCGCGAGTGATGGTCGCCATCGCTCTGGATGACCAGCAGCGCGTCACGGATACCTTATTCATGAAAGGTCTCACCATCTTTGCCCGACCGGTTAAAATTCCCGCAATACAGGGCAAACATCTTGATGAATTACAGCCTGATGTGATCTTTCCCCATGATTCGCTCTCACAGAATGCACTATCATTAGCGCTTAAACTGAAACATGGGTAATTTCGTTGTGAATGCTAATTGCTTGCGAAATTATCATTTCACAACTTATACATCAGTCAGGGTAATTACGCCTATGAAACCACGTCAGCGTCAGGCTGCTATTCTGGAGCATCTGCAAAAGCAGGGAAAATGCTCGGTTGAGGAGTTGGCCCAGTACTTTGACACCACGGGCACCACCATTCGCAAAGACCTGGTCATTCTGGAAAATGCCGGAACCGTTATTCGCACGTATGGCGGCGTGGTGTTGAATAAAGATGAATCCGACCCGCCTATCGATCACAAAACGCTGATCAACACCCATAAAAAGGCGTTGATCGCACAAGCGGCCGTTCAGTTTATCCACGATGGCGACTCCATCATCCTTGATGCCGGAAGCACCGTGTTGCAGATGGTGCCGATGCTTACCCGCTTTAGCAATATCACCGTCATGACCAACAGCCTGCACATTGTTAACGCCCTTTCGGAGCTGGACAACGAGCAGACCATCCTGATGCCCGGCGGCACATTCCGCAAAAAATCTGCGTCATTTCACGGTCAGCTGGCAGAAAACGCCTTTGAGCAGTTCAGTTTTGATAAACTGTTTATGGGCACCGACGGCATCGATCTCAATGCCGGAGTGACCACCTTTAATGAGGTCTATACCGTCAGCAAAGCGATGTGCAATGCCGCGCGCGAAGTGATTCTGATGGCGGACTCCTCAAAATTTGGGCGTAAAAGCCCCAACGTTGTGTGCAGTCTGGAAAGCGTCGACAAACTGGTTACCGACGCGGGTATCGACCCCGCGTTTCGTCAGGCGCTGGAAGCAAAAGGGATTGAAGTGATCATAACCGGAGAAACCAATGAGTGATGCATTACTGAACGCGGGTCGCCAGACATTACTGCTGGAGTTACAGGAAGCAAGCCGTCTGCCGGAACGCCTGGGCGATGATTTTGTCCGTGCCGCCAATACTATCCTCCACTGCGAAGGCAAAGTGATTGTCTCCGGTATTGGCAAGTCAGGCCATATCGGCAAAAAAATCGCCGCGACTCTCGCCAGTACAGGAACGCCCGCGTTCTTTGTCCACCCGGCAGAAGCGTTACATGGCGATCTCGGCATGATCGAAAGCCGGGACGTGATGCTGTTCATCTCCTATTCCGGCGGAGCGAAAGAGCTGGATCTCATTATTCCGCGCCTGGAAGATAAATCGATAACCCTGCTGGCGATGACCGGAAAGCCAACCTCCCCGCTGGGTCTGGCGGCAAAGGCTGTGCTGGATATCTCCGTTGAGCGTGAAGCCTGCCCGATGCACCTGGCGCCGACCTCCAGCACCGTCAACACCCTGATGATGGGCGACGCGCTGGCTATGGCGGTGATGCAGGCGCGCGGTTTCAATGAAGAGGATTTCGCCCGTTCACACCCTGCCGGGGCGCTGGGCGCGCGTCTGCTCAACAAAGTCCATCACCTGATGCGCCGTGACGATGCGGTGCCGCAGGTTCAGCTCACCACCAGCGTGATGGACGCCATGCTGGAGCTGAGCCGTACCGGATTAGGTCTGGTTGCGGTATGCGACGCGCAGCGCGTTGTGAAAGGCGTCTTTACCGACGGCGACCTGCGCCGCTGGCTGGTTGGCGGCGGCACACTGGCTACGCCGGTCAGCGAAGCGATGACCCACAACGGCATTACGTTGCAGGAGCAGAGCCGCGCCATCGATGCCAAAGAACTTCTGATGAAGCGCAAGATCACCGCCGCGCCGGTGGTGGATGAAAACGGTAAACTCACCGGCGCAATCAACCTGCAAGATTTCTACCAGGCAGGCATCATCTAACTTTTCAGCCCCAGACGCTTCGCCAGCCGATGCAGGTTGGCGACGTCTGTCTCCAGCGCCCGCGCGCAGGCAGCCCAGTTGTGGTTATTTTGCGCTAACGCACGGCGAATCATCTCCCGCTGGAAAGCCTCGGTAGCGTCGCGCAAATTGTGATTTGCCGGTAGCGTCGGCGTACTGTCGTCAGGCAGAGCGGGAGAAACCTCCTCCTGTAAGGCAAAATGCTGCGCTTCCAGCACCACCTCATCCCCCGCCCGGGTCGCTCTTGCCAGAACCACCGCACGGTGGATCGCATGTTCCAGCTCGCGAACGTTCCCCGGCCAGCCATAGCTCAGCAGATGGCTACGCGCCCCCGGGCTCAGCACCACGCGGGAAAGCCCCAGCCGCAGGCGGCACTGTTCGCAAAAATACCCGGCCAGCAAGACCACATCCTCACCACGCTCACGCAGCGGCGGCACGGAGAGCGGGAACACGCTCAAACGGTGGAACAGGTCGGCGCGAAAACGCCCGGCCAGCACCTCTTCACGTAAGTCGCGGTTAGTCGCCGCCAGCACGCGCACGTCAACGCGCAGGCTGCGATCGTCCCCGACGCGTTGAATATCGCCATACTGCAAAACGCGCAGCAGTTTCGCCTGCAACGCCAGCGACAGCTCGCCGATCTCATCAAGAAACAGCGTGCCGTTATCGGCCATTTCGAACTTACCGCTACGGTTGCTGATTGCCCCGGTAAACGCCCCTTTGACGTGGCCGAAAAGCTCGCTCTCCGCCACGCTTTCCGGCAGCGCGGCGCAGTTCAGATACACCAGCGGGTTCACCGCCCGTGGCGAGCCTTCGTGAATCGCTTTCGCCACCAGCTCTTTCCCGGTTCCCGTTTCGCCGCTGATCAGCACGTTGAGATCCGACCCCGCCACAATCTCAATCTCTTTTTTCAACTGCATCATATTTGGCGACAGGCCGATCATCTGCGTTTCTTTCACCTGTTCGAAAGAGGCGGAAGACCCCGGCAACATATTCTGGCTTTCTAATTGCTCAATAAGCAGCGCATTGCTCAGCGCCCCCGCCGCCAGCGCTGCGATGAGCCGCAGTTCTTCATCGCTGAAAACATCAAACTGATCGGGTTCCATGCCGTCAAGCGTGAGTGCGCCAATCAGGGTTTGCCCGGCGAACAGCGGCAGCCCGATACAGGCGTGTACCTTCAGGCTCTCCTGATCCGGGATCAGCCCGTCATACGGGTCCGGCAGGTCGCTGTCGGCCGGAAAACGCACCACATCCCCGGCACGGGCAATGGCTTCCAGTCGCGGATGCCCTTCCAGAGTGAAGCGCCTGCCCAGTACATCCTGCGCCAGGCCGTCGATCGCCAGCGGAATAAACTGCCGCCCCTCATAGCGCAGCAGCGCCGACGCATCGCACTCCAGCACCTGACGCAGCGTGGTGATCAGGCGCTGAAAGCGGTCCTGATGCCCGATACCACTTTGTAATTCAATGGCGATGCCCGCCAGGACATCAACTGAAAAGCTCATGGCTACCTCATTGTCATTTTGACAATTAATAGTGTCATATTGACAATTAATTGAATAGTCTTTTTGACTACCATTTTATGAGTATAAATTTTTTAATTATTTAAAATCAATCAGTTAAAAAGTTGGCACGCATCCTGCTATTAGCAATACATCTTTCTTAAAAAAACTGTATTTACTGAGGTTGCTATGTCTATTCTGGTTAAAAATAACATTCATTGGGTTGGCCAACGTGACTGGGAAGTTCGTGATTTTCACGGGACCGAATATAAAACGCTGCGCGGAAGCAGCTACAACAGCTATCTCATCCGTGAAGAAAAAAATGTTCTGATCGATACCGTAGACCATAAATTCAGCCGCGAATTCGTGCAAAACCTGCGTAGCGAAATCGACCTGGCCGACATTGATTACATCATTATTAACCATGCGGAAGAAGACCACGCGGGCGCGCTGACCGAACTGATGGCGCAAATCCCGGATACGCCGATCTACTGCACCGCAAACGCCATTGACTCCATTACCGGTCACCACCATCACCCGGAATGGAACTTTAACGTCGTAAAAACAGGCGACACGCTGGATATCGGCAACGGCAAGCAGCTGATTTTTGTTGAAACCCCGATGCTGCACTGGCCGGACAGCATGATGACCTACATGACGGGCGACGCGGTACTGTTCAGTAACGACGCCTTCGGTCAGCACTACTGTGATGAACGTCTGTTCAACGATGAAGTCGATCAGACCGAGCTGTTCGAGCAGTGCCAGCGTTACTACGCCAACATCCTGACGCCGTTCAGCCGTCTGGTCACGCCAAAAATCACCGAAATCCTCGGCTTCAACCTGCCGGTAGATATGATTGCCACCTCTCACGGCGTGGTATGGCGCGACAACCCAACTCAGATCGTTGAACTGTATCTGAAATGGGCGGCGGATTATCAGGAAGATCGCATCACCATTTTCTACGACACCATGTCCAACAACACCCGCATGATGGCCGACGCGATTGCGCAAGGCATCAACGAAGTTGACCCGAACGTGGCGGTGAAAATCTTTAACGTCGCACGCAGCGATAAAAACGAAATTCTGACCAACGTGTTCCGCTCCAAAGGCGTGCTGGTCGGTACTTCTACGATGAACAACGTGATGATGCCGAAAATCGCCGGTCTCGTTGAAGAGATGACTGGCCTGCGCTTTCGTAACAAACGCGCCAGCGCCTTCGGTTCCCACGGCTGGAGCGGCGGCGCGGTAGACCGTCTGTCCACCCGTCTGCAAGATGCCGGCTTCGAGATGTCACTGAGTCTGAAAGCGAAATGGCGTCCTGATATTGATGCCCTGGAACTTTGCCGCCAGCACGGCCGCGATATTGCCCGTCAGTGGGCGCTCGCTCCGCTGCCGGAAACAAATGTGAAAGCGACAACCCAGGAAGAAGAGTGCGCCTGTGCCGCCGCCGCTGCGGCTGACCTCGGCCCAAGCATGCAGTGCAGCGTATGCCAGTGGATTTACGACCCTGCAAAAGGTGAGCCGTTGCAGGATGTCGCGCCGGGTACGCCGTGGAGCGACGTACCGGATAACTTCCTGTGCCCGGAATGTTCATTAGGTAAAGACGTCTTTGATGTGTTGGCAACGGAGGCAAAATGAGCCGGGGAATTGTCATTATTGGTTCGGGCTTCGCCGCCCGCCAGTTAGTCAAAAACATCCGTAAACAGGACGCGACCATAGCGCTGACCCTGATTGCCGCTGACAGTATGGACGAGTACAACAAACCCGACCTCAGTCACGTCATCAGCCAGGCGCAGCGCGCCGACGACCTCACCCGCCAGTCGGCGGGGGAGTTTGCCGAACAGTTTAATCTGCGTCTGTTCCCACACACCTGGATTACGGACATTGATGCCGACGCCCATGTGGTAAAAAGCCAGGACAAGCAATGGCAGTTCGACAAACTGGTACTGGCGACAGGGGCATCAGCCTTTGTTCCGCCGGTTGCCGGACGTGAGTTAATGCTCACACTGAACAGCCAGCAGGAGTATCGCGCCTGTGAAACGCAACTGAGTGACGCGCAGCGCGTACTGATCGTCGGCGGCGGTCTGATTGGTAGCGAGCTGGCAATGGATTTCTGCCGTGCGGGTAAAGCCGTCACGCTGATTGACAATGCCGCCAGCATTCTGGCCTCGCTGATGCCGCCGGAAGTGAGCAGCCGCTTGCAGCATCGTCTGACCGATATGGGCGTACATCTGCTGCTGAAATCGCAGTTGCAGGGTCTGGAGAAAACCGCTACCGGTATTCGCGCCACGCTGGATCGCGATCGTCAGGTAGAGGTGGATGCGGTCATCGCCGCGACCGGCCTGCGCCCGGAAACCGCGCTGGCGCGCCGTGCCGGGTTGACCATCAACCGTGGCGTCTGCGTTGACAGCTATCTGCAAACCAGCCACCCGGATATTTATGCGCTGGGAGACTGCGCGGAAATTAACGGTCAGGTTCTGCCTTTCCTGCAACCGATTCAGTTAAGCGCCATGTATCTGGCGAAAAATCTGCTCGGCGGGAACGCGCCGCTGAAGCTGCCCGCCATGCTGGTGAAAATCAAAACGCCGGAATTGCCGTTACATCTTGCAGGCGAAACCCAGCGTTGCGACCTGAACTGGCACATTGCGGCGGAGTCCGAAGGGATGGTCGCCCGAGGCATGAATACCGAAGGTCAGCTTTGCGCCTTTGTGGTGAGCGAAGACCGCATGAAGGAGGCCTTTGCGCTGCTGAAAACGCTGCCCGCGTAAGTTCATTGTGCCGGATGGCGGCTGACCTGCAAATCATGACGCCGTAGGCCTGATAAGCGCAGCGCCATCAGGCAATGTTCGAACATCTTTGCCGGATGGCGGCGTAAACGCCTGATCCGGCCTACGGGAAGCGCCTGTTTGTACGTCGCCATCCGGCGATACTGCCACTGATTTATTAACCTCACGCACACGGAAGTGCGCTGCTGCTTGTCGGTATGCCCCGACACGTTTCGCCCCGCCAGTCCCGGGGCTTTTTTTTATTTCTGCGCCAGCTCGCGCGCTGCGGCGATCGCTCCCTGCCCTAACGACACTCCCCCATCCCCGGCCGGTAAACGCTGCGGAAACAGTAAGGTAAAATCAGAAAGACAGAACGCCAGACGCCTGCACAGCAAGTGGTTATGCAGCACGCCGCCGCCGAATACCAGCGTGGTGATCCCGCGTGCGGTCGCTTCCTGACGCAGCAGCGCGGCGAACCCATGCGCCAGCGCGTCGTGAAAGGCCCACGCCCGCTCCTCGGGAGCGGCCTGCCAGTTCAGCCACTGCCGCCAGAACGTGGCTAAATCCAGCTGGTTGTTTTTAACCGGCATCGTCACCGGATGTTCAACGCGATTGCATCGCGAAGCCAGCGCCTCCAGCGCACAGGCCGCTTCTCCTTCATAACTGAGTGTGTCAGGCGCGCAGCCTGATGCGGCGGCGACGGCATCGAACAGGCGTCCGCACGACGACGCCAGCGGGGCGTTGATTCCGCGCTCAATGGCCCGCGCCAGCACGTTCCACTGCTGTCGTTGCAGCGCAGCCGTTTCTGGATAGTCCCGCCAGTCAGGAACGAAGCGCAGACACTGCGCCAGCAGGTTGCGCCAGGGCTGCTTCGCAGCAAGATCGCCGCCCGCCAGCGCGACGGCGGGCAGGCCGCCAAGATGCTCGCATTCACGGTAATTAACACGTAAACACTCTCCGCCCCACAGCGCGCCGCCCTCTCCCATACCGATGCCGTCGAGCGTCAGGGCAATCACATCGCCGCCGTTCAACGGCCAGCCGTGCTCGACCATGCATGCCGCCGCATGCGCATGGTGGTGCAATACCGTTTCGGTCGGAAGCGTCATCTCGCTGGCCCACTGGCTGGAGACGTAGCCCGGATGCGCGTCGCAGACAACGCGTTGCGGCGTAAAATCGTAAATGTTCTGAATCAAACGCAGCGCGTCACGCCACTGCGTTTGAATGCCGTCATCGCTGAGATCCCCCAGATGCTGGCTTACCACCGCCTGCTCGCCGCGCACCAGACAGAAGGTATTTTTCAGATCGGCGCCCAGACAAAGCATCGGCGGCACATCGCGAAATCCCGGCGGCAGCGCGATCGCATCCGGCACATAGCCCCGCGAACGGCGTAGCATTTCGCCGCTGTCACGCACGACCGAGTCATCCATTCGCTGCACGATATCGCGGTTGTGCAACAGAAAACCGTCGGCGATCGCCTTCAGGTCGTCCAGCGCCTGTTGGTTAGTGATAGCTGGCGGTTTACCGCTAAGGTTGCCGGAGGTCATCACCAGCGGACAATTCAGCGCCTGTAAAAGCAGATGCTGGAGCGGATTCGCGGGCAGCATTACCCCCACTTCCGCCAGCCCCGGCGCGATCCCCTCGCACAGCGACGCGACATGCTGTTTATCCACCAGTACGATGGGGGCGGCCGGCGTAGTCAGCAGTCGGCGCGCCGCATCCGGCAAGCCTTCCGCATCCGGCAACATCACCGCCAGCGGTTTCGCAGGGCGGCGTTTACGCGCCCGCAGCATCGCCACCGCCTCATCGTTTTGCGCATCGCAGGCCAGATGAAAGCCGCCAATACCTTTGATGGCGACAATGCCCCCCGCTTTTAACATCGCGACGGCAGCCTGTAGCGCAGCGTCTTTTTCCGCCCGCGCGCTGCCAGAGCGCCACGCCAGATGCGGGCCGCAGGCCGGGCAGGCAACAGGTTGGGCGTGGAAACGGCGGTCGTACGGATCGCGGTATTCCGTCGCACACTTCCTGCACAACGGAAACGATGCCATCACGGTAAACGGACGGTCGTAAGGCATCGCACGAATGATCGTAAAACGCGGGCCGCAGTGGGTGCAGTTGATAAAAGGGTAACGGTAGCGCCGCTCGCCGGGCGTATTCATTTCGGCGAGACAGGCCGGGCATGTGGCCGCATCGGGCACAATTTGCGTATTCATCGTTCCGCCCGCGCTCTGGCGGATGGAGAAATCGGCAGGCAGTTGAGACCAGGCAAACGGCTCGCTCTCGACGCTGTCAATACGGGCCAGCGGCGGGCAATGTTGATGTAACTGCACAATAAACTCCGCCGGATCTTCCTGTAAGCGCACAACCACACCGTCACCGTCGTTACACACGTCGCCATGCAGTTGTAACCGCTGCGCCAGTTGCCAGACGTAGGGGCGAAATCCAACGCCCTGCACCTTGCCACGAATACGCAGCTGTACGCCGGAGTGGTTGTTTATTGTCATGAAGTCGTTCCCGCAGTCATCTATCCCGGTTTGCCTGATGGCGCTACGCTTATCAGGCCTACGGGGATACGAACAGTAGGCCGGATAAGGCAAGGCCGCCATCCGGCATGAATACCACCGTATTTTACGCGGTTTTTCAGTAATCAGAAAAGCAAAGACGCGGAGGAGTCCAGCGCCGCACGGCGACGTTTTTCCGCGCTCAGTTGTTCAAGTTTGTTGCGATCGACGCAAATCAGCGCGTGGGTCGGACAGGCTTCCATACAGGCAGGGCCGGCCTCGCGGTGGTGGCAAAGGTCGCATTTGTTGGCCTCCGCTTTTTCCGCCCGGACGTTCAGACCCGCGCCGCTGTTGCGAATCACCGGACGCACAACCACTTCCATCGCGCCGTATGGGCAAGCGACCACGCAGGTTTTACAGCCAATGCAACGCTCCTGCATCACATGTACGAAACCTTTATCACGGCTGATGGCGCCGTTCGGGCAGACATTGGCGCACGGCGCGTCTTCACACTGGCGGCACAGCGTCGCCGTGGAGACATTCACACCTTTGATCACATGGATGCGGGGTAAGAAAGTTTCAGGGGTCAGCGACGCGCAGTCCTGGTTTTCCTGATGAGACACCACACAGGCCACTTCACAGGTACGGCAACCAATGCATTTATTGGCGTCGGCAATGATGAAACGGTTCATCAAATTCTCCAGCAATGACAGATTATGTGCCGAAACATTCATAAATCGTGCCAGTTTTTAACTGATTGTTATTGCTTGATATTTGATGATGACGTTGTGACCAGGCACTGTCATCGTCACGAATGACGATGACAAATGACAATGTAAAGCGGGATCAGCGGACAGGCAGCGGCGCTGCCGAATCGCGCAGGATCAGCGCACCGGTAAAGGTTTTTGGCGGCGTAAATTCACCGCCGTCCAGCATGAAGATAAGACGTCCAATCGTCTCCTGAATCATCTCCGTGACCGGAATTTTAACGCTGGAAAGCGCCGGGATGGTATAGGGCGCCATCGCGATGTCGTCGAATCCGATGACCGAGGTCTGCGCAGGCACGCTCATGCCACGCTCGTGTAACTGTTTGATGGCGCCAATCGCCATATCGTCATTACTGGCTACCAGCGCGGTAAAACTCACCTTGCGCGCCAGGAGCGTATCCACCCCTTCAGCACCGCTGGCGGGCGTCCACTTTCCGTTGACAATCAATTCGTTATTG
Organism: Citrobacter sp. CK198; assembly: GCF_030333295.1. Taxonomy (NCBI): domain Bacteria; kingdom Pseudomonadati; phylum Pseudomonadota; class Gammaproteobacteria; order Enterobacterales; family Enterobacteriaceae; genus Citrobacter; species Citrobacter sp. CK198. The sequence continues at coordinate 231,935 of NZ_JAOWGE010000036.1, read as the reverse complement.
ATAGCGATGCCGTGTCGCGTCAATGCGTCTTTATACCCTGAGAGACGCTCCACGCCGGTAGGGGAATCCATCGAACCGGTGATAAACGCAATCTCGCGATGCCCCCCGGCGATCAACTGTTCCACCGCGTTAAAACTGGTCTGCTTCTGGTCGCAATAAACGCAGTGGCTGCTGTTTCTTCGCAGCCGACGGTTAAGCACCATAATGGGCTGGGCGTGTGAGTCGATAATGTCGTCAATCTCATCCACACTAAGAAAACGGGGATAAATCATAATGGCGTCGCAGCGCAGATCGAGCAGATACTGAATCGCCTGACGCTCTTCTTCCGCGCTGTGTTTGCCGTCCGCGAGCAGAAGCTGACGCCCCTTATCCTCTGCCATTCGCGCCGTATGAAATAACAGCTCGCTAAAATAAACGCCGTGGTAAAGGGTGTTCGTCACCACCAGACCGAGGGTCTGCGTTTTCTTCGCCGCCAGACTGCGCGCTAACAAATTGGGTCGATAGCCGCTCTCTTCAATGGCCTGAAACACGCGGTCTTTGGTCTCCTGGCTGACGTAGCCGTTACCTGAAAGCACCCGGGAAACCGTCGCTTTCGACACCCCGGCGCGCTTCGCCACCTCCAGCATCGTCGTCATATTACTCATCCATTAGCACTCAATGACACGCAGTGTACTTCACCGTACCGTTGTTGTCCTTGATGGTAAATCACCGCCCAAAACAACAAGTGATCATTCTCACAATTATAAAAAATGATCGAATTGTGATCTTGTATCACTCAGTGAAACTATTCATGATTTTGTGGAACCGGTTTCCTATTTTGCGTTTCATTGCCCACGTTTTTTAGCGAAAAGGCGTAAGACGATAAAACTACCCTATTGATAAAACAGGATAAAATCCGATGTCTAAGAATTATGCGGCACTGGCGCGCTCCGTGGTGACGGCGCTGGGCGGTGTGGATAACATCACCGCCGTGACACACTGCATGACGCGTCTGCGTTTCGTTCTCAAAGATGACGCGCAGGTCGACAGCGCGACGTTGAAAACCCTCAGCGGCGTTCTCGGCGTGGTTCGCAGCGACAACCAGTGTCAGGTGATTATCGGCAACACCGTTTCACAGGCGTATCGCGAAGTCGTCAGTCTGCTGCCGACCGATATGCAGCCCGCAGCGCCCGTCGGCAAACCTAAACTCACCTTTAAACGCATCGGCGCGGGGATCCTTGACGCGCTGATCGGTACCATGTCCCCGCTGATCCCGGCGATTATCGGCGGATCGATGCTGAAACTGCTGGCCATGATCCTCGAAATGACGGGGCTGCTGGAAAAAGGCGCCTCCACGCTGACCATCCTGACGGTAATTGGCGACGGCGCATTCTTCTTCCTGCCGCTGATGGTGGCGGCGTCAGCGGCAATCAAGTTCAAAACAAACATGTCGCTGGCGATTGCCATCGCAGGCGTGCTGGTTCACCCGAGTTTTATCGACCTGATGGCGAAAGCCGCCGAAGGTGAACACGTTGAATTTGCCCTGATCCCGGTGACGGCGGTGAAATACACCTACACGGTGATCCCGGCGCTGGTGATGACGTGGTGTCTTTCATACATCGAACGCTGGGTGGATCGCATTACCCCAGCCGTCACGAAAAACTTCCTGAAACCAATGCTGATCGTCCTGATCGCCGCCCCGCTCGCCATTGTTTTAATCGGCCCAATCGGGATCTGGATCGGTAGCGCCATCTCCGCGCTGGTTTACACCATTCACGGCTATCTGGGCTGGCTTTCCGTCGCCATCATGGGCGCGCTGTGGCCGCTGCTGGTCATGACCGGGATGCACCGCGTCTTTACCCCAACCATCATCCAGACCATTGCTGAAACCGGCAAAGAAGGCATGGTCATGCCGTCTGAAATTGGCGCTAACCTGTCGCTGGGCGGTTCCTCTCTGGCCGTCGCATGGAAAACCAAGAACCCGGAACTGCGCCAGACGGCGCTTGCCGCCGCCGCTTCCGCAATTATGGCGGGGATCTCCGAACCGGCGCTGTACGGCGTGGCGGTACGTCTGAAGCGTCCGCTGATTGCGAGCCTGATCAGCGGTTTTATCTGCGGCGCGGTGGCAGGTATGGCGGGGCTTGCCAGCCACTCGATGGCGGCGCCGGGCCTGTTCACCAGCGTCCAGTTCTTCGACCCGGCAAACCCGATGACCATCGCCTGGGTGTTTGGCGTGATGGCGCTGGCCGTGGTGCTCTCTTTTGTTCTGACGCTGCTCCTCGGCTTTGAAGATATCCCCGTGGAAGACGCAGCCGCACAGGCAAGAAAAAACCAGGCCGCGCAACCGACTACTGCAAAAGAAGCCAGCATCTGACTGGCGCATATTGAGGATGACTATGTCTGTATTTCCGCAAGGATTTTTATGGGGCGGCGCACTGGCCGCCAACCAGTCTGAAGGGGCATACCGGGAAGGCGGCAAAGGGCTGAGCACCGTCGATATGATCCCGCACGGCGAGCACCGGATGCCGGTAAAACTGGGGCTGGAGAAACGCTTTCAACTGCGGGATGACGAATTTTATCCAGGCCATGACGCGATTGATTTTTACCATCGCTATAAAGACGATATCGCCCTGATGGCGGAGATGGGCTTCACGGTGTTTCGCACCTCGATCGCCTGGAGCCGTCTCTACCCTGACGGCGATGAGCTGACGCCGAACGAAGAAGGCATCACGTTTTATCGCGCGGTGTTTGAAGAGTGTAAAAAGTACGGTATTGAGCCGCTGGTCACATTGTGCCACTTCGATGTGCCGATGCACCTGGTGACGGAGTACGGCTCCTGGCGCAATCGCAAAATGGTGGAATTCTTTACCCGCTACGCGCGAACCTGCTTTGAAGCCTTTGACGGTCTGGTGAAATACTGGCTGACGTTCAACGAAATCAACATCATGCTGCACAGCCCATTCTCCGGCGCGGGCCTGGTGTTTGAGGAAGGTGAAAATCAGGATCAGGTGAAGTATCAGGCCGCGCATCACGAGCTGATTGCCAGCGCGCTGGCGACCCAAATCGCCCATGAGGTCAACCCGCAAAACCAGGTCGGCTGTATGCTGGCGGGCGGCAATTTTTATCCTTACTCCTGTAAACCGCAGGACGTCTGGACCGCGCTGGAGAAAGACCGCGAAAACCTGTTCTTTATCGATGTGCAGGCGCGCGGCGCTTATCCGGCCTATTCCGCCCGCGTCTTTCGCGAGAAAGGCGTGGTGATTGAAAAAGCCCCGGAAGACGACGCTATCCTGAAGAACACCGTCGATTTCGTCTCGTTTAGCTACTACGCGTCACGCTGCGCTTCAGCGGAGATGAACGCCAATAACACCAACGCCGCCAACGTGGTGAAATCGCTGCGCAATCCGCACCTTGACGTCAGCGAATGGGGCTGGGGGATTGACCCGCTTGGTCTGCGCATCACCATGAATATGATGTATGACCGCTACCAGAAGCCGCTGTTTCTGGTGGAAAACGGCCTCGGCGCGAAAGATGAGCCGGACGCGAAAGGTGAGATCCATGATGATTACCGCATCAGCTACCTGCGCGAGCATATTCGGGCGATGGCCGACGCCATTGAAGACGGCGTGCCGCTGATGGGTTACACCACCTGGGGCTGCATCGATCTGGTGTCCGCCTCGACAGGCGAAATGAGCAAACGCTACGGGTTTGTGTATGTCGACCGTGACGACGCTGGCAACGGCACGCTGGCGCGTACCCGCAAAAAATCATTCTGGTGGTACAAGAAAGTGATTGCGAGTAACGGGGAAGATCTGGCGTAGCCCGTTTTGCCGGGTGGCGGCTTCGCCTTACCCGGCCTACAAAACCGTAGGCCCGGTAAGCGTAGCGCCACCGGGCACCTGCTCAGAGCGGAGAAAATCCCCCGTCGCCAACCCACTCTGCAAGCCTTGAATAAACCACCTCAACCGCGTCTTTAATCGCTTGCGTCATCGGATAATAAAAGCCAACGATATCCGGCTGGATGCCGAGGAAAATCACGTCGCCAACGTCCTCTTTCAGCTGATCCACCAGGTAATTCAACGGCATATTGTGGGTGGTCATCATAAACATTTCGGCGATGTCATCCGGGTCGATGATGCGGATCTCGCCCGGATTCAGCCCCATGTCGGTCGCATCGACAATCAGCAGACGATCCGGGCGCAGTTCGCGGATCGCGACAATATCGTTCTCCGGCGCGCTGCCGCCGTCAATAACAACCCAGTTGCCTTTAGGCTCCGCGGCGCACATCTCGGCCAGTAGTGGCCCGGCGCCGTCATCGCCCATCATACTGTTGCCGACGCACAATAAAACGTCAGTCACGGTGTCTCCTCACCATCAGATAGATGGCGCTTTCCTGATGAATATCGTGGAGCATACTCAGCATCAGCTTGCTCCACGCCTGCTGTTGCGGGCTTTGCGCAGCGAGCGCGCTGTCGAAAGCGCGCGCCAGCATTTGCACATGGTTAAAATCGATGACGATCTCGCCATACTTCGGCACGCCTTCCATTTTACGTCTGGCCTCGCTTCCCTCTTCCAGAGTCGCAATCCACGCCAGATAATCCTCCCACGGGCAGGTTAACGCCGCTTCCAGGCAGTCGATGACCCCAAGGTGGTGGCCAATCGCCAGGCTGTAATAGACAACCTGCTGCGCCTCGGCGGGCGTCGCATCGTTCTCATCAATAAACTTACGGCTCAGTTGACTGAACACCACCGTTTCACTCATCGGATACGCGCCTCTTCAACCACATGATTCAGGTGAGTGACAATCTCGGTCAGACGCGGATCGTTTTCCACTTCCAGCCAGCGCGCCACCTGATGTTCACCCTGCCCCAGTTGGGTCAGGTAATCATCGGCGATCTGACGGCCATAGCGATAACCCGCCAGACGACGCGCCGCGCGATCCACCTTCACGCGTAGCGGCTGCACCATGTCGGGATGCAGAATCTCTGCCGCCTGCTCGTCCAGTTCACCCGGCGCGCGGGCGTGAATTTTCTGCTCCAGCAAACCCAGCGCCATCGCGAAACCGTACAACGTTGCCGCAGGCGTCGGCGGGCAGCCCGGAATGTAGACATCCACCGGTACGATTTTGTCGGTGCCGCCCCAGACGCAGTACAGGTCGTGGAAGATACCGCCGCTGTTGCCGCAGGCGCCGTAAGAGATACAGATTTTTGGGTCCGGCGCGGACTGCCAGGCGCGCAGCGCCGGAGAACGCATTGCGCGCGTCACCGCCCCGGTGAACAGCAGAATATCCGCATGACGCGGCGACGGGACGACTTTGATGCCAAAACGTTCGGCGTCAAACAGCGGAGAAAGGGTGGCAAAAATTTCGATTTCGCAGCCGTTGCAGCCACCGCAGTCCACGCGGTAGACATACGCCGAACGCTTAATGTTTTTCAGCAAAGACGCCTTCATGCTGGCGATGGATTCATCCACCGTCATCGGCAGCGGAATGCCGTTGGCGTCGCGTGGGCCTAATAAATTGCTCATCAGCTGGCCTCTTTCATATGGCGAGTCAGTTCAATACGGTCGGACGGCACCAGGCATTTCTGACGCTTGCAGTCCGGGCAGGTCTCAAAGCTTTCACGGTGATGCTCCGCGCGGCTGTCGCCATTGTGTTTCAGCAGCGCGATGGCGTAATCAATCTCTTTCTGCACCGCGAAAGGACGGTTGCACACGCGGCAATTGCACAGCGTAAAGCGGGACTGTTGCAGAAAATCCGCTTTCTTCCACACCGCCAGCTCATATTCCTGCGAGAGTTTAATCGCCGCCGTCGGGCACACTTCTTCGCAGCGGGCGCAAAAGATGCAGCGCCCGAGGTTGAACTGCCAGGCCAGCTCGCCGGTAACAAGGCAGGTTTCAACCGTCAGCGCATTCGACGGGCAGGCATTGACGCAGGCTGCGCAGCCAATGCACTGCTGCGGGTTATGCTCCGGTTTGCCACGGAAGTTTTTATCAACCGCAATCGGCTCCAGCGGATATGACGACGTCGGCGCGCCGGTTTTGATAACTTTTTTGATAAAGGTAAACATGGCGATTCCTTATTTCAGCGGCGAGTTTTTACGCTCAATGCTGTAGCGCTCAAGTTCTTTGTACGGCACGACTTTGCTCTTCTTCTTACGCACATCCACCACGGTCATGCGGTCGGTACAGGAGTAGCAAGGGTCGAGGCTACCGATGATCAGCGGCGCGTCGGAGACCGTGTTACCGCGCAGCATATAGCGCAGGGTCGGCCAGTTGGCGTAGGTCGCCGCACGGCAGCGCCAGCGGTACAGCTTCTGGTTGTCGCCGATCATGCTCCAGTGGATGTCATCCCCGCGCGGCGCTTCGGCAAAGCCCAGCGCAAAACGGTGTGGGATATAGGTAAAGCCTTCCACCATCAGCGGGCCGCCCGGCAGGTTGTCCAGGCCGAAATCGATCATGTTCAGCGCGGTGTACACTTCGTTGATGCGCACTTTCAGACGGGAAATGACGTCACAGCCCTGCTCGCTATGCACTTCCATCGGCAGCAGGCCGTAGCCGACAAACGGGTGATCGGCGCGGGTATCGCGCGCGTGACCGCTGGCGCGCACCATCGGCCCCACGTTACTGAAGTCGCGGGCGATTTCCGGGTCGAGGCGCCCAATGCCGACGGTGCGTTGCTCCATGTTCGGCGTGCTGAGCAGCATATCCACCAGTTCCTGCACCTCGCGGCGCATCTGCTGCGCCAGTTGACGGGTCTGGATCATGTCCTCTTTCAGCAGATCGCGACGAATCCCGCCGATCAGGTTCAGACCGTAGGTTTTACGCGCCCCGGTAAGGATCTCCGCCATTTTCATCGACGTTTCACGCACGCGGAAGAACTGCATAAAGCCGGAGTCAAAGCCGGTAAAGTGGCAGGCCAGACCGAGGTTCAGCAGGTGTGAATGCAGACGCTCAACTTCCAGCAGAATGGCACGGATCATCTGCGCGCGTTCCGGCACCACGATGCCCATCGCATTCTCGACGGAGGTGGTATAGGCGGTGCTGTGAGCAAAGCCGCAAATGCCGCACACGCGATCCGACAGGAAGGTGACTTCGTTGTAGCCCATGCGGGTTTCCGCCAGTTTCTCCATGCCGCGATGGACGTAGAACAGGCGGTAATCGGCGTCGATAATGTTTTCGCCGTCAACAAACAGACGGAAGTGACCCGGTTCATCAGAGGTGACGTGCAGCGGGCCGATCGGCACCACGTTGTTTTTCTTGTCACCCAGTTCGTTGATAAATTCGTAGGTTTCGGCATCGGTGGTCGGCGCCGGACGTTGACGGTAATCCATGCTGTCTTTACGCAGCGGATAGAGTTCATCCGGCCAGTCATCCGGCAGCACCAGGCGGCGTTCATCAGGCAGGCCGACCGGGATCAGGCCATACATGTCGCGCACTTCGCGTTCGCCCCACACCGCAGCCGGCACGCGCGGCGTCACGGACGGAAACTCCAGTTTGTTGGCATCGACTTCAACGCGCACGGTTATCCAGCACTTCGTCCCCTGCTCCATCGACAACACGTAGTAAACGGCATAGTGGCCGCACAGCTGGCGTTCGTCGTTGCCAAACAGTACCGAGAGCCATCCGCCCTGTTTGTAGTAGAGAAACTCCACCACTTCCGGCAGGTAGTTCACCTTCACGGTGAGGGTCAGCTGATCTTTGGTCTGCCAGGCTTCGTCCAGCACCACGCCCGGAAAAGCCTGGTGCAGCGCCGCAAGGTATTGTTGACCTAATTTTTCTTCAGACATGCTCAAACTCTCTTAAATCACGCCACCAGCAAGGAGACGAATGCTAAAAACGCAAACCCAAAACCGGCCCAGGTCACGCGTGAAGTGGCGCAAAAACGCAGGCGCGCCATGCTGTTTTCGAACAGGGCAATCACCAGTACGCCAGCGATCAGCTTGACGATGGCAATCACCAGCGCCAGCAGCAGCCCACCTGCGCTGAAGGTTTCCATCTGTCCCCACGGCAGGAATACGCCGACAAACATTTGCAGCACCACCAGCTGTTTCAGGCTGATGCCCCACTTCAGCACCGCGAAGCCGCTGCCGCTGTATTCGGTCAGCGGGCCTTCCTGCAACTCCTGCTCCGCTTCCGCCAGATCGAAAGGCAGTTTGCCCATCTCGATAAAGGTGGCGAACGCGCAGGCGCACAGCGCCAGCATCAGCGGAATGCTGCGTGCTACCGGCCAGTGGTAAATCGTGTCGGTGATATTGCTGATGTGTGTGGAACCGGCCACCTGCGCCGCCACCCACAGGCCGAGCAGCAGGATTGGCTCCACCAGTACGCCGAGCATCGCTTCGCGGCTTGCGCCGATCGCGGTAAACGGACTCCCGGTATCCAGACCGGCAATAGAAAAGAAGAAACGGGCGATCGCAAAAAGGTAGATTAGGGTGATCAGATCGCCCAACTGCGGCAACGGCGAACCAACCGTCACCACCGGCAGCGCGGTCGCGATAGTCAGCATGACGCCGACCATCACAAACGGCGTCAGGCGAAAGACCCAGCCGGAATCGGCAGGCGCAACGCTCTGGCGCCCCAACAGTTTGATCAGGTCGCGATACTCCTGCAAAACGCCCGGCCCACGACGGTTGTGCAACCGGGCACGCGCCACGCGGGTAATACCGGACAGCAGCGGCGCTGCGGCGAATAACACCAGCGCCTGAATTAACGGATATAACACACTCATTCTCAGGCTCCTCGTGAAACCACAATCACCACCAGCACCGCCAGCTCAATCAGCGCCAGGCGGCGGAACAGAGCCGGTGCCGCCGCATTCTGCCAGCCCGGAACCAGCGATACCGGGTTAAGCCATTTACGCAACTTAAGTACCAGGGCAAAGGCCTCTTTCACCGGCATGGCGAAACCGTGGGCGGTAATCACCATCGACTGCTCGTGGTCGTAGCCACAGACCCAGGCCGCGCCGCGTGAACGCGACGGCAGACGGTTGCCTTTGAAAATCGCCATGATGATGAACGGCAGCAGCGGACAGGCGATCAGCAGCAGCGCGATCATCGGCTGAGAAACGGTGGTGTTCGCCGTCTCCAGCGGCAGAGGCACGGCGGTGGAGATCAGCGGCAGCAGCCACGGCGCGGCAACGCCGCCCAGCACGCAGCAAATGGCCAGCGCGACGACGCTCACCCCCATCAGGATTGGCGCACAGCAGGTGTTTTCCGCCTCTTTGGTACGCGGCGCGCCAAGGAACGTAACGCCATAGACTTTCGCCATACACATCACCGCCAGCGCACCGGTAATTGCCAGCCCGACGGCCAGCAACGGCCCTAACAGACGGCCAATGAACGCGCCGCTGTTGCCCAGTTTGAAGAAGGACTGATAGATAACCCACTCACCGGCAAACCCGTTCAGCGGCGGCAGCGCGGCCATCGCCATCAGGCCAATCAACATCGCGACAGAAATCACCGGCATACGTTTACCAATACCGCCCAGTTTTTCGATGTCGCGGTGCCCGGTACGGAACCAAATGCTGCCCGCGCCCAAAAACAGCACGCTTTTGAACAGGCTATGGTTGACCAGATGATAGAGACCACCGGTCAGGCCGAGCGCAATCAGCGCCGGTTGATTAAGGGCGATACCGGTGACGCCCGCGCCCAGACCGAGCAGGATAATGCCGATGTTTTCCAGAGTGTGGTACGCCAGCAGACGCTGAATGTTATGTTCCATCAGCGCATACAGACCGCCGACAAACGCGGTGATCATGCCGAGCACCAGCAGCAGAACGCCCCACCACAGCGGCGCATTGCCGCCAATCAGCGATAAAGAGAGAATGCCCAGCAGACCCATTTTCATCACCACGGTAGAGAACAGGGCCGCCGCCGGCGCGCTGGCGTTGGCATGCGCCTGCGGCACCCAACCGTGCAGCGGGATAATCCCGGCCAGCAGACCAAAACCGACTACGCCGAGCAGCCAGATGTCAGAACCGAGCGGCAACGCCTGGGCGCGCAGATCGAGCAGACGCAGTTCCAGCGTGCCGTAACGCTGCCACACCAGCCAGCAGGCGACAGCCAGCAGCAGCGTACCGATACGCCCCAGCGCAAACCACAGTTTGCCCTCTTTGCTGCAACCGGTAAGAAACACCGCGCACAGTGCCATGATTTCCGCCATCACCACCAGCGTGCCGAGATTGCTGGCGACGACCGCGCAAACTGCCGCCGCCATCAGCAGGTTTACCAGCAGCCCGTTGGCTAACACCAGCGGGTGACGATGCCAGTCGATGTTGTACAGGCTGACGAACAGCCCGCACAGCCCAAGCGTAATCAGCCAGATGGCGTTCAGCGGGGTGATTTGTAAACCATGACCGATCAACGGCATCACGCCGCTGACCGCTGTCGCATTCACCAGGACGGAAAAACCCGCCGCCGCGGTATACAGACTGCCGACTGCGCCGCCGACACCGGCGACCCAGCCGCTCAGCGCTTTATGAAAGGAGAACAGAAATGCCAGTACGGCCGCCGCCGCGAACCAGGCCACACCGCTATTGATCAATGAAATTGCGTTCATTTTGCCTCCCCACTTTGCGCCTGCTGAAACAAGGTGAGATCGCCAAAATCGGTGTTGAAGGTCAGCTCACGTTTGCGCTTGCTGGCGCGGGCGATATCCATGTTATTCACCAGGTGTAACGCGTTGGTCGGACACATCCGCACGCAGGCCGGGCCTTGTTCGTCGAAGCTGCACAGATCGCATTTGACCGCGATGGCGCGCACGCCCGGCACCCAGTCCAGCAGCGTACTGACGCGTGCCGGCGCGGGAGGCGCCGGCGGGGCTTTCGGTGAATTGGCATTCGCCGGAATATGCAGCGGACGACTGCCGGAAAATTCAATCGCGCCGAACGGGCAGGCAATGCCACACAGCTTGCAGCTTACGCACAGGCTTTCATTCAGCTGTACGGCGCCGTCTACCCGATTGATGGCGTTCACCGGGCACACCACGGCACAGGGCGCATCTTCACAGTGGTGACACAGCTGCGGCGCGGATTCTTTTTCATTGAGCATCACTTTCAGCCGCGGCATTGATTGCAGGCCGTGCTGGCGATGCGTCTCTGAACAGGCTGCTTCACAGGTGTGGCAGCCAATACAGAGCGTGGAGTCAGCAATTACAAAACGATTCACCAGGCATTCCTCAGGTGATAGTCATTTTTGACGAAAACATGTCTGAAAAATGTCATTTTCGACACTTATCGACATTCCCATCCCCTCAAACATTCATATGCAGCGTGAAGCGCACGCCGCGAGTAACAACGGGCAGCGCCTCGTGCTTATGCCGCCGGGCTATTTCCCTTTACCAGTTGACGTAAATTCACCGGGCGATTGTTTTCCACGGCGGTGTACAGGCTGTCGTAAACGCTGGCGATTTTTTCGAGATAGTGCTCCAGCACCTGCTCGCGATCGCGGTTACTGACCTTCTCATCAACGAGGCCGTCGATGGTCAATTGCGCTTGTGCAATCAACTGCTTATCTTCACCGTCTTTGGTTTCGACGTAATACTCGATGGTGTGGCTGTTAAAACCGTCCGCCAGGGTGACGTAAATCGTGAAGTGCTCGAAAAGCACAAAGCACAGATCTTTGTCCGGCGCACAGCTCATGGCGTGATGCAGACGCGCTTTTGATAAGGTGATCCCCTGAACCAGTGAGTTGCAGTAGGTTCGCCACTGGTCCAGCAGGCGATGATGCCGCTGCGCGATGTAATCAGCCTTTTCGCTTATTTCCCAAATAGTCATGTCAGGTTACCCGGTTAGCAGAGATAGCCAGCCTTAAGCATTTTCCATGCCAGTTTTTAAACCTTTATTTTTCATGATGATACAAAAACAGCCATCACGTTCGACGCTGTGACGACATGTCATTTCGTCATCGTCGTCATTGCCACAAGCAAGGGAAAAATAACTGGCATATTTATTGCTTATTCAGGGCAATGAATTCGGGAGGCGATATGCACGAAATAACTCTCTGCCAACGGGCACTGGAATTAATTGAACAACAGGCCGCAGCGCACGGTGCAAAACGGGTAACTGGGGTCTGGCTCAAAATTGGCGCATTTTCTTGCGTAGAAACCAGCGCTCTCGCCTTTTGTTTTGATCTGGTATGCCGTGGCACCCTGGCGGAAGGTTGTAAACTCCACCTCGAAGAACAAGAAGCCGAATGCTGGTGCGAGTCTTGTCAGCAGTACGTCACGCTACTGACGCAGCGCGTGCGCCGTTGTCCGCAATGCCAGAGCGACACGCTACGCATTGTGGCCGATGACGGGTTGCAGATTCGCCGAATTGAAATAGACAGTAATCCAACGCCGGATAGCGACGCCTGAGCGTCTTATCCGGCCGACAGGAATGGCCTGAGTTGTAGGCTGCATAAAGCAAAGCCGCCATCCGGCAATAGATTTACCGCAAGATAGAGATCAGGAGTGAGCGATGTGTACGACATGCGGTTGCGGTGAAGGCAACCTTTATATAGAGGGAGATGAGCATAATCCCCATTCGGCGTTTCGTAGCGCGCCTTTTGCCCCGGCGGCTCGCCCGGCACTGAACATCACCGGCGTGAAGACATCCGCCTTTACCCCGAGCCAGACCGCAGAAGGCGATCTGCACTACGGTCACGGTGAAGCGGGAACCCATGCGCCGGGTATGAGCCAGCGCCGGATGCTGGAAGTCGAAATTGACGTGCTGGACAAAAACAACCGTCTGGCCGAGCGCAACCGCGCCCGCTTCGCCGCCCGCCAGCATCTGGTGCTCAACCTTGTCTCCAGCCCCGGTTCCGGTAAAACCACCCTGCTGACCGAAACGCTGATGAAGTTAAAAGACAGTGTGCCGTGCGCGGTGATTGAAGGCGACCAGCAAACGGTCAACGACGCCGCCCGCATCCGCGCGACCGGTACGCCTGCGATTCAGGTCAACACCGGCAAAGGCTGCCATCTTGATGCGCAAATGATTGCCGATGCCGCTCCGCGTCTGCCGCTGGCCGACAACGGTATTCTGTTTATCGAAAACGTCGGTAACCTTGTCTGCCCGGCCAGCTTTGACCTCGGCGAGCGCCATAAAGTGGCGGTGCTTTCCGTTACGGAAGGCGAAGACAAGCCGCTGAAATACCCGCATATGTTCGCCGCCGCTTCGCTCATGCTCCTGAACAAAGTCGATCTGCTGCCGTACCTCAATTTTGACGTTGAGAAGTGCATCGCCAGCGCCCGGGAAGTCAATCCTGACATTGAGATCATCCTCATCTCCGCCACCAGCGGCGAAGGGATGGATCGGTGGCTGAACTGGCTGGAGGCACAGCGATGTGCATAGGCGTTCCGGGGCAAATTCGCTCCATTGACGGCAATCAGGCGAAAGTCGATGTCTGCGGCATCCAGCGCGATGTCGACCTGACGCTGGTTGGCAGTTGCGATGAGAGCGGTGAGCCGCGTCTGGGCCAGTGGGTGCTGGTTCACGTTGGTTTTGCCATGAGTGTGATTAACGAAGCGGAAGCGCGCGACACCCTCGACGCGCTGCAAAACATGTTTGATGTCGAACCGGACGTCGGCGCTTTGTTGTATGGCGAGGAAAAATAATGCGTTTTGTTGACGAATATCGCGCACCGGAACAGGTGATGCAGTTGATTGATCACCTGCGTGAACGTGCCGTGCATCTCCCTTATACCGCCGAACGTCCGCTGCGCATCATGGAAGTGTGCGGCGGCCATACTCACGCCATCTTCAAGTTCGGCCTCGACCAGCTGCTGCCCGACAACGTGGAGTTTATCCACGGCCCCGGCTGCCCGGTGTGCGTGCTGCCGATGGGCAGAATTGACAGCTGCGTGGAGATCGCCAGCCATCCTGAGGTGATTTTCTGCACCTTTGGCGATGCCATACGCGTACCGGGGAAACAGGGTTCGCTATTGCAGGCCAAAGCCCGTGGCGCAGATATCCGCATTGTTTATTCGCCAATGGATGCCCTGAAACTGGCGCAGGAAAACCCAACGCGCAAAGTCGTTTTCTTCGGTCTGGGATTTGAAACCACCATGCCGACCACCGCCATCACGCTGCAACAGGCGAAGCTTCGCAACGTGCAGAACTTTTACTTTTTCTGTCAGCACATCACGCTTATTCCAACGCTGCGCAGCCTGCTGGAGCAGCCGGATAACGGAATTGACGCGTTTCTCGCGCCGGGTCACGTCAGCATGGTGATCGGCACCGACGCCTATAGCTTCATCGCGACGGATTTCCATCGTCCTCTGGTGGTGGCGGGATTCGAACCGCTTGATCTACTGCAAGGCGTCGTCATGCTGGTTGAGCAGAAAATAGCCTCCCATAGCCAGGTTGAGAACCAGTACCGTCGCGTGGTGCCGGATGCCGGTAATCTACTGGCGCAACAGGCTATCGCCGAGGTGTTTTGCGTCAACGGCGACAGCGAATGGCGCGGGCTGGGCGTGATTGAATCGTCCGGTGTCCACCTGACGCCAGACTACCAGCGGTTTGACGCCGAAGCGCACTTCCGCCCGGCGCCGCAACAGGTGTGCGACGATCCGCGTGCGCGCTGCGGAGAAGTGCTCACCGGCAAGTGCAAACCGCACCAGTGCCCGTTGTTTGGCACGACCTGTAACCCGCAGACGGCGTTCGGCGCGTTAATGGTCTCCTCCGAGGGGGCATGCGCCGCCTGGTATCAATATCGTCAGCAGGAGTGTGAAGCATGAACAGCGTACAACTTGCCCACGGCAGCGGCGGTCTGGCCATGCAGCAGCTGATTAACAGCCTGTTTATGGAAGCTTTTGCCAACCCGTGGCTGGCTGAGCAGGAAGATCAGGCGCGTCTTGAACTGGCGCAACTGGCGGCGGAAGGCGACCGCCTGGCCTTCTCCACCGACAGCTATGTTATTGACCCGCTGTTTTTCCCCGGCGGCAATATCGGCAAACTGGCGATTTGCGGCACGGCCAACGACGTGGCGGTCAGCGGCGCAATCCCGCGTTATCTCTCCTGCGGCTTTATCCTCGAAGAAGGTCTGCCGATGGAGACGCTGAAAAGCGTGGTGAACAGCATGGCGGCAACCGCGCGCGAAGCCGGTATCGCCATTGTGACCGGTGATACCAAAGTCGTTCAGCGCGGCGCGGCGGATAAGCTGTTCATCAACACCGCCGGGATGGGGGCGATTCCCGCCAATATTCACTGGGGGGCGCAGACATTAAGCGTGGGAGATGTGCTGCTGGTCAGCGGCACGCTCGGCGATCATGGCGCAACGATCCTCAATTTGCGTGAACAACTGGGGCTGGATGGCGAACTGGTCAGCGACTGCGCGGTATTAACCCCGCTTATTCAGACGCTGCGTGATATTCCTGGCGTGAAAGCCTTACGCGATGCGACGCGCGGCGGCGTGAATGCTGTCGCCCATGAGTTTGCCGCCGCCTGCGGCTTCGGTATTGAGTTGTCTGAATCCGCGCTGCCGGTCAAACCGGCGGTGCGCGGCGTCTGCGAACTGCTGGGGCTGGATGCGCTTAACTTTGCCAATGAAGGCAAACTGGTGATCGCCGTTGAACGCCAGGCCGCAGACGCGGTGCTTGACGCGCTGCGCGCGCACCCGCTGGGCCGCGATGTGGCGCCGATCGGCGAGGTAGTTGAACGCAGAGGCGTTCGCCTGGCCGGTCTGTATGGCGTGAAACGTACCCTTGATTTACCCCACGCCGAACCGTTGCCGCGTATATGCTAGCGCCTGATGGCGCTGTGCTTATCAGGCCTACGGTTCAACGCAGTTTGTTGGCCGGATAAGGCGTTTACGCCGCCATCCGGCAAAGGCGCCTGATGGCGCTATGCTTATCAGGCCTGCGGATGGACAGGCCTGCGGTGATACCCAAAATATATTACCTATATCTATAATTTATTTACCGTTTTCGCACCGCATCGCGGTGCTTTTCTGGAAAAGCAACATGTCGTATACACCGATGAGCGATCTCGGACAACAAGGTTTGTTCGACATCACTCGTACATTATTGCAGCAGCCCGACCTGGCGTCGCTCAGTGAAGCGCTTTCGCAACTGGTCAAGCGCTCAGCGCTGGCCGACATCGCGGCTATTGTGTTATGGCAGCCACAGACACAACGCGCGCGTTATTATGCAACTCGCGAAAATGGTAAACCTGTCGCGTATGAAGACGAAACCGTGCTGGCACACGGCCCGGTTCGGCGCATTCTCTCGCGCCCCGATGCGCTGCACTGCAATCATCATGAATTCAGCGAAACCTGGCCGCAACTGGCGACAAGCGGGCTGTACGGTGAATTTGGCCACTACTGTTTGCTGCCGCTGGCCGCTGAAGGGCGCATTTTTGGCGGCTGCGAATTCATCCGCCAAAACGACCAGCCGTGGAGCGAGAAAGAGTACGAACGTCTGCAAACCTTCACCCAGATTGTCGCAGTGGTCGCTGAGCAAATTCAGTGTCGGGTCAGCAATAACGTTGACTACGATCTCCTGTGCCGTGAGCGCGACAACTTCCGCATTCTGGTGGCGATCACCAATGCCGTGCTTTCACGGCTGGACATCGACGAACTGGTGAGCGAAGTCGCGAAAGAGATCCACCACTACTTTAATATCGATGCCATTAGCATCGTCCTGCACAGCTCCCGCAAAAACAAGCTGAGCATCTATTCCACACATTATCTGGATGAACATAATCCCGCGCATGAACAAAGCGAAGTGGACGAAGCGGGAACGCTCTCTGAACGGGTTTTCAAAAGCAAAGAGATGCTGCTGATTAACCTGAACGAGCGGGATACGCTTGCGCCGTACGAACGTATGCTGTTCGACACCTGGGGCAACCAGATACAGACCCTGTGTCTGCTGCCGCTGATGTCCGGCAATACAATGCTCGGCGTGCTGAAGCTGGCGCAATGCGAAGAGAAAGTGTTTACCACCGCCAACCTCAAACTACTGCGCCAGATTGCCGAACGCGTGGCGATTGCCGTGGACAACGCCCTCGCCTATCAGGAAATTCACCGGCTGAAAGAGCGTCTGGTCGACGAGAACCTGGCGCTTACCGAGCAGCTCAATAACGTGGATAGCGAATTTGGCGAGATAATCGGTCGCAGCGAAGCCATGTACAACGTGCTCAAGCAGGTGGAGATGGTGGCGCAAAGCGACAGCACCGTCCTGATCCTCGGTGAAACAGGAACCGGTAAAGAGCTGATCGCCAGGGCGATTCATAATCTGAGCGGGCGTAACGCACGGCGAATGGTGAAGATGAATTGCGCGGCGATGCCCGCGGGGCTGCTGGAAAGCGATCTGTTTGGTCACGAGCGCGGCGCCTTTACCGGCGCCAGCGCGCAGCGTATTGGCCGCTTTGAGCTGGCGGATAAAAGCTCGCTGTTTCTTGATGAAGTGGGCGACATGCCGCTGGAGCTACAGCCGAAACTGCTGCGCGTGCTCCAGGAGCAGGAATTTGAACGTCTGGGCAGCAATAAACTGATCCAGACGGACGTCAGGCTGATCGCCGCCACCAATCGCGATCTGAAAAAAATGGTGGCCGATCGTGAGTTCCGCAACGATCTCTATTACCGTCTGAACGTCTTTCCGATCCAGCTCCCGCCGCTGCGCGAGCGCCCGGAGGACATTCCGCTGCTGGTCAAAGCCTTCACCTTTAAAATCGCCCGCCGGATGGGGCGCAACATCAACAGTATTCCTGCCGAAACGCTGCGCACGCTGAGCAATATGGAGTGGCCGGGGAACGTCCGCGAGCTGGAAAACGTCGTCGAGCGCGCCGTTCTGCTAACGCGGGGCAACGTGCTGCAACTCTCGCTGCCGGACATGGGAATGCTCACGCCGGGCGCGCCGCCGGTCGCCACCGAAGTCGCCCAGGAGGGCGAGGATGAATTTCAGCTCATTATGCGCGTGTTGAAAGAGACAAATGGCGTGGTGGCGGGGCCAAAAGGCGCCGCGCAGCGTCTGGGGCTGAAGCGCACCACCCTGCTCTCTCGCATGAAACGATTAGGCATTGATAAAGATGCATTGGTATAGCATCTCTGGCTATACTGGCAGATATCTCAACGAAAGGAGGCAGTATGGCGGTATCAGCACGTAATCAACTGACCGGTACGGTTAGCGCAGTCGCAACGGGTGCGGTGAATGATGAAGTTGAACTGACGCTGGCGGGCGGCGCAAAACTGGTGGCGATTGTCACTCACAGCAGCCAGCAGGCGCTGGGTCTGACAAACGGAAAAGACGCCATTGCTTTGATTAAAGCCCCCTGGGTTACTCTGGCAAGCGAAGATTGCGGCCTGAAGTTCTCCGCCCGCAACCAGTTTGCCGGTAGCGTATCTCAGGTGACGGAAGGCGCAGTCAACGCGACTGTACACATCAAAACCGACGCTGGTTTTGAGATTGTGGCCGTTGTCACCAATGAGAGTCAGGAAGAGATGAAACTGGCGCAGGGCAGCCGCGTTATTGCGCTGATTAAGGCGTCAGCGATTCTGATTGCGACCAAAGCGTAATGGTGTTGCCCGATGGCGCTAACGCTTATCGGGCCTACGCAACTGCGATTAACTCCCGCCATCCGGCAAGACACATTTATTTCTTGCGCTGATATTTTTCCGGCAATTCCGGGACGGGGCGTTTGTCATCAATAAGGTGACGGATGGTCAAAATCGGATGGCGCCAGAGCATTCTTGGGCCTGCCCAACGCATGATCTGCTTCATCTCCTCACGCTTCGCGGGCTGATAACAGTGCACCGGACACTGCTTACAGGCCGGTTTTTCCTCGCCAAACACGCACTTATCCAGCCGCTTTTGCGCATAGGCAAACAGCGCATCGTAATGACCTTGCTCGTTTGAGGCCTGCGGGCACTGGCTCTCGTACAGCGCGATCATTTTTTTAATCGTCAGTTTTTCACGAGCAATACGCTTACCGGACATGATGCCTCCACAAATAAGTTGCATAAATAATACACCTTATCTTCTCTCAGGACTATCACCCTAAGGTGACACATCCTTAGCGCCCTACGTAAATAAGAATTATTTTCATTTATCTATACCTTGTGCTATATAACATAGCAAAGGCTATATTCGATGAATAATTAACCGCATTATGATGAGGGATACTATGCCGCACTTGCTCCGTCTGAAATCCATTCTCCTTGCCAGCGCGCTGGCGATGCTTGCGCTGTCGCCTGCTTATGCAAAAGATAAATTTAAGGTCATCACAACGTTTACCGTCATCGCCGACATGGCGAAAAACGTAGCGGGCGATGCGGCGGACGTCAGTTCAATCACGAAGCCTGGCGCGGAGATCCATGAGTATCAGCCGACGCCCGGCGACATTAAGCGGGCGCAGGGCGCGCAGCTGATCCTCTCTAACGGCCTGAACCTGGAACTGTGGTTCGCCCGGTTCTACCAGCACTTATCCGGCGTGCCGGAAGTTACGGTATCCAACGGCGTGAAGCCGATGGGCATTACCGAAGGGCCGTATAACGGCAAACCCAACCCGCACGCCTGGATGTCGGCGGAAAATGCGCTGATTTACGTGGATAACATTCGCGATGCGCTGGTGAAATACGATCCAGATAACGCCGCGACGTACCAGAAAAACGCCGAAAACTATAAAGCCCAAATCCGCCAGACGCTCGATCCACTACGCGACGCGCTGGCGAAGATTCCTGCCGACAAACGCTGGCTGGTGACCAGTGAAGGGGCGTTTTCCTATCTGGCGCGCGATAACGACCTGAAAGAGCTGTACCTCTGGCCGATCAACGCCGATCAGCAAGGCACGCCTAAACAGGTACGCAAAGTGATCGACGCGATCAGGGAACATCACATCCCGGCGGTGTTCAGCGAAAGTACCGTTTCCGATAAACCGGCCCGCCAGGTCGCGCGTGAATCCGGCGCGCACTACGGTGGTGTGCTATATGTTGATTCTCTGAGCGCTGCCGACGGTCCGGTGCCGACGTATCTGGATCTGCTGCGCGTCACAACTGAAACCATCGTCAGCGGCATCACTGACGGGCTGAGGAGCCAGAAATGAGTCAATCTGCGATTACCGTTGATCGCGTCACGGTGACGTATCGCAATGGTCACACTGCCCTGCGGGACACAACGTTTCAGGTGCCTGGCGGCTCAATTGCCGCGCTGGTTGGCGTCAACGGTTCAGGGAAATCGACGCTGTTTAAAGCATTGATGGGGTTTGTCCGACTGGCGAAGGGAGAAATCGCCATCCTGCAACAGCCCGTCAACAAAGCGTTGAAACAGAATCTGATCGCCTATGTCCCGCAATCTGAAGAGGTGGACTGGTCGTTTCCGGTACTGGTGGAAGATGTGGTGATGATGGGGCGCTACGGCCATATGGGGTGGCTGCGCCGCCCCAGCGCGCGTGATCGTGAGAGCGTGGACGCCGCACTGGCGCGGGTGGACATGCTGGAATATCGCTATCGGCAGATTGGCGAGCTTTCCGGCGGGCAGAAAAAACGCGTCTTTCTGGCCAGAGCCATCGCCCAGGACGGGCAGGTTATTCTTCTGGATGAGCCTTTTACCGGCGTTGACGTGAAAACCGAAGCCCGCATTATTGCCCTGTTGCGCGAGCTGCGCGATGAAGGCCGCACCATGCTGGTTTCAACGCATAACCTCGGCTCGGTAACGGAGTTTTGCGATTACACGGTGATGATCAAAGGCACCGTGCTGGCGAGCGGCCCGACGGAAACCACCTTCACCGCTGAAAACCTCGAACTGGCGTTCAGCGGCGTATTGCGTCATGTGGCGCTGAGCGGCGGCGAGGAGCATATCATCACCGACGACGAGCGTCCCTTTATCTCACGGCGCGCGGCAGGCGGAGGAGAATCATCATGAACTGGCTTGTGGAACCGTTCGGCTACCAGTACATGCTCAACGCCATGTGGGTCTCGGCAATGGTCGGCGGCCTGTGCGCCTTTCTCTCCTGCTATCTGATGCTTAAAGGCTGGTCGCTGATTGGCGACGCGCTTTCCCACTCCATCGTCCCCGGCGTGGCGGGCGCGTATATGCTGGGACTGCCCTTCTCTCTCGGCGCGTTTCTCTCCGGCGGCCTGGCGGCGGGCAGCATGCTTTTTCTCAACCAGCGTTCACGCCTGAAGGAAGACGCGATTATCGGTCTTATCTTCTCCTCTTTCTTTGGCATCGGGCTGTTTATGGTTTCGCTCAATCCGATGTCGGTCAACATCCAGACCATTATCCTCGGCAACGTGCTGGCTATTGCGCCGGAAGATATTCTGCAACTGGCGATCATCGGTACGGTCTCTCTGGTGATTTTGCTGCTGAAGTGGAAAGATCTGATGGTGACTTTTTTCGACGAAAACCATGCGCGATCGATTGGGCTTAACCCCGCCCGGCTGAAGCTGCTGTTTTTCACGTTGCTGTCGGTCTCCACCGTCGCCGCTCTGCAAACCGTCGGCGCTTTTCTGGTGATCTGTCTGGTGGTCACGCCTGGCGCCACCGCCTGGCTGCTGACCGATCGTTTTCCGCGCCTGTTAACCATCGCCGTCGCCATCGGCAGCCTGACCAGCTTTTTCGGCGCCTGGCTCAGCTACTGGCTGGATGGTGCGACCGGCGGGATCATCGTCGTCCTGCAAACGCTATTGTTTCTGCTGGCGTTTATCTTCGCCCCGAAACACGGCCTGCTTGCCAACCGCCGTCGTGCGCGCCTGAATAAGGAGACCCCATGCGCTTAACCGCCTTACTGGAACCCTTCCAGTTTGATTTTATGATCAACGCGCTCATGGTCTCGGCAATTGTGGCGATCCCCTGCGCGTTATTGTCGGTGTTTCTGGTGCTGAAAGGCTGGGCGTTAATGGGCGACGCCATGAGTCACGCCGTGTTCCCCGGCATTGTGCTGGCCTATATCGCCGGTATTCCGCTGGCTATCGGCGCGTTTATTGCCGGGCTATTCTGCGCGGTTGCCACCGGCTATCTCGACGATAACAGCCGTATTAAGCGCGATACCATCATGGGAATCGTCTTCTCAGGAATGTTTGGCGCAGGGCTGGTGCTGTACGTTTCTATCCAGTCTGAAGTCCATCTGGATCATATTCTGTTCGGCGATATGCTGGGCGTGTCCATCAGCGATATTCTGCAAACGGCGCTGATTGCGCTGGGTATTGCGCTGATTATCGGGCTGAAATGGAAAGATTTTTTACTGCATGCCTTCGATCCGCACCAGGCAAAAGCCAGCGGCCTTAATACCACCCTGCTGCATTATGGCCTGTTGTGCATGATCGCGTTGACCATCGTCGCAACGCTGAAATCGGTGGGGATTATTCTTTCAATCTCGCTGTTAATCGCCCCTGGCGCGATTGCGATTTTGCTGACGCGGCGTTTTGCCCGCGCGCTGATGCTGGCGGTCACGCTGTCGGTCGTCACCTCTTTTCTCGGCGTTTATCTGTCGTTTTTCCTCGACAGCGCCCCTGCGCCAACCATCGTAGTATTGTTCACTGCGATCTTCATCGTGGCATTTATTTACGCTACGTTGCGGGAGCGGCGTTCCGAAATGCAGCTCAAACAGCAGTTATAAAAATCAGAAACGGAATAAGGATCGATAAGTCGTCCATCGCTGCTTTCCCTGAAATGCGTATCTCCGTTATCATGTGCCCCTTATGTGATAACAACGAAAAGAAAAAGCATCGCAATCCATTTAAAATCAGGGAACTGGACACGACTCCATGAGTACAATCGATAATCTCGACGCCCATACCCCCATGATGCAGCAGTATCTCAAGCTGAAAGCTCAGCACCCGGAGATCCTGCTGTTTTACCGCATGGGCGATTTTTACGAACTGTTTTACGACGATGCACGCCGCGCCTCGCAATTACTCGATATTTCGCTGACCAAACGCGGCGCATCGGCGGGCGAACCGATTCCGATGGCGGGCATCCCGCATCACGCCGTCGAAAACTACCTTGCGAAGCTGGTCAATCAAGGGGAGTCCGTCGCAATCTGTGAACAGATTGGCGATCCGGCCACCAGCAAAGGCCCGGTTGAACGTAAGGTCGTGCGCATCGTTACGCCTGGCACCATCAGCGATGAAGCGCTGTTGCAGGAGCGCCAGGACAACCTGCTGGCCGCCATCTGGCAGGACAGCAAAGGCTACGGTTACGCCACGCTGGACATTAGCTCCGGGCGTTTTCGCTTAAGCGAACCGGTTGACCGTGAAACGATGGCCGCAGAATTACAGCGCACTAACCCGGCAGAACTGCTGTACGCCGAAGATTTTGCCGAAATGGCGCTGATCGACGGCCGCCGTGGTTTACGCCGTCGCCCGCTGTGGGAATTTGAAATCGATACCGCTCGCCAGCAGCTAAACCTGCAATTTGGTACGCGGGACCTGATCGGCTTTGGCGTAGAGAACGCACCACGCGGACTGTGCGCCGCAGGCTGTCTGTTGCAGTACGTCAAAGACACCCAGCGCACTTCACTGCCGCACATTCGCTCCATTACGATGGAACGCCAGCAGGACAGCATCATTATGGATGCCGCCACGCGCCGCAACCTGGAGATCACCCAGAACCTGGCGGGCGGCGTGGACAATACGCTGGCTTCGGTGCTCGACTGCACCGTCACGCCAATGGGCAGCCGTATGCTCAAACGCTGGCTGCATATGCCGGTGCGCGACACGAAAACCCTGATCGAACGTCAGCAGACCATTGGCGCGTTGCAGGATGTGACCAGTGAATTGCAACCGGTGCTGCGTCAGGTGGGCGACCTGGAGCGTATCCTCGCCCGTCTGGCCTTGCGTACCGCCCGACCACGCGATCTCGCCCGTATGCGTCACGCCTTCCAGCAGTTACCGGAACTGCGCGCACAGCTTGAAACCGTAACCAGCGCCCCCGTGCAGAACCTGCGCGAGAAAATGGGCGAGTTTACCGAACTGCGCGATCTGCTGGAACGCGCCATTATCGACGCGCCGCCGGTTCTGGTGCGCGACGGCGGCGTTATTGCGCCGGGCTACAACGAAGAGCTGGACGAATGGCGCGCGCTGGCTGACGGGGCGACCGACTATCTCGATCGTCTGGAAATCCGCGAGCGTGAACGTACCGGGCTGGATACGCTGAAAGTCGGCTTTAACGCCGTACACGGTTATTACATCCAGATCAGCCGTGGGCAAAGCCACCTGGCGCCCATTAACTACGTCCGCCGTCAGACGCTGAAAAACGCCGAGCGCTACATTATTCCCGAGCTGAAAGAGTACGAAGACAAAGTTCTGACCTCTAAAGGCAAAGCGCTGGCGCTGGAAAAACAGCTTTATGACGAGCTGTTCGATCTGCTGCTCCCTCACCTGGCAGAGCTGCAACAGAGCGCCAATGCGCTGGCTGAGCTGGACGTGCTGGTCAACCTGGCTGAACGCGCGTATACGCTGAATTATACCTGTCCGACCTTTAGCGATAAGCCCGGCATTCGTATTACCGAAGGTCGCCATCCGGTTGTCGAGCAGGTGCTGAACGAGCCGTTTATCGCCAACCCGCTGAACCTTTCCCCGCAGCGCCGGATGCTGATTATCACCGGGCCGAACATGGGGGGTAAAAGCACCTATATGCGTCAGACCGCGCTGATTGCGCTGCTGGCGTATATTGGCAGCTACGTGCCTGCGCAAAGCGTTGAGATTGGCCCGATCGACCGCATCTTTACCCGCGTAGGCGCGGCGGACGATCTGGCTTCCGGTCGTTCAACCTTCATGGTCGAGATGACCGAAACCGCCAATATTTTGCACAACGCGACCGAAAACAGTCTGGTTTTGATGGACGAAATCGGGCGCGGCACATCGACCTATGACGGCCTGTCGCTGGCGTGGGCGTGTGCGGAAAATCTGGCGAATAAGATCAAAGCGCTGACGCTGTTCGCCACCCACTACTTCGAACTGACGCAGTTGCCGGAGAAAATGGAAGGCGTCGCGAATGTGCATCTGGACGCGCTGGAGCACGGCGATACCATCGCCTTTATGCACAGCGTGCAGGACGGGGCGGCAAGCAAGAGTTACGGTCTGGCGGTAGCTGCGCTGGCGGGCGTGCCGAAAGAGGTGATCAAACGCGCGCGGCAAAAGCTGCGCGAGCTGGAAAGCCTCTCGCCGAATGCCGCCGCGACCCAGGTGGATGGTACGCAGATGTCGCTGCTGTCGGTTGCGGAAGAGACCTCTCCTGCCGTTGAAGCGCTGGAGAACCTCGACCCTGACTCTCTGACGCCACGCCAGGCGCTGGAGTGGATCTACCGGTTGAAGAGTCTGGTGTAAATCAGAAACGCCCGGTGGCGCTACGCTTACCGGGCCTACAAGAAGCATCACAATAAGTAGGCCGGATAAGGCGTAGCCGCCATCCGGCTTTTTTATTAACGCTTATCTTCCGCCAGCAGCGGTGGAATGCCCGGCACCATCGGCGCTTGATCAATATCTTTCTGCGTCATGCGAAACGCTTGCGGGTAATGTTCACGGCTGGTACGGCGTAGCGGCTCGGTATCACGCCAGGTGTACAGACAATGCTGGCACTGATACACCGTCCAGATCCCTTTGACCGGAGAGGTCGCCATCAATTCAATATGTTCATCAGCACAACGTGGACAAATCATCTGCTACTCCTTATTTACGGTTGGCCAGCATGGCAGTCAGCTTTTCAGCCCAGGCTTTGGTTTCCGGTAAATCACATACCGGCTGGCTGTAGTGGCCGCGATTATCCGGCGCAACCGGCGTTGTGGCGTCGATGATCAGTTTGTCAGTGATCCCCGCCGGGCTTGAGCCTGGGTCCAGTTCCAGCACCGACATGTTCGGCAACTGCACCAGATCGCCTGCCGGGTTGACCTTCGACGACAGCGCCCACATCACCTGTGGCAGGTTGAACGGATCGACATCCTCATCAACCATAATCACCATCTTCACATAGCCCAGACCATGCGGCGTGGTCATTGCCCGCAGGCCGACTGCGCGGGCAAATCCGCCGTAGCGTTTTTTGGTCGAGATAATCGCCAGCAGACCGTGGGTATACATGGCGTTAACCGCCTGCACTTCCGGGAACTCCGCTTTCAACTGCTGATACAGCGGCACACAGGTCGCTGGTCCCATCAGGTAGTCGATTTCAGTCCACGGCATCCCCAGATAGAGCGATTCAAAAATCGGTTTAGTGCGATAAGACACTTTGTCGATGCGCACTACCGTCATATTGCGCCCACCAGAATAGTGGCCGGTAAACTCGCCAAACGGCCCTTCAATTTCACGCTTACGGCTTTCGATCACCCCTTCAAGGATCACTTCTGAGCCCCACGGCACATCAAAGCCGGTCAGCGGCGCGGTGGCGATCGGGTATGGGCTTTCGCGCAGCGCGCCCGCCATTTCATACTCAGACTGATCGTATTTCAGCGGCGTGGCGCCCATCAGAGTGATGATCGGATCGTTACCGAGCGTAATAGCAATCGGCAGATCTTCGCCACGCTCTTCCGCCTTATGCAGATGCAGCGCGATATCGTGCATTGGCACCGGTTGCAGGCCCAGCTTGCGCTTGCCTTTCACTTCCATCCTGTAAATACCCACATTCTGCTTGCCGAAGTGATCCGGGTCGAGCGGATCGCGGGAGACGACACAGGCTTTATCCAGATAGAAGCCGCCATCGCCATCGTTGAGGCGAAACAGCGGCAGAATATCAAACAGGTTGATCGCCTCGCCATCAACGGTGTTTTCCGCCCACGCCGGGTTGACACGGCGCTCGGGGGCGACGGGGAACGTGTCCCAGCGGCGGATAAATTCATCAATTTGCTTTTTTACTGGCGTATTAGGCGGCAAGCCTAAAGAGATGGCATGGTTCTGCCAGGAGCCAATAGTGTTCATCGCCACGCGCGCATCCGTGAAGCCACGGATATTGTCGAACCACAGCGCGGGCGCGCCGTCGCCAATGCGCCCGGTTGCGTTAGCCGCAGCAGCCAGATCCGGCTCTGCATTCACTTCTTCACTGATTTTCAGCAGTTGCCCCTGCTCGTCGAGCGCCTGCAAAAAGCTGCGTAAGTCATCAAATGCCATTATTCATTCTCCTGTGAAAAATTCTGCGCCTGCTGCAACCCCTGCCAGCGCCGGGCACGCGGATGCTCCAGACCAAACTGATCCAGCACACGCGCCACAATATGCTGCGTAATATCATCAATAGTTTGCGGATGGTTGTAGAAAGCAGGCATGGGCGGCACCATCGCAACCCCCATGCGGGAAAGGGCGAGCATGTTTTCCAGATGGATCGTGCTGAGCGGCATTTCACGCGGCACCAGCACCAGTTTGCGCCCTTCTTTCAGCACCACATCGGCGGCACGGCCAACTAACCCCTCGGCATATCCTGCGCGAATCCCCGCCAGCGTTTTCATACTGCAAGGCATAATGATCATGCCGTCGGTGCAAAATGAGCCGGAAGAGATCGTCGCCGCCTGATCCGCCGGGTTATGGCAGTAATCAGCCAGTCCGGCAACATCTCGCGCACTGTAAGGCGTTTCCAGCTCAATGGTCGTTTTGGCCCACTTAGACATTACCAGGTGTGTTTCTACTGTCGGCATTTGCCGCAGCGCCTGTAGCAACGCAATGCCTAGCGGCGCCCCCGTTGCGCCAGTCATCCCCACAATCAGTCTCATTCATTACTCCATTTTTGTTCGTATACGAACGTTTTAGATAAAATACGCTACCCGGAATACCTGGACAAGCTTCATTCCCCATAGCCGCACGGAGAGCTAAAAGATTGAGCATTATAAAAATTGCTACAACCCGTTATGATAGCAACAGATATTTTGCCAGGAGCGCACATGGAGTTACGAAACACAGCGTTTCATCTGTTACGTCAGCTTTTTCAACAGCATACGTCCCGCTGGCAGCACGAATTACCGGAACTGACCAAGCCACAGTATGCGGTAATGCGCGCTATTGCTGAGCATCCAGGCATTGAGCAGATTGCCCTAATGGAGGCGGCGGTCAGTACAAAAGCGACGCTGGCGGAGATGCTAAGCCGAATGGAAAGCCGGGGACTGGTGACGCGGGAAAGCGATCCACAAGATAAACGCCGCCGCTTTGTTTATCTCACTGGCGAAGGAGAAACGCTGCTGACCGGCGCCATACCGTTGGGGGATCGTGTGGATGATGAATTTTTAGGGCGCCTGAGCGACGATGAGCGTGAGCAGTTCACGCAGCTGGTGCGCAAGATGATGGGGTAAAGTCAGCCTGGGATATTTTTGTCGGCCCGATAAGCAAAGCGCCATCGGGCAATAAGTGCCGGATGACGGCTACGCCTTATCCGGCCTACGAACTGACGGCCAAAGAAAAAGGCCAGTCGCGAGACTGGCCTTTTTTTGACGAATAATCACTTACTCACGGAACAGCGCTTCGATATTCAGCCCCTGAGTCTGCAAAATTTCGCGCAGACGACGCAGGCCTTCAACCTGAATCTGACGAACACGTTCACGGGTGAGACCAATTTCACGCCCCACATCTTCCAGTGTCGCCGCTTCATACCCCAGCAGACCGAAACGACGCGCCAGCACTTCACGCTGTTTGGCGTTCAGTTCGAACAGCCATTTGACGATACTCTGTTTCATATCATCATCTTGCGTGGTGTCTTCCGGGCCGTTCTCTTTTTCATCGGCCAGGATATCCAGCAACGCTTTTTCGGAATCACCACCCAACGGGGTGTCTACCGAGGTTATGCGCTCGTTGAGACGAAGCATACGGCTGACGTCATCAACCGGTTTATCCAGTTGCTCTGCTATCTCTTCCGCGCTCGGTTCGTGGTCCAGTTTATGCGACAACTCTCGTGCGGTACGCAGATAGACGTTCAGCTCTTTAACAATGTGAATCGGCAGTCGAATCGTACGGGTTTGGTTCATAATGGCCCGTTCGATCGTCTGGCGAATCCACCAGGTAGCGTATGTTGAGAAACGGAACCCACGTTCAGGGTCAAACTTCTCGACGGCACGGATAAGCCCCAGATTGCCCTCTTCAATCAGGTCCAGCAACGCCAGTCCACGATTGCCATAACGGCGGGCAATTTTTACCACCAGACGCAAGTTACTCTCAATCATGCGACGGCGAGAGGCAACATCTCCACGCAGTGCGCGACGCGCAAAATAAACTTCTTCTTCGGCCGTTAACAGTGGCGAATAACCAATCTCACCAAGGTAAAGCTGAGTCGCGTCCAACACACGCTGTGTGGCCCCTTGCGATAACAGCTCCTCTTCAGCCAGGTCGTTATCACTGGGTTCCTCTTCACTCAAGGCTTTTTCGTCAAAAGCCTCTACTCCGTTCTCATCAAATTCCGCGTCTTCATTTAAATCATGAACTTTCAGCGTATTCTGACTCATAAGGTGGCTCCTACCCGTGATCCCTGGACGGAACTAGCAAGTGCAAGCCTGGTTCCGCCGAATTATCGCTGCGGTAAATAGCGCAGCGGGTTTACGGATTTCCCCTTGTAACGAATTTCAAAATGCAAGCGTGTAGAACTGGTTCCGGTGCTACCCATGGTAGCGATTTTTTGCCCCGCCTTAACTTCTTGTTGTTCCCGGACCAGCATCGTATCGTTATGGGCGTAGGCACTCAGGTAATCATCGTTGTGTTTGATGATAATAAGATTACCGTAACCGCGCAGCGCGTTACCGGCATATACGACGCGTCCATCTGCGGTCGCGACAATAGCCTGTCCTTTACTGCCTGCAATGTCGATCCCTTTGTTGCCACCTTCGGTAGCCGCGAAGTTTTCGATCACTTTGCCCTCAGTCGGCCAGCGCCATGTGGAGATTGGCGAACTGGTTGACGTACTGCTTGCAGTCGGTTCGGTTGTGCTCGCTGTTGGTGCCGTTACAGGCGCTGTGACCACGGTCCCAGCAGGCTTGTTGTTCGGCAACATTTTATTAGCACTTTGTTCACCTGAATCCTCAGAATACGTAATTGTCGGTTTCGACGCAACTACAACGGTGGAATTTTGTGCAGGTTTGGTCACAACTCCTTGCTCTACTGCATCCGCCTGCGTAATCGCGTTGCCGCCGGTAATTGGCGTGCCTGAGGCATTGCCGACCTGGAGCGTTTGCCCCACATTCAGGCCGTATGGGGCCGGAACGTTGTTACGCTGAGCAAGGTCGCGGAAATCGTTCCCGGTGATCCAGGCGATATAAAAAAGCGTGTCGCCTTTTTTAACGGTGTATGTGCTGCCGCCGGTGTAGCTGCCTTTCGGAATGTTCCCATACTGGCGGTTGTACACGATACGGCCATTTTCCATTTGCACAGGCTGCTCAGCGACCGGCTGAATCTGCCGGGACTGGGCAACCGGTTGAACAGGCTGCACGGGCTGAATCTGCGGCGTTTGTTGCGCCGTTGTCCCCATTTTGGGCGGCGGCGTGATCAGCATCCCGGAACTGGTGCTCGACGGGGCATTACCATTAACTGAGCTTACCGGCGCAGGAGGATTCGAAGAATTGGAACAACCTGCCAGCCATAGCGAAACCAGCGACAATGCCGCAATGCGGCTAACGGTGAATTTTGGGCTTCCCGCGCTCATTTATCCCCCAGGAAAAATTTGGTTAACAACCAGTGACGTAATAACCGTGCAAGGCATCGGCCTGGACGCTGGAAACGTCCCCACAATACGCTTACCCTTTATAAAATAACCAGGAAAAATCCGGGTATTAAAGGATGCTTAAGCGAGTTCGCCTTTCACTAAAGGCACAAAGCGGACGGCCTCCACGGTATCGATAATAAATTCGCCTCCCCGGCGACGCACCCGTTTCAAGAACTGATGCTCCTCACCCACGGGTAAAACGAGAATCCCGCCTTCATCCAGTTGCGTCATTAACGCCGTCGGAATTTCCGGCGGAGCTGCCGTCACGATGATGGCGTCAAACGGGGCGCGAGCCTGCCAACCTTGCCATCCATCGCCATGACGAGTTGAAACATTGTGTAAATCAAGCTGTTTCAGGCGACGACGCGCCTGCCATTGCAGCCCTTTAATGCGCTCCACCGAGCACACATGCTGTACCAGATGCGCGAGAATCGCCGTCTGATACCCGGAGCCAGTGCCGATCTCCAGCACTCTGGATTGCGGCGTCAGCTCAAGCAATTCTGTCATTCGCGCCACCATATAGGGCTGCGAAATGGTCTGCCCCTGGCCAATCGGCAAAGCGATATTGTCCCAGGCTTTATGTTCAAACGCTTCATCAATAAACTTTTCACGCGGGACGGCGGCAAGCGCATCCAGCACTTGCTCATCTTTGATGCCCTGAGCGCGCAATTGTTCAAGAAGAGTGTGTACGCGTCTGCTTACCATTGCGCGTCAACTCCCACGCTGTCTAACCAGTCCGAAACCACATCATGCGCGCTATACGCCGTTAAATCCACATGCAGCGGGGTAACGGAGACATAGCCCTCATCCACCGCTGCAAAATCGGTGTCCGGCCCGGCGTCGCATTTGCCGCCCGGCGGGCCGATCCAGTACAGCGTGTTGCCGCGCGGGTCCTGCTGTGAAATAACCTGATCGGCCGGATGGCGGCTGCCGCAGCGGGTTACGCGAATGCCTTTGATTTGATCCAGCGGCAGATCCGGGACATTGATATTCAGAATGCGTCCGGTACGCAGCGGCTCCCGACGTAATGCACGCAAAATAGAGCAGGTTACCGCTGCCGCCGTCTCATAATGCTGATGGCCGTCAAGCGATACCGCCAGCGCGGGAAAACCCAGGTGACGGCCCTCCATCGCTGCGGCGACGGTCCCGGAATAGATGACATCATCGCCCAGATTAGGGCCCGCGTTAATGCCTGAAACCACAATATCCGGGCGCGGACGCATCAGCGCGTTCACGCCCAGGTAGACGCAGTCGGTCGGTGTGCCCATCTGCACGGCGATATCGCCGTTATCAAAGGTAAAGGTACGAAGCGAGGACTCCAGCGTCAGCGAGTTTGACGCGCCACTGCGGTTACGATCCGGGGCGACGACCTGTACGTCAGCAAACCCACGCAGCGCTTTCGCCAGCGTTTGTATACCGGGCGCGTGGACCCCATCATCGTTACTCAGCAATATGCGCATAATCACCCATTGTGTTAATCAGTTCCCTTACGACGCTGGTGGCGAAACTGCCTGCCGGTAGCCAGAAGCGCAGCTCAACGGTGACGTCATCCCACCAGTTCCAGCGTAATTGTTGCGGATAGAGCAGCATCGCTCTGCGCGCCGCTTCAACCTTTTCGCGCAGCAGTAACGATTGCAGTTCGCTCTCATCCGCAATGGCAGCCTCTTCAAACGCCAGCGCGTCGCGCAGGGTTCCCCACTCGCCGCTACCGGGAAGCGCCGCCGTAATCATCAGTTCTTTTTCGTCAACGCGACGCTGCAATTCCGCCTGTTCTTCCTGCGTGGCCACAAACCAGCTCCCGCGCCCCGCTAATTGTAGCGCATCGCCATCAACAACTTGATTAAAGTCTGGTTTTTTCACGCGTTCGTTGACGATCTGATTAAACAACGCACTGCGGGCCGCCGACAACCAAAAACTGCGTTTATTGCGATCGCGCACCGGCGCATTGCTTTGCGCCCAGCGCAGCGCGCCTTGCAGGTTGCTGCCGCCAATACCGAATCGCTGCGCGCCAAAATAGTTTGGTACGCCGCGCGTATTGATAGCCTGTAGCCGGGCTTCGACATCATCACGATGGCTGACTTCACGCAGCACCAGCGTAAACGCGTTGCCCTTCAGCGCGCCTAAACGCAGCTTACGTTTGTGACGCGCGTACTCCAGCACTTTACAGCCTTCAATCTGGAATGCGCTCAGGTCTGGCATCTCTTTGCCCGGCACGCGCGCGCACAGCCACTGTTCAGTGACGGCATGCTTGTCTTTCTGCCCGGCAAAGCTCACTTCACGGGCATGAATTTTAAGGAATTTCGCCAGCGCATCGGCCACAAAACGGGTGTTACAACCGTTTTTCAGAATGCGAACCAGAATATGTTCGCCTTCGCCATCTGGCTCAAAACCTAAATCTTCAACCACCACAAAATCTTCCGGGTTCGCTTTAAGCAGCCCGGCGCCCTGCGGCTTTCCGTGGAGGTACGTCAGGTTTTCAAACTCGGTCATTTCGCGGCCTTAATCAGTAGCGCCACCGCTTCGCAGGCAATCCCTTCCCCACGCCCGGTGAACCCGAGTTTCTCCGTGGTGGTCGCCTTGACGTTGACATCATCCATATGACAACCAAGATCTTCCGCGATAAACACGCGCATTTGCGGGATATGCGGCAGCATCTTCGGCGCCTGGGCGATAATGGTCACGTCCACGTTACCAAGGGTATAGCCTTTGGCCTGAATGCGTCGCCATGCTTCCCGCAGCAATTCGCGGCTGTCCGCGCCTTTAAAGGCCGGATCGGTATCCGGGAAAAGTTTGCCGATATCGCCAAGCGCCGCCGCGCCGAGCAGCGCATCAGTCAGCGCATGCAGCGCCACGTCGCCATCAGAATGCGCCAGCAGCCCTTTGTCATACGGGATGCGCACGCCACCAATGATAATTGGGCCTTCTCCGCCAAAAGCGTGTACGTCAAAACCGTGTCCGATTCGCATTATGCATTCTCCTGATATACACATCATCCTTCAAGCTGCCTCTTTGTTGGCTGCCTTTGTTCACCCCAGTCACTTACTTATGTAAGCTCCTGGGGATGCACTCAGTTGCCGCCTCGATGCAGCTTGAATGATTTTGTGTCTAGATTGTTCGGGTCAGATAAAATTCCGCAAGCGCCAGATCTTCCGGGCGGGTGACTTTTATATTATCAGCCCGGCCTTCAACCAGTTGGGGATGAAAACCGCAATACTCCAGCGCGGACGCCTCATCGGTAATGGTCGCGCCTTCGTTCAGCGCACGGCTCAGGCAATCATGCAGCAGCTCGCGTGGGAAGAATTGCGGCGTTAACGCGTGCCACAGGTCGGTACGCTCTACGGTATGCGCAATGGCGGCTTTACCCGGCTCGGCGCGTTTCATGGTGTCGCGTACCGGAGCGGCGAGGATTCCACCCGTGCGGCTGGTTTCGCTAAGCGAGAGCAGGCGCGCAAGGTCATCCTGATGCAGACAAGGCCGGGCGGCGTCATGCACCAGCACCCACTGCGCGTCACCGGCCGCCCGTAAGCCAGCCAGTACGGAATCGGCGCGTTCGTCACCCCCGTCCACGACAGTGACCTGCGGATGTTGCGCCAGAGGAAGTTCGGCGAAGCGGCTGTCGCCAGGGCTGATTGCGATAACGACGCGCGTCACCCGGGGATGCGCCAGCAGCGCATGCACCGAGTGTTCAAGAATGGTTTTATTGCCAATAGAGAGATATTGCTTAGGACATTCCGTTTGCATTCGGCGGCCAAATCCGGCAGCCGGTACCACAGCGCAAACGTCCAATAAAGTGGCTGCCATGTCATTTCCTGGGCTGATTTATCGATTAGTTTGCCCCGCAGCCTGAGCACGTTTAGACGCGTCAGGCACCAGACGGTAAAAAGTTTCGCCCGGTTTGGTCATGCTGAGTTCATTACGCGCGCGCTCCTCGATCGCTTCCTGGCCGCCATTGAGATCGTCAATTTCGGCGAAAAGCTGATCGTTACGCGCTTTAAGTTTCGCATTCGTAGCTTGCTGCGCAGCCACATCATCGTTGACGCGGCTGTAGTCATGTATGCCGTTCTTACCGAACCACAGCGAATACTGCAACCAGACCAGTAAAGTCAGCAGCAGCAGCGTTAGTTTACCCATCCTGCCCCCTGAAAAACGGCACCATCATCCCATAACTTTCCCAGAGACTCTACTCTGAGGCGGGAATGCCGCGACAACGCGGGCAAATGTACCACATTTATCCGCCGATCCGCATATCTCGTGCAGGGAGAACATAATCTTATTGTTGGTTACGGTTTGAATTATGGCCACTCTCGCCCGTCATGAAAAGGGAGGGCTGACCTACCCCAACAGCCACATGAAGAGCGCGCCAAACATCGCGCCTACCGTTAATAGCGTAGCCGTAATGCTGTAGAACAGTTTGCCGCTCATGATTGAATGCAGGGCCACGCCGACCACAACCGCAACGGGCATGAGCGCCAGGAAAAAGGGCCAGGTATAGAGGAAGAAAAACAGCGTGTTAGGGCCATAGATGAGAAAGGGAATTCCCAACGCCAGCAGCCACGAGGCAAAACCGACCACGGCGCCCGGCAGTGACCAGGTTGTGTCGTCGTCGGTCGTGAGGGCATCTGACCTTGTGATAATAATGTTATGGCTATTACGCATATCGAATCCTGTAACCTTGACTCACCGGGCATACAAGCCCGGCGGTGTCTCAGGATCTGATAATATCGCCCTGTCTCAGTAGATCTAATAATTGGGCAACCAAATTTGTTACTAATTGTTCACCATCCAGATGAACTTCAGGCGATTCAGGCGTTTCATATACCGAATCAATGCCGGTGAAATTACGCAGCTCACCCGCCCTGGCCTTCTTGTACAGCCCTTTAGGATCGCGCGCTTCACAGGTTGCCAGCGGCGTATCGACAAAAACCTCGATAAACCGCCCCTCCCCGATGCGCTCGCGCACCATCTGCCGCTCCGCGCGATGCGGCGAAATAAACGCCGTCAGCACCACCAGCCCGGCATCCACCATCAGGTTCGCAACCTCCCCCACCCGGCGGATATTCTCTTTACGGTCTGCGTCGCTAAAGCCAAGATCGCTGCACAGGCCGTGACGGACATTATCGCCATCCAGCAGCCAGGTGCTGACGCCCAGCTTATGCAGGGCCTCTTCCAGCGCGCCTGCAATCGTTGATTTCCCCGAACCGGAAAGTCCCGTAAACCAGACCACAGCCCCTTTATGCCCATGCAGCGCTTCACGATCTTCGCGCGTTACCGCATGGGCATGCCAGACGACGTTTTCGTCATGCAGCGCCATTACTTGCCTCCCAGCAAATCACGCGCGCCCCAGTGCGGGAAGTGGCGACGGATCAGCGCGTTCAGTTCCAGCTCAAAGGCGCTGAACCCGGAAGGCGTCGCGGCGGTGCGCTCAATAGGCTCACGTACCAGCCCCGCGCCAACGGTCACGTTGGACAGCCGGTCGATGATGATTAACCCGCCAGTGACCGGGTTCTGCTGGTATGTATCCAGCACTAACGGTTCGTCAAAAGTCAGTTCGACCAGGCCGATACCGTTCAACGGCAGGCTTTCCACCTCGCGCTGGGTCAGGTTGTTGATATCAACCTGATGGTGAATGGCATCGACGCGCGCACGGGTCTTTTTACCGGCAATCTTGATGTCATAACTCTGCCCGGCCGACAGCGGTTGTTCCGCCATCCATACCACATCAACGGCGGCGCTCTGTACGGCTGGCAGGTTTTCGCCTGCATCCAGCAACAGATCGCCACGGCTGATGTCAATTTCATCTTTCAGCACCAGCGTAATCGCTTCACCGGCGTGCGCTTCTTGCAGATCGCCATCAAAGGTGACGATGCGCGCCACGTTGGATTCAACGCCGGACGGCAGAACTTTGACACGCTGCCCGACCTTCACGCTGCCGGAGGCCAGCGTTCCGGCATAACCACGGAAATCGAGGTTCGGACGGTTCACATACTGTACCGGGAAGCGCATCGGCTGGGTGTCGACAACCCGCTGGATCTCAACCGTCTCCAGCACTTCCAGCAGCGTCGGGCCGTTGTACCACGGCATACTGGCGCTCTGGGTCGCGACGTTATCCCCTTCCAGCGCAGAAAGCGGCACAAAGCGGATGTCCAGGTTCCCCGGCAGCTGCCCGGCAAACGTCAGGTAATCTTCGCGAATACGGGCGAACGTCTCCTCGCTGAACCCCACCAGATCCATCTTGTTGATCGCCACCACCAGGTGCTTAATGCCCAGCAGCGTAGAGATGAAACTGTGGCGGCGGGTCTGATCCAGCACGCCTTTGCGGGCGTCGATCAGCAGGATCGCCAGATCGCAGGTCGATGCGCCGGTCGCCATGTTACGCGTGTACTGCTCGTGCCCTGGCGTGTCGGCAATAATAAATTTGCGTTTCTCGGTCGAGAAATAGCGGTATGCCACATCAATGGTAATTCCCTGCTCGCGCTCAGCCTGCAACCCGTCGACCAGCAGCGCCAGATCGAGTTTTTCACCCTGCGTGCCATGACGCTTACTGTCGTTATGCAGCGACGAGAGCTGATCTTCATAAATCTGACGCGTATCGTGCAGCAGTCGGCCAATCAGCGTGCTTTTACCGTCATCGACGCTGCCGCAGGTCAGGAAACGCAGCAGGCTTTTGTGTTGCTGGGCAACCATCCAGGCTTCGACGCCGCCTTCATTAGCGATTTGTTGTGCAAGTGTGGTGTTCATGGCGGCTCCTTAGAAATACCCCTGACGTTTCTTCAGCTCCATTGAGCCCGCCTGGTCGCGGTCAATCACGCGCCCCTGACGTTCACTGGTGGTCGAGACCAGCATCTCTTCAATAATTTCCGGCAGCGTCTGCGCGCTGGATTCCACCGCTCCCGTGAGCGGCCAGCAGCCGAGGGTACGGAAACGCACCATGCGTTTTTTGATCACCTCGCCGGGTTGCAGGTCAATACGATCGTCATCGATCATCATCAGCATGCCGTCGCGCTCCAGCACCGGGCGCTCAGCGGCCAGGTACAGCGGCACGATCTCGATATTTTCCAGCCAGATGTACTGCCAGATATCCTGCTCGGTCCAGTTAGAGAGCGGGAAAACGCGGATGCTTTCGCCTTTGTTAATCTGCCCGTTGTAGTTGTGCCATAGCTCCGGGCGCTGGTTTTTCGGGTCCCAGCGATGAAAAC
This sequence comes from Citrobacter sp. CK198, assembly GCF_030333295.1. Lineage (NCBI taxonomy): Bacteria > Pseudomonadati > Pseudomonadota > Gammaproteobacteria > Enterobacterales > Enterobacteriaceae > Citrobacter > Citrobacter sp. CK198. The sequence goes on along the minus strand of NZ_JAOWGE010000036.1, from coordinate 194,191 downwards.
GGTCGCGGAAGGAGTAAATACGCTCTTTGGCGCGCGACTTCTCTTCGTCGCGGCGCGCGCCGCCGAACGCGGCGTCAAAGCCATATTTATCCAACGCCTGTTTCAACCCTTCGGTTTTCATAATATCGGTGTGTTTAGCGCTGCCGTGAACGAACGGGTTAATCCCCATCGCCACCCCTTCCGGGTTTTTATGCACCAGCAGTTCACAACCATAGGCCTTTGCGGTGCGATCGCGGAATTCGTACATCTCACGAAACTTCCAGCCGGTATCAACGTGCAGCAGCGGAAACGGCAACGTACCTGGATAAAACGCTTTACGCGCCAGATGCAGCATGACGCTGGAATCTTTACCGATGGAATACATCATCACCGGATTAGAAAATTCGGCGGCCACCTCGCGAATGATATGGATGCTTTCCGCTTCCAGCTGCCGCAGGTGGGTGAGTCGTTTTTGGTCCATAACCGTTCCTTTGCAATACCGCTATTTTGCTAAACATTCAGATAACACGACTATAGGGAGCGCAGGAGAACGAATGAAATTACGAATTGGAATGAGTAGTTCCTCAAAGGAATAACGATTTGAGAAAGCAAATATCAAAAAGTGCTTAACCCACCGAATTTAGGGCATTTCAGAGCAAATGAAATTGTTTTACGGCAATCACGGTTTCATACTAAGCGGGTAAAAATTTCTGCTCTGTATTTAAGGACTCACTATGTTTTCCGCATCGCGCCTCCGTGCAGCGCTCCTGGCGCTCGGCGTATGCTTTATCCTTCCCGCGCAGGCAACGTCACCGAAGCCTGGCGATATCGCCACTATTCAGGCACGACACATTGCAACATTCTTTCCCGGCAGAATGACCGGAACACCGGCGGAGATGCTCTCTGCCGATTATTTACGTCAACAATTTGAGCAGATGGGATATCGCAGCGATATCCGAACATTTAATAGCCGCTATATTTATACCGCCAGGAATAATCGCAAGAACTGGCATAACGTGACGGGCAGTACCGTTATTGCGGCGCACGAAGGGAAAGCGCCGCAACAAATTATTATTATGGCGCACCTGGATACCTATGCGCCGCTGAGCGATGCTGATACCGACGCCAATCTCGGCGGTTTAACCTTGCAGGGCATTGACGATAACGCCGCCGGGCTGGGCGTGATGCTGGAACTGGCTGAACGCCTGAAAGACATCCCGACGCAGTACGGCATCCGCTTTATCGCCACCAGCGGTGAAGAAGAGGGAAAACTGGGCGCAGAAAACCTGCTTAAGCGGATGAGCGCCGCTGAGAAGAAAAATACGCTGCTGGTAATTAACCTTGATAACCTGATTGTCGGCGACAAACTCTACTTCAACAGCGGGCAGCAAACGCCGGAAGCCGTACGCAAACTGACGCGCGACCGGGCGCTGGCGATTGCGCGCAGCCACGGTATCGCCGCCGCGACCAATCCGGGTCTGAACAAGGATTACCCGAAAGGCACAGGCTGCTGCAACGACGCCGAAGTCTTCGATAAAGCCGGTATTTCCGTGCTGTCGGTTGAGGCTACCAACTGGAATCTGGGGAAAAAAGACGGCTATCAGCAGCGTGCGAAAACGCCTTCATTCCCGACCGGAAACAGCTGGCACGATGTGCGTCTGGATAACCAACAGCACATCGACAAGGCGCTACCAGGAAGAATTGAACACCGCAGTCGCGATGTCGTGCGCATCATGTTGCCGCTGGTAAAAGAACTGGCGAAAGCCGGTAAAGCCTGATGTGTCGCCCGGTGGCGGCTACGCCTTACCGGGCCTACAGAGCTGCACTTGCCGGATGGCGGCGTAAACGCCTTATCCGTGTCTTGTAGGCCTGATAAGCGTAGCGCCATCAGGCAAACAATCACCCTTCGTGCTGTCTGGTAGGCCTGATAAGCGCAGCGCCATCAGGCAAAACAATCACCCTTCGTGCAGCCCGCACTCGCGCTTCAGCCCGAAGAATCGCGTCTCTTCTTCTGCCATGCCGGGCTCCCATTTACGGGTGGTGTGGGTATCGCCAACCGACAGATAGCCCTGATCCCATAGCGGATGGTATTTCAGACCGTGTTTTTGCAGATACTGGTACACCGTCCGGTTATCCCAGTCGATGATGGGCAGCACTTTAAAAACGCCGCGCTGAATCGCCAGCACAGGAAGATGCGCCCGGCTCCCGGATTGTTCGCGGCGCAGGCCAGCAAACCACGTTTGCGCGTTAAGCTCTTTTAACGCCCGGTTCATCGGCTCGACTTTGTTGATGTCATTGTATTTCTCAATGCCCTCAACGCCTTGCTCCCACAGTTTACCGTAGCGGGCTTCCTGCCAGGCCGCGCTTTCCGTCGCACGATAGACTTTCAGGTTCAGGTTCAGCTTTTCCGTCAGCTCATCAATAAACTGGTAGGTTTCCGGGAACAGATAGCCGGTATCGGTCAGGATAACCGGAATATCCGGGCGAATCTGGTTAACCAGATGCAGGCTGACCGCCGCCTGAATACCAAAGCTCGACGAGAGCACGTATTCACCGGGTAGATTCTCCAGCGCCCACGCCACGCGTCCTTCAGCATCCAACTTTTCCAGCTGCGCGTTGGTTTCAGCCAGCGCCATGACGCGCTCGACTTTCGGCAATTCATTCAGGGCGTTTAGATCGAGTACGGACATAAGTTCCTCACTGTTTGCCTTGCCTGATGGCGCTGCGCTTATCAGGCCTACTGTCTACGTAGGCCGGATAAGGCATTTATGCCGCCATCCGGCGATGCACGTTATTCCCAGAAATCCCGGGCGGGATCGAGCACCGGGCGAATGATGCCCGCACGCACCGTAAAGTCGCCGAAGCCTTCACCCGCTTCGCGCTCTTTCACCCAGCGCCCAATCAGTTCATCCAGCGACGCCAGAATTTCCGGCTCGGTAATGTTCTCTTTGAACATACGCGGGATACGCGTTCCGATGCGATTGCCGCCCAGATGCAGGTTATAACGACCTGGCGCTTTCCCCACCAGACCGACTTCCGCCAGCATGGCGCGTCCGCAGCCATTTGGGCAGCCCGTCACGCGCAGCACGATGTGCTCATCGCTCACGCCGTGGTGGGTCATCAACGCGTCCACTTTATCGACGAAGGTCGGCAGGAAACGCTCCGCTTCCGCCATCGCCAGCGGGCAGGTCGGGAACGATACGCAGGCCATCGAGTTTTCACGCTGCGACGTGACCGCATTCATCAGGCCGTGGTTGCGCGCCAGTTTTTCAATCTTCGCTTTCTGGCTTTCCGGCACGCCGGCAATGATCAGGTTCTGGTTGGCGGTAATACGGAATTCGCCCTTGTGGATCTTCGCGATCTCCAACAGACCTGTTTTCAGCGGGCGCCCCGGATAATCCAGAATACGGCCATTCTCAATAAACAGCGTCAGGTGCCATTTGTTGTCGATGCCTTTCACCCAACCGATGCGATCGCCGCGCCCGGTAAATTCATACGGGCGGATCGGTTCAAATTTGATGCCTGCACGACGCTCAACTTCCGCCTTGAACGTCTCGACCCCAACACGCTCCAGAGTGTATTTGGTTTTGGCGTTTTTACGATCGGTGCGATTACCCCAGTCGCGCTGAGTCGTCACCACCGCTTCCGCCACCGCCAGGGTATGCTCCAGCGACAGATAGCCGAACTCGCTCGCGGTGCGGGCATACGTTTTCTTGTTCCCGTGCTCAATAGAAAGCCCGCCGCCGACCAGCAGGTTAAAGCCCACCAGCTTGCCGTTTTCCGCCACGGCGACAAAGTTCATGTCGTTGGCGTGCAGATCGATGTCGTTCTGCGGCGGGATCACCACGGTCGTTTTGAACTTACGCGGCAGATAGGTCTGGCCGAGGATCGGCTCCTCATCCGTTGTGGCGACCTTTTCCTGATCAAGCCAGATCTCCGCATAGGCGCGAGTACGCGGCAGCAAATGCTCGGAGATCTTTTTCGCCCACTCATAGGCTTCGGCATGCAGCTCAGACTCATACGGGTTAGAGGTGCACAGCACGTTACGGTTCATGTCGTTGGCGGTCGCCAGCGCGTCCAGCCCAACGGAGTGCAGCATCTGATGTACCGGCTTCACGTTCTTTTTCAGAATGCCGTGGAACTGGAAGGTCTGACGGTTAGTCAGGCGAATGCTGCCGTAAATCGTATTTTCCGCGGCGAATTTATCGATCGCCTGCCACTGTCTGGTGGTGATAACCCCACCCGGCAGACGGCAACGCAGCAGCATCGCATGACGCGGCTCCAGCTTCTGCTCGGCGCGCTCGGCGCGAATGTCGCGGTCATCCTGCTGGTACATACCGTGAAAACGGATCAGCAGAAAGTTGTCGCCTTTAAAACCGCCGGTCAGGCCGTCATTCAAATCTTCAGCAATGGTGCCGCGCAGGTAGTTGCTCTCAAGCTTCATGCGCTCGGCATCTGCCAGTTTACCTTCGACCACCAGTGGGCCTGGATGTTTTTCGCTCATTAGTAGACATCTCGCTGATAACGGCGCTCAACGCGCAGCTCACTTAAAAATTCATCCGCCGCTTCGGCATCCATACCGCCGAATTCGGCAATCACTTCCAGCAGTGCCTGCTCAACGTCTTTCGCCATGCGATTGGCGTCGCCGCAGACATAAATGTGCGCGCCGTCATTAATCCAGCGCCACAGCTCTGCGCCCTGTTCGCGCAGTTTGTCTTGTACGTATATTTTTTCTTTTTGATCGCGGGACCAGGCCAGATCGATGCGGCTCAGGACGCCCTCTTTGACGTAGCGCTGCCATTCCACCTGGTAGAGGAAATCTTCGGTAAAGTGCGGGTTGCCAAAGAACAACCAGTTTTTACCCGGCGCTTCATCTGCCGCACGCTGCTGCATAAAGGCGCGGAAAGGGGCGATCCCGGTGCCTGGACCTATCATGATCACCGGTGTTTCCGGGTTGGCCGGCAGACGGAAATTATCGTTGTGTTCGATAAATACGCGCACTTCACCCTCTTCTTCCACGCGGTCGGCCAGGAAGCTTGATGCCCCGCCCGCCCGCGCCCGGCCTTCTATTTCATAACGCACGGCGCCTACGGTGATATGCACTTCGCTCTCAACTTCCGCCTGGGAAGAGGCTATCGAGTAAAGACGCGGCGTCAGCGGGCGCAGCAGCCCCACCAGCGCGTCAGCATCCAGCTGAGCCGGAGAGAAACGCAGCATATCAACGACAGGCGTCGTCGCGGCGTAATGCTGCAACTGGGCTTTATCACCCACCAGCGGCAACAGCGATTCGCTGCGGGTCAGCGTGGCGTAGTTTTCCACGATATTGGCGGTGTTCACCGTCAGCTCAAAATGCCACTGCAAGGCTTCGGCAAGCGGCAGCACCTTACCGTTAACGGTAACCGGCTCCGTGCCTTTCAGCCAGACCAGTTCGACGATCTCTTTGACCAGTTCAGGATCGTTCTGATACCAGACGCCCAGGGCATCGCCCGGCTGATAACGCAGGCCGGAATCGCCCAGATCGATTTCGATATGGCGCACATCTTTTTCCGAGTCGCGGCCGGTGATTTTCTGATTGACGGCGAGCGAGGCGCTCAGCGGCGCTTCTTTGGTATAAGGGCTGGAATGCACGTCATTCACGGCCCCCGTTGCCGCGACAGCGACCTGCGCTGCCGATGCGCTCGGCGCACGCGCTTTCAGTACGTCAACAACGCGAGCCCGCCATTCTTGTGCCGCAGCCTGATATTCCACATCCGCATCGACGCGATCGAGCAGACGCTCCCCCCCCAGTTCCGCCAGCTTGCTGTCGAAATCTTTACCCGCCTGGCAGAAAAATTCATAGGAGGTATCACCGAGGCCAAAGACGGCGAAGGCGGTGTTGTCGAGCTTCGGCGCTTTTTTAGAGAACAGAAACTTACGCAGCGCAACGGCTTCTTCCGGCGGCTCACCTTCGCCCTGCGTGGACGCGACCACAACCAGCAGCTTTTCATTGGCGATCTGTTTGAATTTGTAGTCGCCCGCATTAACCAGCGTGACGCTCAGTTTCGCCGCCAGCAGGTCATCGCGCAGGGCTTCCGCCACGCGCCGCGCATTGCCGGTTTGCGATGCAGAAATGAGCGTAATACCCGGCATTTCAGCGACAGGCGCTGGCGTGGCGGCGAGCGTGCCCGGCTGCTGGTTCAGCATTCCCCAGAAATAGCCGGAAACCCAGGCAAGCTGGGTGGGGGAAAGATCGGTTGTGGCCGCCTGAAGGCGTGCCAGCTGCTCCGGGTTTAGCGGAAGCAAAGCGGATGGTGGGGCCTGTGTTGTCATGCGTCGTTATGTTCCAGTAGCAAAGCGGAATTTATGCAAAAAGACCAAACTAGCGATAAGGTTAACGGCGGGGATAATAACAATTAAAGAAGGGATGGAAATAACAAATAACCAAATGGACTAACCTGTTTTAGTTATAGTTATTAACAACAAAAGCGATTAAACAACCTATTGAAATAGAAAGAAATAATTCACAATTCTTGTGTAAATCTCATTATCCGCGCGTCAACGCCGTTTTAGTTAATGATAAAAAATGTGCTTTCCGGTACCCTACGGCGGTTTTTGTATTCTTGAGAGTTAATCATCCATGTCCACCACCTTGTTTAAAGATTTCACCTTTGAAGCCGCTCACCGCCTGCCCCACGTACCGGAAGGGCATAAATGTGGCCGCCTGCATGGTCATTCATTTATGGTGCGCCTTGAAATTACCGGTGACGTCGATCCGCATACCGGTTGGATCATGGATTTCGCCGAACTGAAAGCCGCGTTCAAACCGACGTACGATCGTCTGGATCATTATTATCTGAACGATATTCCAGGTCTGGAAAATCCAACCAGCGAAGTGCTGGCAAAATGGATTTGGGATCAGGTTAAACCTGCCGTACCGCTGCTGAGCGCGGTAATGGTAAAAGAGACCTGCACAGCAGGCTGCGTGTATCGCGGCGAGTGATTTTTTCGTTTTGCCGGATGGCGACGCGTTGCGTCTTATCCGGCCTACAAATGAGCATGACCGTAGGCCCGGCAAGCGCGCTAACGATTTTTTATCACGCAATATTCAGATATTTGTGTGTCTGCATTGATAAGCGCCAGTTACGCGCGATACAGGTTTCAATGCACAGACGCGTCGCGTCTTCTTTCTGGCTGATTGGCTGCAAGGCAATGATTCGCGGCTTATCGTCGCTCAGCGTCGCCAATAGCTCATCCAGCGCTTCAATATCACGGACGCGACCAACAGGGTGCTTGATTTCATTCGCACGCTCCAGCGCCTGCGACAGGACGTCATAGCCACCGCGCATATTCACCTTCGGCGAGACCGTCACCCAGGTATTCGGCGTACAGCGCACTTCGTGGGTACCGCTGGTTTCAATCTGACAGCTGAATCCATTCTTCTCGAGTAAATCAGTCAATGGCATCAGGTCATGGATGCAGGGCTCACCGCCGGTGATCACGGCATGACGCGCGGTATACCCCTGTCGGTTTATCACCGCCAGCAGGTCTTCGCTACTTGCCGCGCCCCACTTGTCGCTCTCTTTGGTCTTCGCCAGGATGCTGTACAACGACACCTCCCGATCTTTAAGCTTATCCCAGGTGTGTTTGGTATCGCACCAGGCACAGCCAACCGGGCATCCCTGTAAACGAATAAAAATGGCGGGGACGCCGGTAAAGTAACCCTCACCTTGCAGGGTCTGGAACATCTCGTTAATCGGGTACTGCATAGCATTCTCTGTTAAGGGGATAATCAGTGATTATCGCAGAAAGCCTCGCTAAGGTCATGCACAGCAGCTGCGCCAAACGCACGCCATAAAAAAACCCGCCGGAGCGGGTTTTTTACGTTAAGAGTGAAGAGCAGGATTACGCCTGACCTTTGATCTCTTTACGACCGTTGTACGGAGCTTTTTCGCCCAGCGCTTCTTCGATACGAATCAGCTGGTTGTATTTAGCAACACGGTCAGAACGGCTCATAGAACCGGTTTTGATCTGGCCTGCCGCAGTACCAACAGCCAGGTCAGCGATGGTCGCGTCTTCAGTTTCGCCAGAACGGTGAGAGATAACGGCAGTGTAGCCAGCGTCTTTCGCCATCTTGATAGCAGCCAGCGTTTCGGTCAGAGAACCGATCTGGTTGAATTTGATCAGGATGGAGTTAACGATGCCTTTGTCGATACCTTCTTTCAGGATCTTGGTGTTGGTTACGAACAGGTCGTCACCAACCAGCTGGATTTTGTCGCCCAGCACTTTGGTCTGGTATGCGAAACCGTCCCAGTCAGACTCGTCCAGACCGTCTTCGATGGAAACGATCGGGTACTGTTTGGTCAGGTCTTCCAGGAAGTGAGTGAATTCTTCAGAGGTGAATGCTTTGTTGCCTTCGCCAGCCAGAACGTATTTGCCGTCTTTGTAGAATTCAGATGCTGCGCAGTCCATCGCCAGAGTGATGTCTTTGCCCAGCTCGTAGCCAGCAGCTTTAACCGCTTCAGCGATAACAGCCAGTGCTTCAGCGTTGGAGCCCAGGTTCGGCGCATAGCCGCCTTCGTCACCAACAGCAGTGTTCATACCTTTAGCTTTCAGAACTTTAGCCAAGTTGTGGAACACTTCAGAACCCATACGTACTGCTTCTTTCAGGGTTTTAGCGCCAACCGGCTGAATCATGAATTCCTGGATATCAACGTTGTTGTCAGCGTGCTCGCCGCCGTTGATGATGTTCATCATCGGAACCGGCATGGAGTATTTGCCCGGGGTGCCGTTCAGTTCAGCGATGTGCTCGTACAGCGGCTGACCTTTAGAGGCCGCAGCGGCTTTGGCGTTAGCCAGAGACACAGCCAGGATCGCGTTCGCACCGAAGTTAGATTTGTTTTCAGTACCGTCCAGGTCGATCATGATTTTATCAATGCCAGCCTGATCTTTGGCATCTTTGCCAAGGATTGCCTGAGCGATCGGGCCGTTAACCGCTGCAACAGCTTTGGTTACGCCTTTACCCAGGAAACGGGATTTGTCGCCATCGCGCAGTTCCAGCGCTTCGCGGGAACCCGTAGAAGCACCTGACGGAGCGGCTGCCATACCAACGAAACCACCTTCCAGGTGTACTTCGGCTTCAACAGTCGGGTTACCACGGGAGTCGATGATTTCACGACCGATGACTTTAACGATTTTGGACATTAGGTTTTCCTCAGTACAAGTTAAACTAAAACTCCAGACAAACAACGCGTACCTTTGGTACGCGTTGCCGTTCTAACTTTTTTTACTTCTTACTTCGCCTGACGCTTCTGATATTCGCTGGCGGCTTTCACAAAGCCTGCAAACAGCGGATGCCCGTCACGCGGCGTTGAAGTAAATTCCGGGTGGAATTGACAGGCAACGAACCACGGATGGTTCGGCACTTCGATGATCTCGACCAACTGATCATCCCCGGAACGGCCCGCAATGCGCAGACCCGCAGCTTCAATTTGGTTCAACAACATGTTGTTGACTTCATAGCGGTGACGATGGCGCTCAGTGATTGTCGGCGTACCGTACATCTGGCGAACCAGGCTCTCATCGGAAAGCTGACACATCTGCGCGCCAAGACGCATGGTGCCACCCAGATCGCTCTTCTCAGTACGGACTTCAACGTTGCCGTTCTCGTCACGCCACTCGGTAATCAGCGCCACAACAGGGTACTTACAGTCTGGCACAAATTCCGTTGAGTTGGCGTTTTCCATACCCGCTACGTTGCGCGCAAATTCAATCAGCGCAACCTGCATACCCAGGCAAATACCCAGATAAGGAATATTGTTCTCACGCGCATAACGCGCCGTCGCGACCTTACCTTCAACGCCACGGTAGCCGAAGCCGCCTGGGATCAGGATAGCGTCTAAATCTTTCAGAATTTCGACGCCGCGCGTTTCAACATCCTGCGAATCGATCAGCTTGATGTTGACGGTGACACGGTTCTTCAGGCCACCGTGTTTCAGCGCTTCAATCACCGACTTATAGGCATCCGGCAGTTCAATGTACTTGCCGACCATACCGATAGTCACTTCGCCCGCCGGGTTCGCTTCTTCGTAGATAACCTGTTCCCATTCGGCCAGGTTCGCTTCCGGGCAGTCTAAGCTGAATCGTTTACAAATATAATCGTCCAGACCCTGAGATTTCAACATGCCCGGAATTTTATAAATAGAATCGACGTCTTTCAGAGAAATAACGGCCTTTTCAGCAACGTTACAGAACAATGCAATCTTCGCACGTTCATTGGCCGGAACGGCACGATCGGAACGGCAGATCAGAATATCCGGCTGGATACCGATGGAGAGCAGTTCTTTAACGGAGTGCTGCGTCGGTTTCGTTTTGACTTCGCCTGCCGCGGCCATGTACGGCACCAGCGTCAGGTGCATAAACAGCGCGTGCTCACGACCGATATCAACCGCCAGTTGACGAATCGCTTCCAGGAACGGCAGGGACTCGATATCACCGACAGTACCGCCGATTTCGACCAGCACCACGTCGTGGCCTTCGCCGCCTTCGATGATGCGCTCTTTAATCGCGTTGGTGATGTGCGGGATAACCTGTACGGTTGCGCCCAGATAGTCGCCACGGCGTTCTTTACGCAGAACGTCGGAGTAAATACGACCCGTGGTGAAGTTGTTGCGGCGGCTCATCTTGGTGCGAATGAAGCGCTCATAGTGACCCAGGTCCAGATCGGTTTCGGCGCCGTCTTCAGTAACGAACACTTCCCCGTGTTGGATTGGACTCATAGTACCAGGATCGACGTTGATGTACGGATCCAGTTTCATGATGGTCACGTTGAGGCCACGGGCTTCAAGAATGGCTGCGAGGGAGGCTGCGGCAATGCCTTTACCCAGAGAGGATACGACCCCGCCGGTCACAAAAATATAGTTCGTTGTCATGCTGAACCTGAGAAGTTAGGTTTAAAAGACGATGGAATAACCAGGACGGGAAAGCAGTATACCCGAACATGGCGTACGCCACAAACTTTCATTATCCCCTCTCCTTCGTTCTTCAAGCCGCACCAGTGTTAGCTTCCTTCACTCACCCCAGTCACATCGCATTTCTATGTTCCTGGGGATTCTTTCAGTCGCCGCCTTGTTGCGACTCGAATAACTCGAAGAGGCAGTATACAAGGTGTTTCATCAACATAACGGGAAGAGAAAATAGCCCCTTTGGGGTAAATGTTTTTGACGTAAATCAAGAGCTTGTTATTTAAAAAATCACACAAAACGCCCTTGACTGCCTAAATTCGTTAGAGATCAATTTCCTGGCGTTTTACCTGCTGCCAGACTTCTTCCATTGTTTCCAGATCAACTCCCGTCATTTCCAGGCCTCGCGCCGCAACAATCCGCTCAACTTCACGAAAACGCCGTTCGAACTTTTCATTGGCTTTTTGTAACGCGGTCTCTGCTTTTGTCCCTAAATGACGCGCCATATTGACGGTGGCAAAGAGCAGGTCGCCCATTTCCTCCTCCAGTTTAGCCTGGTCTACGACAGCCTGCCGCGCCTCGAACATGACCTCGTCGATCTCTTCATACACCTTATCGACAACCGGCCCTAACGTCGTCCAGTCAAAGCCGACGTTCGAACAGCGCTTCTGGATTTTTTGCGCGCGCATTAACGCCGGTAAGCTGCGGGGAATATCATCCAGCGCCGAATGCTGCGCTTTCTGCGCGCGCTCTTCGGTTTTGATTTGCTCCCAGCGGGCTAATACCTCGGTACTGTTGTTAGCGGCTACGTCCGCAAAGACGTGTGGGTGGCGACGTTCCAGTTTATCGCTGATGGCGGCGCAAATATCATTAAAGTCAAAGCGCCCTTCTTCCTGAGCCATCTGCGCATAAAACACGACCTGAAACAGCAGATCGCCCAGCTCTCCGCGCAGGTCGTCAAAGTCCTCACGGGCAATGGCGTCGAGCACTTCATAGGTTTCTTCAAGGGTATACGGCGCAATGGTGGCAAACGTCTGCTCTTTGTCCCACGGGCAGCCGTTTTCCGGGTCGCGCAAGCGTTGCATGATGCCAAGCAGGCGATCGATTTGATTCATTGGAATATCCTGAAAATTGTCACCAACGTAGGCCGGATAAGGCGACAGCCGCCATCCGGCAACTGGCAATGCCTGATGGCAACGCTGACGCGTCTTATCAGGCCTACAAAGCGTATCCGACCTGGAAAAATTAATTGCCGTGCAAACGACGCGCGTCGATCACATCCGGCACCTGGTTGAGTTTACTGAGTACGCGCCCCAGCACTTGCAGGTTGTAAATTTCGATGGTCATATCGATGGTGGCGAGCTGCTGCCGGGTGTCGCTGCGGCTGGCCACCCCCAGCACGTTTACCTTCTCGTTAGCCAGAATGGTGGTGATATCCCGCAACAAGCCGCTACGATCGTTGGCCTGAACGCGTACCACCAGCGAATATCCCGCAGAGTAGCTCTCGCCCCACACCGCATCCACGATACGTTCCGGTGCATGAGAACGCAGTTCCACAAGCTGTTCGCAGTCCGCCCGGTGAACGGAGATTCCGCGCCCCTGGGTGATAAACCCGACAATCTCATCTCCTGGAATCGGCTGGCAGCAACGCGCAATGTGGTGCATCAGGTTGCCGACCCCTTCCACCACCACGCGACCATCGTCTTTACGGCGATTCTGCGGAGCGTATGTTTTCTGCTGAAGCTGTTTCAGCGCGGCGGCATCCTGTTCGGCGGCGCTCGGCTTATTAAACTGCGATTGCAGGAAGTTCACCATCTGGTTAAGGCGAATATCCCCGCCGCCAATCGCCGCCAGCAGTTCCTCCAGCTCATTGAAGTTGTAGCGCGGCAGCAGGTGTTTTTCCGCCTCTTTCAGGCTGATGCCCAAATGCGCCAGTTCATCGTCGAGGATTTGCCGCCCGGCGAGAATGTTCTTGTCCCGATCCTGCTTGCGGAACCAGGCGTGGATTTTAGAACGGCCACGGCTGGTCGTCACATAGCCCAGGTTCGGATTGAGCCAGTCCCGGCTAGGGTTTGGCTGCTTCTGGGTGATGATTTCAATCTGATCGCCCATCTGCAACTGATAGGTAAACGGCACGATACGCCCGCCGATTTTCGCCCCGATGCAGCGATGCCCCACATCGCTGTGGATATGGTAGGCAAAGTCAAGCGGCGTGGAGCCTGCGGGCAGATCCACCACATCGCCTTTTGGCGTAAAGACATACACCCGGTCGTCAAAGACCTGGCTACGCACTTCATCCAGCATTTCGCCAGAATCCGCCATCTCTTCCTGCCAGGCGATCAGCTTACGCAGCCACGCAATTCTGTCTTCATGGCCCGTGCGTGCGCCCCCGGAGACCGCTCCCTCTTTGTACTTCCAGTGCGCCGCGACGCCCAGTTCGGCATCTTCGTGCATCTGTTTGGTACGAATCTGGATCTCAACGGTTTTACCGCCAGGGCCAAGTACCACCGTATGGATTGACTGGTAGCCATTAGGTTTCGGGTTGGCGACGTAATCATCGAACTCGTCCGGCAGATGGCGATAGTGCGTATGCACAATCCCCAGCGCGGCATAGCAGTCCTGCAAACGTTCGGCCACAATACGCACGGCGCGCACGTCAAACAGCTCGTCAAACGCCAGATGCTTTTTCTGCATTTTGCGCCAGATGCTGTAGATGTGTTTCGGGCGGCCATAGACCTCCGCCTTCACGCCTTCAGTTTTCATTTCAGAACGCAGATGCCCGACAAACTCTTCAATGTAATGCTCGCGGTCAATGCGGCGTTCGTGCAGCAGTTTGGCGATCCGCTTGTATTCCGCCGGGTGCAGATAGCGGAAGCAGTAATCTTCCAGCTCCCACTTCAGTTGCCCGATGCCCAGCCGGTTAGCCAGCGGAGCATAGATATTGGTGCACTCTTTCGCCGCCAGTACGCGTTCATCTTCCGGCGCGTCTTTAACCTCGCGCAGATGGGCGATGCGTTCCGCCAGCTTGATGACCACGCAGCGGAAGTCGTCCACCATCGCCAGCAGCATCCGACGAACGTTATCCACCTGCTCGGAGGAGACGGAATCGTTATGCGTCGCTTTCAGCTGACGAATCGCCGCCATATCGCGCACGCCGTGAATCAGATTGACGATCGATGTCCCCACGCTCTCGCGCAGGATATCTTCGCTGACAACATTGGCGTCAGCCAGAGGGAAGAGCAGCGCCGCCCGCAGCGTGTCGATATCCATACTTAACGTAGAGAGGATTTCCACCATCTCCACGCCACGCCACAGCAACAGTTCCGCATCGGGATGTCCTTGTGTCTGTTGCAGGCAATACGCCCAGGTTTCGGCTAAGCGTTCACACGACTGCTGGCTGGAGATACTCAGACTCGCGATCCATTTTTTCGGATCAAACTCACCAGCTTTATTAAGATGTGCACTTCTTACCGCAACCATTGTCCTCTCCTTAAGGGACCAGGCCTACCGAAGTCAGCAAGCCATGACTCATTACAAACGCTCAAACAACACCATTGATTCCAGATGCCCAGTGTGTGGGAACATGTCGAGCATCGCCAGCCGCTGAATTTGGTATCCGGCATTCAACAAGGCGTCGCTATCCCGTGCCAGCGTAGCAGGATTACAGGATACATAAACAATACGAATTGGTTTTAACTTTATAATGTGTTTCATCACGCCTGCCGCCCCGGCACGAGCGGGATCGAGCAAAATTTTGTCAAAACCATTTTTCGCCCATTGCTGCTTCGTGACATCTTCTTCGAGATTTTCGTGAAAGAATGTCACATTCTGTAATCCGTTACGCCGCGCGTTTTCCCGGCCTTTTTCCACCAGCGCCGGAACGCCTTCAACGCCCACAACGCTGGCGGCGCGCGTCGCCAGCGGCAGAGTAAAATTCCCCATGCCGCAGAACAGATCCAGAACCCGGTCGCCAGGTTGAATATCCAGCCATTCCAGCGCCCGGGCGACCATTTTCTGGTTCACCCCTTCGTTGACCTGAATAAAGTCGCGCGGGCTGAAGGTTAAGCGTAGCCCGTTTGAATCATACCAGGGCGTCTCCCCGGTAAGCGGTTCAAGTATGTCGCTTTGAGGGGCCAGAAACAGAGACAGTCCCTCAGAATGCGAAAAGCGTTCCAGTTTTTCTCTGTCCGCCGCGCTCAAGGGCGCCGTATGACGCAGCACCATCAGGGTGCCATTCCCCGCCTGTACCAGCTCGACATGGCCAAAGTGGCGGTGTCCTTGCAAACTTTCCAGACACGCCCTGACGCGGGGCAGCAGCGCCTCAAGCTGGGGCACCAGAATGGGGCACTGCCTGACATCCACGATATCGCTGGAGCCCGCCTTGCGAAATCCCATCTGCAATTGCTGAGTTTTAGGCAGATAATTCAGGCTTAAACGCGCACGGCGTCGATAGCCCCACGGCGTATCGGCGATCACCTCGGCGACATCGCATTTCATTAAGCGCGACAGCGCGGCGCTTTTGCTGCGTTGTTGCAGCGCGACGCTGGCATGCTGCTGCTGGCAGCCGCCACAGACGCCAAAGTGTGGGCAGCGCGGCGTTTCCCGTTCCGGGCTATCATTCAGGCGACGCTTAACTTGCGCGCGGGCGAACTGTTTTTTATCTTCAGTAATGACGACGTCGCCCTTTTCCTGGGGCAGTAATCCCGGTATAAACAGCGCCTTTCCATTATGGCGAGCCACGCCCTGACCAAAAGGATCGAGGTCATTGACCGTAACGGTTATGATCTGACGCGTCGTCACGCGTCGTTTTGCAGAGTAGAATTGCGCCATCGACGAGATATTTCTCAATTGAACAGTGTGACCCTAATTGTCCCATAACGGAACTCCATGACCAACTACAGCCTGCGCGCACGCATGATGATTCTGATCCTGGCCCCGACCGTCCTCATTGGTTTACTGCTCAGTATCTTTTTCGTTGTGCATCGCTATAACGACTTGCAGCGTCAACTGGAAGATGCTGGCGCCAGCATTATCGAACCTCTTGCGGTCTCCAGCGAATATGGCATGAACCTGCAAAACCGCGAATCAATCGGGCAGCTCATCAGCGTTCTCCATCGCCGCCACTCCGACATCGTGCGCGCCATTTCCGTTTATGACGAGAATAACCGGCTGTTTGTCACATCCAATTTCCATCTCGATCCGTCAGAAATGCAGCTCGCCACCGGGGAGCCGTTTCCCCGCAGGCTGAGCGTGACCCGCCACGGGGACATTATGATCCTGCGAACGCCGATTATCTCCGAAAGGTATTCGCCGGACGAATCCCCCGTAACAGATGCCAAAACGCCGAGAAATATGTTGGGATATGTGGCGCTTGAACTGGATCTCAAGTCCGTCCGCCTGCAACAGTACAAAGAGATTTTCATCTCCAGCGTGATGATGCTGTTCTGTATCGGCATTGCCTTAATTTTTGGCTGGCGCCTGATGCGCGACGTCACCGGCCCCATTCGTAATATGGTCAATACCGTTGACCGCATTCGTCGTGGGCAGCTCGACAGCCGCGTCGAGGGCTTTATGCTGGGCGAGCTGGATATGCTGAAAAACGGCATCAACTCGATGGCGATGTCGCTTGCCGCTTACCATGAAGAGATGCAGCATAATATCGATCAGGCCACTTCGGATCTGCGCGAAACGCTGGAACAGATGGAGATCCAGAACGTTGAGCTGGATCTGGCGAAGAAGCGCGCTCAGGAAGCGGCGCGTATTAAGTCTGAGTTTTTGGCCAACATGTCGCACGAACTGCGTACGCCGCTTAACGGCGTGATTGGCTTTACCCGTCTGACGCTAAAAACCGAACTCAATACAACCCAGCGCGATCACCTCAATACTATCGAGCGTTCGGCCAACAACCTGCTGGCGATCATCAATGACGTGCTCGATTTTTCCAAGCTGGAAGCGGGCAAGCTGATTCTGGAAAGCATTCCCTTCCCGCTACGCAGCACGCTGGATGAAGTGGTGACGCTGCTGGCGCATTCATCCCATGACAAAGGGCTGGAGCTCACGTTAAACATCAAAAATGACGTACCGGATAACGTCATCGGCGACCCGCTGCGCCTACAGCAGGTCATTACCAATCTGGTCGGTAATGCCATTAAATTTACCGAAAGCGGCAATATCGACATTCTGGTTGAAAAGCGCGCGCTCAGTAATACCAAAGTACAGATTGAAATCCAGATCCGCGATACCGGCATCGGCATTCCCGAGCGCGACCAGTCGCGTCTGTTCCAGGCTTTCCGCCAGGCGGACGCCAGCATTTCACGCCGTCATGGAGGAACCGGTCTGGGGCTGGTGATTACGCAAAAACTGGTCAATGAGATGGGCGGCGATATCTCGTTCCACAGTCAGCCCAATCGCGGTTCCACTTTCTGGTTCCACATTAATCTCGATCTCAACCCGAATGTGATAAGCGACGCGCCGCCAACGCGCTGTCTGGTCGGAAAACGGCTGGCCTACGTCGAACCGAACGCCACCGCCGCGCAATGCACGCTGGATATGCTGAGCGACACGCCGCTGGAGGTGATCTACAGCCCGACGTTCTCAGCGTTGCCGCTGGATCACTACGATATCCTGCTTATCAGCGTTCCGGTGACCTTTAACGAACCGCTCACCATGCAGCAAGAACGGCTGGCAAAAGCCGCCGCCATGACGGACTTCCTGCTGCTGGCGCTGCCTTGCCATGCCCAGATTAACGCCGAAAAACTCAAGCAAGGCGGCGCGGCGGCCTGTCTGTTAAAACCGCTCACCTCAACGCGTTTACTGCCTGCGCTGACGGAATACTGCCATTTGAATCAGCATGTTGAACCGCTGCTGACGGATGAGAATAAAATCGCCATGACGGTAATGGCGGTCGACGATAACCCGGCCAATCTGAAGCTGATCGGCGCGCTGCTGGAGGATAAAGTCCAGCATGTGGAGCTTTGCGACAGCGGGCATCAGGCGGTGGAGCGGGCCAAACAGATGCAGTTTGATTTGATCCTGATGGACATTCAGATGCCAGATATGGACGGTATCCGCGCCTGTGAGCTGATTCATCAGCTTCCGCATCAGCAGCAAACGCCGGTGATCGCCGTGACGGCACATGCGATGGCGGGTCAGAAAGAGAAGCTGCTGAGCGCGGGGATGAATGACTATCTGGCCAAGCCGATAGAAGAAGAAAAGCTGCACAGTCTGCTGTTACGCTATAAGCCGGGGGCCGTGGTAGCGACCCGATTACCCGCCGCTGAATCGACAGAGTTTATTGTCAACCCGAACGCAACGCTCGACTGGCAACTGGCGCTGCGCCAGGCGGCCGGAAAATCCGATCTGGCGCGGGATCTGCTGCAAATGCTCATCGACTTCCTGCCGGAAGTGCGTAACAAAATTGAAGAACAGCTGGTGGGAGAGGCGCCCGAAGGGCTGGTGGATCTCATCCACACGCTGCACGGCAGCTGCGGCTACAGCGGGGTGCCGCGCATGAAAAACTTGTGCCAGTTAATTGAGCAGCAGTTACGCAGCGGCACCAAAGAAGAGGAGCTTGAACCCGAGTTTCTGGAGCTGCTTGATGAGATGGACAACGTCGCGCGCGAAGCAAAGAAAATATTAGGATGAGGGGGATGCCGGATGGCGACGCTAGCGCGTCTTATCCGGCCTACAGGTGCGTGACCGTAGGCCTGATAAGCGCAGCGCCATCAGGCAGTTAACGTAAATGCTGCCCCACGTTAAGGGTGGCGGCGATATTGCGCGCAGCCATACGCACATTTTCTGCGGCATTCTCCAGCGCCTCATCCAGCGTACAGATGGTATAAATCACGCTGAAAACAGCATCCAGCCCATGTTGGTGTACAACACCCACATCCGCCGTCAGGCTACCTGCAATACCAATCACGGGCTTATTATGTCGTTTCGCGACCTTTGCCACGCCGACAGGCACTTTGCCGTGAATCGTTTGGCTGTCGATGCGCCCTTCTCCGGTAACAACCAGATCCGCATCAGCAACGCACTCTTCCAGATGCAAAGCATCGGTCACGATCTCAATGCCGCGCCGTAACTCCGCGCCGCAAAACGCATATAATGCGGCCCCCAGACCGCCCGCCGCGCCGCCGCCCGCCAGTTCGAATACGTTAATATCCAGATCGCGGGAAATCAGCCGGGCATAGTGCGTCAGCGCGTCGTCTAAGCGTTGAATCATCTCCGGCGTGGCGCCTTTTTGCGGACCAAATACCGCAGATGCCCCCTCTTTCCCGGTCAGCGGATTCGTGACATCGCAGGCGACTTCGATACGACACGCGGCAAGACGTTTATCAATACCGCTGATATCAATCTTTGAGAGCGCTTCCAGCGCCGCGCCGCCTTGCGTAATCTCCTGGTGCTGCGCATCCAGCAATTTCGCCCCCAGCGCCTGCACCATACCGGCGCCGCCGTCATTCGTCGCGCTACCGCCAAGGCCAATAATAATATGTTCCACCCCGGCATCGAGAGCGTGGCGAATTAACTCGCCGGTTCCCCACGAGGTGGTTTTTAGCGGATCGCGTAATTGCGGTGGAACCAACTCCAGCCCGCTGGCGGCGGCCATTTCGATAAAGGCCGAACGCTCGTCGCCAGAAAGCCCATAAAATGCCCGCACGCTGTCACCGAGCGGGCCCGTCACGTCAACATCAACAATCCGGCCTGCCGTGGCCTCGACCATCGCTTCAACCGTTCCCTCACCACCATCAGCAACCGGGAGTTTTACGTAATCCGCATCAGGCCAGATTTCACGAAACCCCTCCTCAATGGCGGTCGCTACCTCAAGAGCGCTCAAACTTTCCTTATAAGAGTCCGGTGCGATCACTATTTTCATAAAGCATCCTTACGCATGTTGACTGTACTAAGCATACACCAGGAGAAGAACCGACCCCATGACGAAACCGGTTCAATACAGTCAGCGCACCATGCACGGGCGCTTATTGTCGAATGTCCAGTTCGGGATCAGATACTGCATTCCCATCGCATCATCACGCGCGCCCAGGCCGTGTTGCTGATACAACTCGTGCGCCTTCATCACCTGATCCATGTCAATCTCAACGCCAAGACCTGGTTTATCAGGCACCTGCACCATACCGCCTTTGATTTCAAACGGCTCTTTGGTCAGACGCTGATTACCTTCCTGCCAGATCCAGTGGGTATCGATCGCGGTGATCTTGCCTGGCGCGGCGGCCGCCACATGCGTGAACATCGCCAGGGAAATATCAAAGTGGTTATTGGAATGCGAACCCCAGGTCAGGCCGAACTCATGGCACATCTGCGCGACGCGCACAGATCCCTGCATCGTCCAGAAATGTGGGTCAGCCAGCGGAATGTCCACAGACTGCAAGGAGAGCGTATGCCCCATCTGACGCCAGTCAGTGGCGATCATATTGGTGGCCGTCGGCAGACCGGTCGCGCGACGGAACTCCGCCATCACTTCGCGGCCAGAGAAACCCTGCTCCGCCCCGCACGGATCTTCCGCATAGGCCAGCGAGCCTTTCAGGTACTTACCGATTTGGATTGCTTCGTTCAGCGACCAGGCGCCGTTCGGGTCCAGCGTCACGCGGGCATTCGGGAAGCGTTTCGCCAGCGCTACAATGGACTCCGCCTCTTCATCTCCCGCCAGAACGCCGCCCTTCAGTTTAAAGTCGTTAAAGCCATACTTCTCGTATGCCGCTTCCGCCAGGCGGACGACCGCATCAGGAGTCATCGCCTCTTCGTGACGCAGACGATACCAGTCGCATTTCTCATCCGGCTGGCTCTGGTACGGCAGCGGCGTCGCTTTACGGTTGCCGACAAAGAACAGATAGCCAAGCATTTCCACTTCGCTACGCTGTTGCCCCTCACCCAGCAGGGATGCCACGTTGACCCCCAGGTGCTGGCCTAACAGATCAAGCAGCGCCGCTTCAATGCCGGTGACCACATGAATGGTGGTACGTAAGTCGAAGGTTTGTAAGCCGCGCCCGCCCGCATCACGATCGGCGAACTGATGACGCACGGCATTCAGCACGTTTTTGTACTCACCCAGCGTTTTACCCACCACCAGCGGGATCGCCTCTTCCAGCGTCTGGCGGATTTTCTCGCCGCCGGGGATTTCCCCCACGCCGGTGTGACCAGAATTGTCTTTAATAATGACGATATTACGGGTGAAGAACGGCGCATGCGCCCCGCTCAGGTTCATCAGCATACTGTCATGCCCCGCAACCGGGATAACCTGCATAGCGGTAACAACAGGGGTCGTAAATTGTGTACTCATCATTCAGTCCTTATATGAATTAGCGACGGCCGAAAACGGGGCGTTTACGATCAAAAGTCCAGCCGGGGATCAGGTATTGCATCGGGCCTGCGTCATTGCGCGCGCCGCCGGGCAGTTTCTTGTAAGCGTCATGCGCTTTCTGCACCTGCTCCCAGTCCAGCTCCACGCCAAGACCCGGCGCATCCGGCACTGCAATTTTTCCGTCTTTAATTTCCAGCGGTTGCTTCGTCAGGCGACAATCGCCCTCCTGCCAGATCCAGTGGGTGTCAATCGCCGTCGGTTTACCCGGCGCGGCAGCACCAACGTGAGTGAACATCGCCAGGGAAATATCGAAATGGTTGTTCGAATGGCAGCCCCAGGTCAGCCCCCAGTCATCGCATAATTGCGCCACGCGCACCGCGCCGGAGAGCGTCCAGAAATGCGGGTCGGCGAGCGGAATATCCACCGCGTTTAACATCACCGCATGGCCCATTTCACGCCAGTTGGTGGCAATCATGTTGGTCGCGACCGGCAGCCCCGTCGCACGACGGAACTCCGCCATCACTTCACGCCCGGAGAATCCTTGTTCTGCGCCACACGGATCTTCAGCATACGTGAGCACATCGTTCAGCCCTTTACACAGCGCGATGGCTTCATCCAGCAGCCAGGCGCCGTTTGGGTCAACCGTGATTCGCGCATCCGGGAAGCGTTTTTTCAGCGCGCGGGCCGTGTCGATCTCCTGCTCGCCGGGCAACACGCCGCCCTTCAGTTTGAAATCTTTAAAGCCGTAGCGATCCTGCGCCGCCTGCGCCAGATGCACAACCGCGTCGCTGGTGAGCGCTTCCTGATGGCGCAGGTGATACCAGTCATGATTGCCCGGCGTTTTTTCGAGATAAGGTAAATCCGTTTTGGTGCGATCGCCCACGTAGAAAAGGTAGCCCAGCACAGTCACCGCATCGCGCTGTTTGCCCGGCCCTAACAGTTCGCACACCGGTACATTCAGCGCTTTGCCCAGCAGATCCAGCAGCGCTGCTTCCAGCGCCGCTACCGCATTCACCCGCAGTTCGAAAGTCCAGGCGCCTTTACCAAAGGTATCAAAGTCGGCAGCCTGATTACCTTTATGCACCTGTTGCACCACTTTATTCAGGCGGGCCACTTCCTGGCCTAAAACCATCGGAATCGCATCCACCAGCGTCTGGTAAATCACCTCGCCGCCGGGCGCTTCACCCACGCCGGTGTTACCGGCGTTATCGGTGAGGACGACGATATTGCGCGTGAAATACGCGTTATGCGCCCCACCGATGTTGAGTAACATACTGTCATGTCCGGCCACCGGAATGACTTTCATATCGGTAATGACGGGACTTGATTGCGTTGTCATATTTATTGTCCTGCTACAGGTTTCAGTTCGATGCGTTTAATATCCCCGACCAGCACGAGGTAACTCAGTACCGCCACCAGCGCATGGACGCCAACGTAAATCAGCGCGCCATTGAACGAGCCGGTCGTGCCGACGATGTAGCCAATCGCAATTGGCGTTACGATGCCGGAAATATTGCCAAACATGTTGAATAAGCCGCCGCTCAAGCCGCTGATTTCTTTCGGCGCGGTGTCCGCCATGACTGCCCAGCCCAGCGCGCCAATGCCTTTACCGAAGAAGGCCAGCGCCATGAAGCCGATAATCATCCATTCGACGTTGACGTAATTACAGAACACCATCACCATCGACAGCAGCATCCCCATCACGATCGGCGTCTTACGGGCGATGTTCAGCGAGCCGGTACGACGCATCAGCCAGTCGGAAATAATGCCGCCCAGCACGCCGCCCACGAAGCCGCAAATAGCCGGGACGGAAGCGACGAACCCCGCTTTCAGAATCGACATGCCACGCGCCTGCACCAGATAAACCGGGAACCAGGTGATAAAGAAATAGGTCAACGCATTAATGCAGTACTGGCCGATATAGACGCCGATCATCATGCGGGAACCCAGCAGCTGTTTGATTTGGCCCCATTTCACGCTAAACGGGACTTTCACCTTCGTATCTTTCTGATCCATATTGATCAGCGCGCCGCCTTCAGCAATGTACTCCAGCTCTTTTTTGTTAACGCCGGGATGCTGGTTTGGTTCATGGATCACTTTCAGCCAGATAAAGCTGATCACGATCCCCAGACCGCCCATAAAGAAGAAGACATGCGACCAACCCACTTCATGGGTCAGCCAGCCCATGATTGGCGCAAAGATAACGGTGGCAAAGTATTGCGCGGAGTTGAAAATCGCCACCGCCGTTCCCCTCTCCTGCGCCGGGAACCAGGCCGCGACGATTCGGCTGTTGCCGGGGAAAGATGGCGCTTCGGCTAACCCGACCAGGAATCGCAGGGTAAACAGCGCCACGATGATGCCAAAACCGCTGAAGATATCCACAAAGCCCTGTAACAGGGTAAACATGGACCAGATAAAGATGGACCAGAAGTAGACACGTTTAGAACCAAAACGGTCGAGCAGCCAACCGCCGGGGATTTGCCCGATCACGTAGGCCCATGAGAAAGCGGAGAACACGTACCCCATGCCTACCGGGTCGAGACCAATATCTTTGGCCATTTCCGATCCGGCAATGGACAATGTGGCGCGGTCGCCATAGTTGAAGGATGTGACGATAAACAGCATCACCACTATCCAGTAGCGGGCATTGGTGCGTTTTTCCGCGCCGCTCACCGCGTGACTTAATGAACTCATTGTTGCACTCCTGAATTTTCGCGTTATCTACGCTCACTCTGAACTGCACAACCGGTAGGGAATCAGAGATGACGTTTCGTGTTTTTTTGCAGCTTTTTATGAGGTCGTTTGCCTTGTGTACTGCATTTTTAATAACTGGCACGAGAAGTATAAAAAGCACACCTCGCACTCTCACCGTGCAACAACACAGTATTTCGGCAGCGTATCACGTATGTTTGTGGCAAAAGCCCAGGGCAATGGAAGCCACTTCACGGAAATGAAAAACGAAGAGGTAAACAGACAGGGTGCGAGAAGCAAAAGAAGAGGAGTGTGAAACGGGTCGCTTGACCCTATGAAAATGCCTCTGAAAACCCTTTCGTATGAAAGGGTTTTAGGGCAAATGCCTGATGGCGCTACGCTTATCAGGCCAACAGACTGCGCATGTAGACCGGACGTCGCCATCCGGCTGGGTTTTGCTCAGGAGAGCAATGTTCCCCAGTTTTCGACCCAGGGGTTGGATTCGCTCTCCGGCTCCGGGTGTTCGCTGGCGTCAATCAACAGCATCTCCCCAACACGCTGCGCGCTTTGCTCCTGCAACAGCGCATCGAACTGTTTGCCGCCATTGCAAAAATTAACGTAGCTGCTGTCGCCCAGCGCAATCACGCCGTAACGCAGATTTGGCTGAAAACCGAGATTGTCCTTTATTCCCTGGAACAGCGGCACAATGCTGTCCGGGAGATCGCCCTGCCCCGTCGTCGATGTCACAACCAGCACAACTTTATCCAGATACGGCTGCCAGTCACTCAGTTGCGGATCTTCAAAGACGGTTGCTTTATGCCCCTGCGCGGTAAGGATCGCCTCGGCCTCTTCGGCAACCAACAGCGAGTTTCCATACATGGTGCCGACAAAAATACCAATTTCCGCCATTAACGTTTTCTCCCTGATTTAAGCCTGATTATTTTCATCCTGCCGGGACAACGCATTAAACTCAACCCTTTCATTCTCAGGGAGAAGTCCGCGCCAGCCAAACTGTGATAACGCCTGCATCCAGACATCGTCCAGACCGGCGCGCAGGATCAGCGGTTCACCGGTAAAGGGGTGGGTAAGCGTCAGTTGACTGGCGTGCAACATTAAGCGCTGGCAACCAAAATGCTCTGCGGCGCTGCGATTCTGACGTAAATCGCCGTGTTTGCTGTCGCCGATAATCGGATGGCGTAAATGCGCGAGATGACGTCTGAGCTGGTGTTTACGGCCCGTTTTCGGCTCCAGTTCCACCAGGCCGTAGCGGGTTGTCGGATAACGCCCGGTCGCCACCGGCATTTCGACCGTCGCCAGCCCCCGGTAATGGGTCACGGCAGGCTGCGGGCCTTTATCTTCGCGGGCAAATTTATCGGCAATCTTATCCAGTTCTTCCACCAGCGGATAATCCAGAACGGCCTCATCCATTAACCAGCCGCGCACAATCGCATGGTAGCGTTTCTGAATCTGATGCTGCTCAAACTGCTGCGCCAGCAGGCGCCCCGCTTCGCTGGAAAGCCCCATCAGCAGGACACCGGAAGTCGGCCTGTCGAGTCGGTGGGCGGTAAAGACGTGCTGACCAATCTGGTCGCGTACGGTTTGCATCACCACGACTTTTTCGTCGCGATCCAACCAGCTGCGGTGAACCAGCCAGCCAGACGGTTTATTCACCGCCACCAGCCATTCATCCTGATAGAGGATTTCCAGCATCAGACGTTATCGCTCGTAAACAGCGCGTCCAGATCCTGCAATGTCGTCAGGATCACCTCGCGTTGAGGATGATCGGCCGTCAGCGCCATTTCATAATACGGCGCGACAGCAAAGGCTTGCGGAAGCGGCTGCGCGTTATCAAGCAACGCGTGCATACGGGGGATCAGCACCCATTGCAGCCATTCAAGCGGTTCCATCGTATCCATACAAAAAGGTTGCGTGCTGGTAAACAGGTGGGCCTGCGGCTCGTCCATCCGCCAGTGATGATGTTCACGCAGCAGGGCTTCCAGCGCGTGGAGTTGCTGGCGCACACGGTCATGAGTCGTCATGAAATTAACCTCAGTGATGAAAAACTGGCGCGAAGAATAGCATCAGTGAAGACGAAATAAAAAAAGGGAGCACTGTAAAAACAGTGCTCCCGGTTCGTTTCGCAGCATTCCGGCTACTTTTGGTGCTCCCTGCTCATCCGTGACAACTTTTCCTGTGGTCTTGCGACCTGCTCATCCTGAACAATTTGCATCCTGCTCACATCACCCCGATGCGAATCGACTTCATCCTGAAGTATCCTGGCCATCCTGACCCACCGAACATCCTGCCCGGCTCTCGTTCTCCGTCCTGGAGGTGTCCCTTAACGCATCCGGCGTTTTCCACTTTGCTTCATCCTGAAGCCTGTCCTTGTAACACCATCCTGGCGTGTCCTGCTGAAGCGCCATCATCCTGACGTTCGCTTCGTTGTGCGACTCCTTGTCGACAGGTATAGAATCGCCTGTTTCGCCTTGTCTTACAAGACACTTACAGACAATGCCTTAAGGATATTTTCATATGAAAGGCAGGATTGTTAACTCAACTCATTAATATTAAAGGAATTATAGTTAACACCATGGAATAAGTATTCGCTTATTATCTGGCGATCTCTCACAGGGTATGTAAGAGATCTCTCACACGGTGTCTGGCAAAGTGGATTACAGAAGCGGCTTAAGCTGAGTCAGGAATTCCGCAAGAGAGGCGGCCAGAACGGTACGATTGCGCGTTCCCAGCGTCTCTTTGCAAACTTCCCCAGAGAGATTACACACCGAAATGACCTCAAGTTCATTTTCCAGCGTGGCGATAAAAAGCGTAGGCGGTAACTTGAGACGCTTCTGCGTGACCAGATGGCCGATCAGGTTTTCCTGAACGCGTCTGAAGTCATCTGCGCTCCATGTTTGCAGCAGCGTCAGCTTTTCATCCGCGAACTGCGCGTACATATCCCCGGCAAATTGCGTGGTGTAAAAAGCATGGACCGCAGGTTGTATCACAATATCAAATGCGCGTTCAACCGCGTTTACATTCGCCTCGCCTTCAAACGGCTGCGGCTGCCAGTAAACGGCATCGCTGGTCGAAGAGATAATGCACGGGGAAGGCACGCCATACAGCTCTTCGCTGAGCGGCCAGCTGTTGTGTTTCTCATGCCATGCGTCGCAATAACGCGTCGTAAATGCCGTCAGGGCTTGCGATGTCAGTTCGTCCACCGATTTCTCTCTTCATAAAAGCCAGGATACACTTGACGCATAGTGTATCTGGTTTATGACGGTGAAACATGTCTTCTTATGAAAACCATCAGGCGCTTGATGGCCTGACTCTCGGAAAATCAACGGATTACCGGGATAATTATGACGCCAGCCTGCTACAGGGCGTCCCGCGCAGCCTGAATCGCGATCCGCTGGATTTAAAAGCGGACAACCTGCCTTTTCACGGCGCCGATATCTGGACGCTGTATGAACTGTCATGGCTGAACGCGAAAGGCGTGCCGCAGGTCGCCGTTGGTCATGTGGAACTGGACTACACCAGCGTCAATTTGATTGAGTCGAAAAGTTTTAAGCTGTACCTGAACAGCTTTAACCAGACCCGTTTTGACTCCTGGGACGCCGTGCGTCAGACGCTGGAAAACGACCTGCGCGCCTGTGCGCAAGGCGAAGTCAGCGTCGCGCTGTACCGTCTTGATGAGCTGGAAGGGCAGCCTGTCGCCCATTTTCACGGCACCTGCATTGATGACCAGGATATCACCATCGATAACTATCAGTTCAGCACCGACTACCTGGAGAATGCCGCCAGCGGCGAAAAAGTCGTGGAAGAGACACTGGTCAGCCATCTGCTGAAGTCAAACTGCCTGATCACCCACCAGCCGGACTGGGGCTCCATACAAATTTGTTATCGCGGGCGCAAAATTGACCGCGAGAAGCTGCTGCGTTATCTGGTCTCGTTCCGTCATCACAACGAGTTCCACGAGCAGTGCGTAGAGCGCATTTTTAACGACCTTCTGCGTTTCTGCCAGCCGGAAAAACTGAGCGTGTACGCGCGCTATACGCGTCGTGGCGGTCTGGATATCAACCCGTGGCGCAGCAACACCGATTTTGTGCCTGCGACGGGCAGACTGGTGCGTCAGTAATCTTTTTTTCTCAATTTTGCGCGCCTGATTCCGCGCGCAAGGTTGTGAAAGGTCATAAGCCAGCGCTATTGTAATCAACAGGGAATGACGTCTTGCGTCCCATAAGGAGTTTACTTGATTACACATATTAGCCCGCTTGGCTCAATGGACATGTTGTCGCAGCTGGAAGTCGATATGCTTAAACGCACGGCCAGCAGCGACTTGTATCAACTGTTTCGTAACTGTTCGCTTGCCGTACTGAACTCCGGCAGTCTGACTGATAACAGCAAAGAATTGCTGTCTCGTTTTGAAAGTTTCGACATCAACGTGCTGCGTCGTGAACGCGGCGTGAAGCTCGAACTGATTAACCCGCCTGAAGACGCCTTTGTGGACGGACGCATCATCCGCGCCTTGCAGGCTAACCTGTTCGCCGTGTTGCGCGACATCCTGTTCGTCAACGGTCAGATTCACAATGCAGGCCGTTTCCAGCATCTGGATCTCGAAAGCTCGGTGCATATTACCAACCTGGTGTTCTCGATTCTGCGCAACGCCCGGGCGCTGCACGTCGGCGAAGCGCCAAACATGGTCGTCTGCTGGGGCGGTCACTCCATTAACGAAAACGAATATCTCTATGCCCGCCGCGTCGGCACCCAGCTGGGTCTGCGTGAGCTGAACATTTGCACCGGCTGCGGGCCAGGGGCAATGGAAGCGCCAATGAAAGGCGCAGCGGTAGGCCACGCGCAGCAGCGTTACAAAGACAGCCGCTTTATCGGTATGACGGAACCTTCCATCATCGCGGCAGAACCGCCTAACCCGCTGGTCAATGAGTTGATCATCATGCCGGATATCGAAAAACGCCTCGAAGCCTTCGTGCGTATCGCCCACGGCATCATCATCTTCCCGGGCGGCGTCGGTACGGCGGAAGAACTTCTCTATCTGCTGGGGATCCTGATGAACCCGGCGAATAAAGATCAGGTGCTGCCGCTGATCCTCACCGGGCCGAAAGAGAGTGCGGATTACTTCCGCGTGCTGGACGAATTTATCGTGCATACGCTGGGAGAAGACGCCCGCCGTTACTACCGCGTCATCATTGATGACGCCACGGAAGTGGCGCGGCTGATGAAAAAAGCGATGCCGCTGGTGAAAGAGAATCGCCGCGACACTGGCGACGCTTACAGCTTCAACTGGTCGATTCGCATCGCGCCGGACCTGCAAATTCCGTTCGAACCGTCGCATGAGAATATGGCGAATCTGCAACTTTACCCCGATCAACCGGTTGAAATTCTGGCGGCGGATCTGCGGCGCGCCTTCTCCGGCATCGTTGCGGGTAACGTCAAGGAGGTTGGCATCCGTGCGATTGAGGAGTTCGGGCCTTATAAAATCCACGGCGACCGCGAGATGATGCGTCGCATGGACGACCTGCTCCAGGGCTTTGTCGCGCAGCATCGTATGAAACTGCCCGGCTCGGCTTACATTCCCTGCTACGAAATCTGCGCATAACGCGCAGCGCCCGGTGGAGCACATCCGCCGGGTCAGACGATCGTCCGCTTTCTCAGACCGGGTCTGGTGTTTTCACCGCCCGGTTTTTTCATTGATACCAGTCACATAGTGAAGCTAAGTTTATAAATGCCGCTTATATTTCAAAATAAAAGCATTAACGCGCAAACGTTTACCTTACAATGCCAATAGTAATTTATCAGCCGTAATTCTTATTAGTCGCGACAATCCTCCAAAAACATTGTTTTTTATAGCCAAACCTCCGTATATTGCGCCCCAATCTTTTAGGGCATATGTCGTTAATGGTAGCCTTCGCGCCCGTAAATTCGCTTTGACGTTTTTTTAACAGATTAATGGTCCAAATTTATCCACATAACAGGTGGATTATTGCATTTGGGATCGCGATCACTGATACATTCATAAGTTAAATGTATCTTTCCGCCCGCAAATTATTACGGCGAAAAATTATATAAAAATCGTCATTAAACGAATTTCATTTTACGGTCAGGTCTTTTTTCATTGGATTAGACCACAAACCTGACTTTTAGCTTCCTCCAGGAGAAACAGATGGAAACCACTCAAACCAGCACTATTGCTTCGATTGATTCTCGAAGCGGATGGCGCAAGACGGACACCATGTGGATGCTGGGCCTTTACGGCACGGCAATCGGCGCGGGCGTACTGTTCCTGCCAATTAACGCAGGCGTCGGCGGTATGATCCCGCTGATCATCATGGCGATTATCGCTTTCCCGATGACCTTCTTCGCACACCGTGGCCTGACTCGCTTCGTGCTGTCCGGTAAAAACCCTGGCGAAGACATCACTGAAGTGGTTGAAGAGCACTTCGGTATTGGCGCGGGTAAACTGATCACCCTGCTCTACTTCTTCGCGATTTACCCGATTCTGCTGGTTTACAGTGTGGCGATTACCAACACCGTGGAAAGCTTCATGACCCACCAGTTGGCCATCACCCCGCCGCCGCGCGCGATTCTGTCTCTGATCCTGATTGTCGGCATGATGACCATCGTGCGCTTCGGTGAGCAGATGATCGTTAAAGCGATGAGTATTCTGGTATTCCCGTTTGTTGCGGCCCTGATGCTGCTGGCCCTGTACCTGATCCCTCAGTGGAGCGGCGCAGCGCTGGAAACGCTCTCCTTTGATTCCGCTGCCTCTACCGGCAATGGTCTGTGGATGACGCTGTGGCTGGCAATTCCGGTAATGGTGTTCTCTTTCAACCACTCTCCAATCATCTCCTCCTTCGCGGTCGCGAAGCGTGAAGAGTACGGCGATGCGGCTGAGAAGAAATGCTCTAAGATCCTGGCATTCGCTCACATCATGATGGTGCTGACCGTTATGTTCTTCGTCTTCAGTTGCGTACTGAGCCTGACGCCAGCAGACCTGGCGGCAGCGAAAGAGCAGAACATCTCTATTCTGTCTTACCTGGCGAACCACTTTAACGCGCCAGTTATCGCCTGGATGGCACCGATCATCGCGATTATCGCCATCACGAAATCCTTCCTCGGCCACTACCTGGGCGCTCGTGAAGGTTTCAACGGAATGGTTATCAAGTCTCTGCGCGGCAAAGGCAAATCCATCGAAATCAACAAACTGAACAAAATCACTGCGCTGTTCATGCTGGTTACGACCTGGATTGTCGCCACGCTGAACCCAAGCATCCTGGGAATGATTGAAACCCTGGGCGGCCCAATCATCGCGATGATTCTGTTCCTGATGCCGATGTATGCCATCCAGAAAGTCCCGGCAATGCGTAAGTACAGCGGCCACATCAGCAACGTATTCGTTGTTGTTATGGGTCTGATCGCTATCTCCGCTATTTTCTACTCCCTGTTCAGCTAAGTTTTATAGCGCCGCTTTCGGGCGGCGCTTCCTCCCTGAGATTTAAGCAATGGATGCCCTATGATTAGCGTATTCGATATTTTCAAAATCGGCATTGGCCCTTCCAGCTCTCACACCGTCGGGCCAATGAAAGCAGGCAAACAATTCACGGATGATCTGATTGCCCGCAATATCCTGACCGATGTCACCCGCGTCGTGGTGGATGTCTATGGTTCACTGTCGCTGACCGGTAAAGGTCACCACACTGACATTGCCATTATTATGGGTCTGGCGGGAAATCTGCCAGATACCGTCGACATCGACGCCATTCCGTTCTTTATTCAGGACGTGAATACCCACGGACGTTTACTGCTGGCGAATGGTCAGCATGAAGTGGAGTTTCCGGTCGATAAGTGCATGAATTTCCATGCCGACAACCTGTCTCTGCATGAGAACGGGATGCGTATTAGCGCGCTGGCGGGCGATAAGGTCCTCTACAGCCAAACTTACTACTCCATTGGCGGTGGTTTCATCGTTGATGAAGAACATTTCGGTTTGTCGAACAGTGCGCCGGTCAACGTGCCGTATCCGTACAAATCCGCAGCCGATCTGCAAAAACACTGCCAGGAAACCGGTCTGTCGCTTTCCGGCCTGATGATGCAAAACGAGCTGGCGCTACACAGCAAAGAAGAGCTGGAACAGCACTTTGCCAACGTCTGGGAAGTGATGCGTGGCGGTATTGAACGCGGCATCACGACGGAAGGCGTACTGCCGGGGAAACTGCGCGTTCCACGTCGTGCCGCGGCGCTGCGTCGTATGCTGGTCAGCCAGGATAAAACCACGACCGACCCGATGGCGGTTGTCGACTGGATCAACATGTTCGCGCTGGCGGTCAACGAAGAGAACGCGGCGGGCGGGCGTGTCGTGACTGCGCCAACCAACGGCGCATGCGGCATCGTTCCGGCGGTACTGGCGTACTACGACAAGTTTATCCGCGAAGTTAACGCCAACTCACTGGCTCGCTACATGCTGGTGGCCAGCGCGATCGGCTCTCTGTACAAGATGAACGCCTCCATTTCCGGTGCGGAAGTGGGCTGTCAGGGTGAGGTCGGCGTGGCCTGCTCTATGGCGGCGGCGGGTCTGGCAGAGCTGCTGGGCGGCAGTCCGACGCAAGTGTGCATCGCTGCGGAAATCGGCATGGAGCACAACCTGGGTCTGACCTGCGACCCGGTTGCGGGCCAGGTACAGGTACCGTGCATTGAGCGTAACGCGATTGCCTCCGTGAAAGCGGTCAACGCCGCGCGTATGGCGCTGCGTCGTACCAGCGAGCCGCGCGTGTGCCTTGATAAAGTTATTGAGACCATGTACGAAACCGGTAAAGACATGAACGCCAAGTACCGTGAAACCTCCCGCGGCGGCCTGGCGATGAAGATTGTCGCCTGCGATTAAGTCCTACCACGTTTCAGGATCTGTAGGCCGGATAAGGCGCTCGCCGCCATCCGGCATTTATTGCCTGATGGCGCTTCGCTTATCAGGCCTACGGATCGCGCTATTTCGCAACACTCGCCTCCTGTCGCCCTGGATGTTACCCTGTCCCCAAATTTGTCAGGGAGAACACCGTGGCCGTCCATCTGCTTATCGTCGATGCACTGAATTTAATTCGCCGTATTCATGCGGTTCAAGGCTCGCCCTGCGCGGAGACCTGCCTGCATGCGCTTGAGCAGTTGATTGTACACAGTCAGCCGACGCACGCCGTCGCCGTATTTGACGATGACGCGCGCAACAGCGGCTGGCGTCATCAGCGTCTCCCGGACTACAAAGCCGGTCGTCCTCCCATGCCTGACGAGTTGCACAATGAGATGCCCGCAATACGCGCCGCCTTCGAACAGCGCGGCGTGCAATGCTGGGTTTCCAGCGGCAATGAGGCGGATGATTTAGCCGCCACGCTGGCGGTCAAGGTCACACAGGCCGGGCATCAGGCCACTATCGTTTCTACCGACAAAGGCTACTGTCAGTTGCTCTCCCCGACGCTGCGTATCCGCGATTATTTCCAGAAACGCTGGCTGGATGCGCCATTCATTGAGAAAGAGTTCGGCGTCCTTCCCCAACAGTTGCCGGACTACTGGGGGCTGGCGGGGATCAGCAGTTCAAAAGTCCCCGGCGTGGCGGGTATCGGCCCCAAAAGCGCGACTCAATTGTTGGTTCAGTTTCAGACTCTGGAAGGGATTTATGCGCACCTCGACGAGGTGGCGGAAAAGTGGCGCAAGAAGCTTGAAGCGCATAAAGAGATGGCATTTTTGTGCCGCGATATCGCGCGCCTGCAAACGGATCTCCATATCGACGGGAACTTGCAGCAGCTACGGCTGACGCGGTAGCTGTGTTGCCGGATGGCGCTACGCTTATCCGACCTACATTTCGTGCAATCCTGTAGGCCGGATAAGGCCATCCGGCAAAATTACCAGGCGGTATGATACAACTCGACGATATCGGCAATACTCGCTTCACGCGGATTACCACCGGTGCAAACATCGTCAAATGCCGCCTGCGCCAGCGCCGGAATATCCTCTTTACGCACGCCGACATCGCGTAAATGCAACGGAATACCGACGTCCCGGTTGAGGGTAAATACCGCTTCCACGGCGGCATTACGCGCCTCGCTCAAACTTATCCCTTCGACCTTCTCGCCCATCGCACGCGCGATATCACGGAACTTCTCACCGGTATATTCCGCGTTGTAGCGCATGATATGCGGCAGAAGAATCGCATTAGCAACGCCGTGCGGAGTGTTATAAAACGCGCCCAGCGGATGCGCCATCCCGTGCACCAGCCCAAGCCCCACGTTGGAAAAGCCCATCCCGGCAACGTACTGCCCCAGCGCCATCGCTTCGCCCGCTTCACGCTCGCCCACAACCGAACCACGCAATGCTCCGGCGATGATCTCAATGGCCTTAATATGCAGCGCATCCGTCAACGCCCACGCGGCACGGGTGATGTATCCTTCGATCGCGTGGGTTAACGCATCCACCCCGGTTGCCGCCTTCAGCGCGGGCGGCATGCCGTCCATCATGTCGGCATCAATAAACGCAACCTGCGGGATATCATGCGGATCGACACAAACAAATTTACGCCGCTTTTCTTCATCGGTGATCACATAGTTAATGGTCACTTCCGCTGCGGTTCCCGCAGTGGTCGGGATCGCCATCACCGGCACGCTCGGATAACGGGTCGGCGACAGACCTTCCAGACTGCGCACGTCAGCAAACTCAGGGTTATTGCTGATAATACCGATCGCCTTACAGGTATCCTGCGGGGAGCCGCCGCCGATGGCAATCAGGTAGTCTGCCCCGCTTTGTTGAAATACGTTCAGCCCCTCTTTCACCACGCCGATGGTTGGATTTGGGATCACGCCATCGTAGATCGCCCATGCCAGCCCTGCGGCATCCATCTTATCCGTGACGTTTCTGACCACACCGCACTGCACCAGCGTTTTGTCACTGACAATTAGCGCCTTGCGATAGCCCCGGCGTTGAACCTCATCGGTTAACGCCGCCACCGCCCCCCGGCCAAACCATGCCGTTTCGTTCAGGATCATTCTGTTCGCCATAGCCCGTCTCCTTCGCTGTGCGAAATTACTCTTCGATACGTAATCCGTAGGTTTTGAATTTTTCCAGCACAATGGCGATAGCCTCATCATCCAGTACAGGCACCGGATCGGTAATCGCCAGCGTACTGAGGTACAGCTGCGCCAGCACTTCCACTTCATGCGCCAGCCACAGCGCTTTTTCCAGGTTCTCTTCGCAGGCGATCAACCCATGATGCTGTAGCAGGGTCGCTTTGCGATTTTTGAGCGCAACGGCAACGTATTCAGAAAGTTCACGCGTGCCGAACGTGGCGTAAGGCGCACACGGAATGGAGTTCCCCCCCGCCGCCGCAATCATGTAATGAATGGCTGGAATAGGACGATTGAGGATCGACACCGCCGTGCAGTGAACGGCATGGTTATGGACGACAGCATTAGCATCCGGGCGCGTCTGGTAGGCCGCCATATGAAAACGCCACTCGCTGGAAGGCAATTTTCCCTGCTCATGCTGACCCTCTGCATCAATAAAGACGATATGTGATTCGGTGAGTTTGTCATACGGAATGCCCGTTGGCGTGATCAGCATCCCGCCCTGATAACGCACGCTCACATTGCCTGCGGTCCCCTGGTTCAACCCCAGCCGGGTCATCTCCAGGCAGGTGTCGATAATCTGGCGGGCCAGTGTGTTTCGTTCCATTAGTTACCTCTCTCAGTCATTCAAAACGCGACAACAGAACAGCACGTTGCTCTGCTGAATTAATTGAACATTTGGTAACCATCATCATATTGAATAGCGATAAAGGAATTTACATGACTTTATTTTGTGATACGCATCAATTAATCACGTCAGTTAAATACCGTTTTCGCCGGATTCACTCTCGCCAAAATGACCGCTCTTAATATTATTTATCCAAACGGGCATTTTCATAATATTTGTAACAAATGCCCGTTTTCGCAGTAATAAATTAAATCGGTCATCAACGCTGTGGGTTTTTAATTTTATTCACTCAAACGGGCATCATTTTTCAGAAATTAAAGTGATGATAATCACATAAAGCCACCCTCCAGGTGCTAAATGTGACCACCATCATATTAAACAGCGTTTTTTATTTGAAAATGAATTCATGAGTTCACCATCAACAGCCAATTTTCTCTGGCAGATAACAGGAACTCGCCTGGTTTGTCGATCTGGTGAGAAACACCGGTCGTACTTCTAAAATGTTGAACACGCTTCTGAGCCAATGAGGATGCTATGGGAAACACAACAATACAGACGCAGAGTTTTCGTGCGGTGGATACAGGGCAAAGCAAACGCTATATCATTCCGTTCGCTTTACTCTGCTCACTGTTTTTCCTTTGGGCGGTTGCCAATAACCTGAATGACATTTTATTACCACAATTTCAGCAAGCCTTTACGTTAACTAATTTTCAGGCAGGTTTGATTCAGTCTGCTTTTTATTTCGGCTATTTTGTTATTCCCATCCCCGCGGGTATTTTGATGAAAAAGCTGAGTTATAAAGCGGGGATAATTACCGGACTATTCTTATATGCTTTTGGCGCAGCATTATTCTGGCCGGCTGCTGAAGTGATGAATTACACCTTGTTTTTGATTGGTCTTTTTATTATTGCCGCAGGACTTGGTTGTCTTGAAACCGCCGCGAACCCTTTTGTTACGGTATTAGGGCCAGAAAGCGGTGGCCATTTCCGTCTCAATCTGGCGCAAACATTTAACTCTTTCGGCGCTATTATCGCCGTGGTGTTCGGGCAAAGTCTTATTTTGTCTAACGTCCCACATCAATCTCAGGACGTGCTCGATAAAATGACGCCTGAGCAATTGAGTACGTATAAACACAGCCTGGTTTTGTCGGTACAGACGCCTTATATGATCATCGTGGCTATCGTTTTACTGGTTGCCCTGCTGATCATGCTGACCAAATTCCCGGCGCTACAGAGCGACGATCACAGTGACGCCCAACAAAGTTCATTCACCGCTTCGCTTGCCCGCCTGGTGCGTATTCGCCACTGGCGCTGGGCGGTGCTGGCGCAGTTCTGCTACGTTGGCGCGCAAACCGCCTGCTGGAGCTACCTGATCCGTTACGCTATCGAAGAGATCCCCGGCATGACGCCTGGCTTTGCCGCCAACTACCTGACCGGCACGATGGTGTGCTTCTTTATTGGCCGCTTCTCCGGCACCTGGCTTATCAGCCGCTTTGCGCCGCATAAAGTGCTGGCGGCCTATGCCCTGCTCTCCATGATCCTGTGTCTGGTTTCAGCCTTTAGCGGCGGCCATATCGGTCTGTTGGCCCTGACGCTGTGCAGCGCATTTATGTCGATTCAGTACCCCACTATCTTCTCGCTGGGTATTAAAAATCTGGGACAGGACACCAAATACGGCTCGTCGTTCATCGTCATGACCATCATTGGCGGCGGCATCGTCACGCCGGTCATGGGTTTTGTCAGCGATGCGGCGGGCAACATCCCAACGGCTGAGCTGGTCCCGGCGCTCTGCTTTGCCGTCATCTTCATCTTTGCCCGTTTCCGTTCACAAGCGGCAACTAACTGAACATTTTTCCGAATAACGTGAGGAACCTGTAATGAAAAAAATCAGCTTACCGAAAATTGGCATTCGCCCGGTTATTGATGGACGTCGCATGGGGGTACGCGAGTCGCTGGAAGAACAGACCATGAATATGGCGAAAGCCACCGCTGCGCTTATCACCGAAAAACTCCGCCATGCCTGCGGCGCGCAGATTGAGTGCGTGATTGCGGATACCTGCATTGCCGGAATGGCGGAATCCGCCGCCTGTGAAGAGAAATTCAGCAGCCAGAATGTTGGCGTAACCATTACCGTGACACCGTGCTGGTGCTACGGCAGCGAAACCATCGATATGGACCCAATGCGCCCGAAAGCCATCTGGGGCTTCAACGGTACGGAACGTCCCGGCGCCGTTTATCTGGCAGCCGCGTTGGCCGCGCACAGCCAGAAAGGCATTCCGGCATTCTCTATTTATGGTCATGACGTACAGGATGCCGACGACACCTCGATCCCTGCCGACGTTGAAGAAAAACTGCTGCGCTTTGCGCGCGCTGGTCTGGCGGTCGCCAGCATGAAAGGCAGAAGCTACCTCTCTGTGGGTGGTGTCTCAATGGGGATTGCCGGTTCCATCGTCGATCACAACTTCTTTGAGTCCTGGCTGGGGATGAAAGTGCAGGCGGTGGACATGACCGAGCTGCGCCGTCGCATCGACCAGAAAATCTATGACGAAGCCGAGCTGGAGATGGCGCTGGCGTGGGCGGATAAAAACTTCCGCTATGGCGAGGATCAGAACGCGCAGCAGTACAAACGTAATGAAGAACAAAGCCGCGCGGTGCTGAAAGAGAGCCTGCTGATGGCGATGTGCATTCGCGACATGATGCAGGGCAACAACAAGCTGGCGGAAAAAGGGCTGGTCGAAGAGTCGCTGGGATATAACGCCATTGCGGCAGGCTTCCAGGGCCAGCGCCACTGGACCGATCAATACCCGAACGGCGACACCGCCGAAGCGCTGCTGAACAGCTCCTTTGACTGGAACGGCGTGCGCGAACCGTTTGTCGTCGCTACCGAAAACGACAGCCTCAACGGCGTAGCGATGCTGCTGGGCCACCAACTCACCGGAACCGCGCAGGTCTTTGCCGACGTGCGAACCTACTGGTCGCCGGAAGCGGTAGAGCGCGTCACAGGCCAGCCGCTCACCGGCCTTGCGGAGCACGGCATCATTCACCTGATCAACTCCGGCTCTGCGGCGCTGGACGGCTCCTGCAAGCAGCGCGATAGCGAAGGCAAACCGACCATGAAGCCGCACTGGGAAATCAGCCAACAGGAAGCGGACGCCTGCCTGGCCGCCACCGAATGGTGCCCGGCGATCCACGAATACTTCCGTGGCGGCGGCTACTCCTCTCGCTTCCTGACCGAAGGCGGCGTGCCGTTCACCATGACCCGCGTGAACATCATCAAGGGTCTGGGGCCGGTACTGCAAATCGCTGAAGGCTGGAGCGTGGAACTGCCGAAAGAGATGCACGATCAGCTCGACGCCCGCACCAACTCGACCTGGCCGACCACCTGGTTTGCGCCTCGTCTTACCGGTAAAGGCCCGTTCACCGACGTTTACTCGGTGATGGCGAACTGGGGCGCTAACCACGGCGTACTGACCATCGGCCACGTCGGCGCTGACTTCATCACGCTCGCCGCCATGCTGCGTATTCCGGTCTGCATGCACAACGTGGACGATGCGAAAATCTACCGTCCTTCCGCCTGGGCTGCGCACGGTATGGATATTGAAGGCCAGGATTATCGCGCCTGCCAGAACTACGGGCCGCTGTACAAACGTTAATGCGTCACTTCTTTGCCCGGTGGCGTAAGCTTACCGGGCCTACAATTTCGCATTTTGTAGGCCGGATCAGCGCAGCGCCATCCGGCAACGTTTCGGAGCTACTATGAAACAAGACGTCATTCTGGTTCTCGACTGCGGCGCCACCAACGTACGGGCAATGGCCGTTGACCGTCAGGGAAACATTGTCGCCCGCGCATCAACAGCGAATGCCAGCGACATCGCCACGGAAAATAGCGCCTGGCATCAGTGGTCGCTGGCGGCCATTCTGCAACGCTTCTCGGACTGCTGTCAGCAACTGAAGACGGAACTGGCGGCCTGCCGGGTTCGCGGCATCACCGTCACGACGTTCGGCGTAGACGGCGCGCTGGTTGATGAACAGGGTCAGTTACGCTATCCGGTCATCAGCTGGAAATGCCCCCGCACCCTTGCCGTCATGGAAAACATCGGCCGCTTTATGCCGCCGCAGCAGTTGCAGGCGATCTCCGGCGTCGGCGCATTCGCCTTTAATACGCTGTATAAACTGGTGTGGCTGAAAGAGAACCACCCGCAGTTGCTCGAACAGGCGCACGCCTGGCTGTTTATTTCATCACTGATCAACCACCATTTAACCGGTGAATTCACCACCGATATTACTATGGCGGGCACCAGCCAGATGCTGGATATCCACCAGCGGGATTTCAGCCCGGAGATTTTACAGGCCACGGGTTTACCCCGCCGTCTGTTTCCACGGTTAGTTGAAGCGGGCGAACGGATTGGCACGCTGCAAAACGACGCCGCAAACCTGCTTGGGCTTGAGGCGGGTATTCCGGTGATCTCCGCCGGGCATGACACGCAGTTTGCCCTCTTTGGCGCCGGCGCAGAACAGGATGAACCGGTACTCTCGTCCGGTACGTGGGAAATCCTGATGGTACGCAGCGCGCAGGTGAACACGCCGCTGCTCAGCCATTACGCCGGTTCCACCTGTGAACTGGACAGCCAGGCCGGACTTTATAACCCAGGCATGCAGTGGCTGGCTTCCGGCGTGCTCGAATGGGTGCGCAAACTGCTCTGGACGCCAGAAACGCCGTGGCAGACGCTGATTGACGAGGCGCACGCCATTCCGCCGGGAGCTGAAGGCGTGAAGATGCAGTGCGATCTCCTCACCTGTCAAAACGCGGGCTGGCAGGGGGTGACGCTGAACACAACGCGTGGTCATTTTTACCGCGCCGCGCTGGAAGGGCTCACGGCGCAACTGCAACGTAATCTGCAAACGCTGGAAAAGATTGGTCACTTCCAGGCAACTGAGCTTCTGCTGGTTGGCGGCGGAAGCCGCAACGCGCTGTGGAATCAAATCAAAGCCAATCTGCTTGATATACCGATTAAGGTGCTGGATGACGCGGAAACCACCGTCGCCGGGGCCGCCATGTTCGGCTGGTATGGCGTGGGCGAATTTGCCAGCCCGGAACAGGCCCGAGCCCAGGTGCGCTATCAGTACCGCTATTTCTGGCCGCAAACTGAACCCGAATTTATTGAGGGAGTGTGAGATGCTAAAAACTATTTCGCCATTAATATCCCCTGAGTTACTGAAAGTGCTGGCTGAAATGGGGCACGGGGATGAGATTATTTTTTCCGATGCCCACTTTCCCGCGCACAGCATGGGACCGCAGGTTATTCGCGCAGATGGTCTGAAAGTCAGCGATCTGCTCCGGGCAATTATCCCGCTGTTTGAACTGGACAGCTACGCGCCGCCGCTGGTGATGATGGCCGCCGTAGAAGGCGATTCGCTCGACCCGACGGTTGAAGCGCGTTATCGCGATGCGCTCTCATTACAGACGCCGTGCCCGGAGATTGTCCGCATCGACCGCTATGCGTTTTATGAGCGGGCGCAAAAAGCCTTTGCGATCGTTATCACAGGAGAGTGCGCGAAGTACGGGAATATTCTTTTAAAAAAAGGGGTAACGCCGTAATCTCTTGCCGGTGCGCCCGCATGATGCGGGCGTTCATCGAATGATGGGGTGAGAAAAGATGAAAGCGGCACGCCAACAAGCGATAGTAGACCTGCTGATCAACCATAAAAGTCTGACCACCGAGGCGCTGTCAGTACAGCTTAACGTCAGCAAAGAGACCATTCGCCGCGATCTCAGCGAGCTACAGGCGCAGGGAAAAGTGCTGCGCAATCACGGGCGCGCCAAGTATATTCACCGGGAAAACCAGGACAGCGGCGACCCGTTCCACATCCGGCTGAAAAGCCACTATGCGCATAAGGCGGATATCGCCAGGGAGGCGCTGGCATGGATAGAACCGGGCATGGTGATCGCTCTGGACGCCAGCTCAACCTGCTGGTATCTGGCCCGCCAGTTGCCGGACATTGATATTCACGTCTTTACCAACAGTCACCCGATTTGCCAGGAGCTGGGCAAACGCGAACATATTCAGCTCATCAGTTCCGGCGGCCAGCTTGAGCGTAAATATGGCTGCTACGTCAATCCGTCGCTTATTTCTCAGCTTAAGCCGCTCGACATTGACCTGTTTATTTTTTCCTGCGAAGGGATTGACCGCGGCGGCGCGCTCTGGGACTCAAATACGATCAACGCGGATTTCAAATCCACGCTGCTTAAGCGCGCATCGCAGTCTTTATTGTTGATCGACAAAAGTAAGCTCAACCGCTCGGGAGAGGCCTGCATCGGGCATCTGGATGATGTGACGCACATCATTTCCGATGAGCGCCAGGGGGTGATTCACGCCTGATGGCGTTGCTGTTTATCAGGCCAACAAATAACAGGCGCAGGCCGGATAAGGCATTTACGCCGCTATCCGGCAATTCATCGTATTACCGCTCGTCGCGACGCCCGCCCACGGCGGCCCACAGCCGACGGACATGCACGGTCACTTCTTCACGATCGTGATACAGCTGTCGCGCCTGAATTTGCGCGTTAATGCCGTGTTCATCAAGCTGCGCCTGAATATACGCCAGGTTCTGCGACACCTCTTCATAGCGTTTTTTCATCGGCAGCTTGAGATTGAAGATCGTCTCGCGACACCAGCCGTTTACTAACCACTGCGCCATCAGCGCGGCAACCTTAGCAGGCTTTTCCACCATGTCGCACACCATCCACGAGATGTTGTTACGGTTCGGACGGTATCTGAATCCATCTTCGCGCAGCCAGGTCACCTGCCCGGTATCCATCAGGCTCTGCGCCATTGGGCCGTTATCGACAGAGTAAACCCACATGTTGCGCTTCA
The DNA here is from genome assembly GCF_030333295.1 of Citrobacter sp. CK198. Taxonomy (NCBI): domain Bacteria; kingdom Pseudomonadati; phylum Pseudomonadota; class Gammaproteobacteria; order Enterobacterales; family Enterobacteriaceae; genus Citrobacter; species Citrobacter sp. CK198. The sequence continues at coordinate 151,647 of NZ_JAOWGE010000036.1, read as the reverse complement.
CTAACTGGTAGGTCCAACCGCCAGGGCAGGCGCCTAAATCCACGGCATACATCCCGTTCGCCAGACGTTCATCCCACTCATCGGCCGGAATAAAAACATGCAGCGCTTCTTCCAGCTTCAGCGTCGAACGGCTTGGCGCATCGGCCGGGAATTTCAGCCGCGGAATCCCCATATAGAACGGCGAGTTGTTGTCAGGATACGAATACCCGGTATAACAGCAGCCCGGCGCGATGAAGAAAACATGCACCACCGGACGCTTTGGCGTTTCATAGTTTGTCAGAATCCCCGCGTCGCGCAGCGCGGCCCGCAGCGGCACCGTAAATTTACGGCAAAACTTCATCAACTCTTTGCTTTCATTGGTGTCTGCGACTTCAACACGCAGCTCGCCGCCTTTTTCCACAACGCCCTGTAGCATCCCGACAATCGGCGTAATGCGATCGTCCGGCGGCAGGTCGCGCAGCAGCTCGCCGACGACGAACATTTGACGCGCAAAAATGAGCGAGGAAAAAGGCAACTCTTTTACTATTTTTTCAGCATCGTCCGGCTGATAGCACTCAAAGACGACGTATCCGGCATTGTCTTTAACACGAGCGAAGCCAAAGATTTCCCGACGCGCCGCCTTATCCGTCATTTCGGCAGCGCACTCCTTTTCAAAACCAGGGCGACACAACAATACAACCTTATTCATGACCAACGCCCTTACGTTTCAAACGGATGGCGCCAATTAACATCAGCACCCAGCCTGCCAGGAAACTCACGCCGCCGACAGGAGTAACAAACGCCCACAGGCGTAAATGAGACAGCGCCAGGCAATACAGGCTGCCGCTAAACAGCACCGTACCTAACGCCAGAAAAACGCTGCTCCAGTAAAACCAGATGCTAATGCGTCGCTGCATCGCAACCGCCAGGCCAAAAATGGCCAGCGTATGAAACGCCTGATATTGCAGGCCGGTCTGGACCCAGCCCATTTCAACCACACCAAGAGTTTTGCTCAGGACATGCGCCCCAAAGGCACCCAGAGCAACATAGATAAAGCCGCTTATCGCGGCAAAAATCAGCATAAAACGGCTGGTCATGGTAGTACCCTAAATAAATTATTGTTCGTAACGAAAGCGGAATTTTTCTTGTTCAGCGGCCGCTTTGGTCAGAATCCACTGACGAAAGGCGGCTATTTTACCCAGTTCTGCCTGACTGTCATGACAAACCAGATAAAAAGCATTTTTACTGACCAGAACGTCGTTAAAGGGACAGACAAGACGCCCGGCTTCAATTTCTGATTGCGCCATGACGTTGTTCGCCAGCGCAACCCCCTGTCCGTGGATGGCAGCCTGTAGCACCATTGCGCTATGGCTGAAAATAGGTCCCTGCTGCACATTAATATGATTCAGCCCCAACTGACGCGTATAGGTCTGCCAGTCTCTTCGCGAAGCATCATGCAGTAATGTATGTTTTGCCAGATCTTCCGGCGTCTTTAACGGCTTATCGCCCGTCAGTAATAACGGTGAACACACCGGCAGTAAATATTCTGCGTACAATTTTTCAACGCGCAAGCCCGGCCAGTTGCCACGCCCATAAAAAATAGCGACGTCGACATCATCAGCCAGCTTATCTTCCTGACGGTCCACAGCCTGAATTCTGACATCGATTCCCGGATAAGTTGAGTTAAAGCTTGAGAGTCGAGGAACCAGCCACTGGATCGCAAAACTGGGCAATAAACTGACCGTAAGCGCGCCTTTTGCACTCCGCGCCTGAAGTTTACGCGTCGCTTCGGTTAATTGCGAAAAAATCTCTTTGATGTCGAGGAAATAGCTCTGCCCCTCTTCCGTTAGCAAAAGCGAACGATTGCGACGACGGAACAGTTTTAGCCCCAAAAAATCCTCAAGTGACTTGATTTGGTGACTTACTGCGGCCTGTGTCACAAAAAGCTCTTCTGCTGCGCGAGTGAAGCTTAAATGCCGCGCTGCGGCATCAAAAACACGTAATGCATTTAAGGGTGGTAATCGTTTTGACATGGCTTTTAGACTTTGATGTTAAATAAATTTAACAATTAGGTAACCTTGTGTAACCTATTAGTTTTTTTAATCTGAGCCATTATAATTTGTCCGTTGAGGTTCTACCAGCAAATACCTATAGTGGCGACACTTCCTGAGCCGGAACGAAAAGTTTTATCGGAATGCGTGTTCTGATGGGCTTTTGGCTTACGGTTGTGATGTTGTGTTGTTGTGTTTGCAATTGGTCTGCGATTCAGACCATGGTAGCGAAGCTACCCTTTTTCACTTCCTGTACATTTACCCTGTCTGTCCATAGTGATTAATGTAGCACCGCCAATTGCGGTGCTTTTTTTTGTCCATGACCGACCGGTTACTGATCCAGTTCGACCATCTCTTTAACGTCAGTACGATTGATCTGCTGTTTGTTGCCGTTAGCGTCTTTATAAGAAATCATGCCGGTTTCATCATCGGTTTTTGGCTTACCGTCTGACACGATAGTACGGCCATCATTTGTGTGCATCACATAATTCGGACCGGAACAGGCGCTCAGGGCAAAAGTCAGCATACATGCAGAGATCATTGCGGCAGTCTTTTTCATTTTCATCTTCTTCTCCTTAAAGCTGTTTATGCTAAATAAAACGGGTTCCGTAACAGGCAAAAACATTCGCCTAACACTATTTAGCATAACCTGCTTCCCTGACTTCACCAGGATAACCAGACAATTCCGATGGTTAGGACAAACCTTGTATCACAGCCCTTTTTGCGCCACGATCGGTATACTGAATTGAGGAATACCATGAACGCTTTCAATCCTGCGCAGTTTCGCGCGCAATTTCCTGCCCTTACCGATGCGGGCGTTTATCTCGACAGCGCCGCGACGGCGCTTAAGCCTCAGGCCGTGATCGACGCCACGCATCAGTTCTACAGCCTGAGCGCCGGAAACGTCCATCGCAGCCAGTTCGCCGAGGCACAGCGACTAACCGCACGCTATGAAGCGGCGCGCGGCAAAGTGGCGCAGTGGCTGAACGCGCCTGATGATGCATCGATTGTCTGGACACGCGGCACCACGGAAGCCATCAATATGGTGGCGCAATGCTATGCCCGCCCGCGCCTGCAACCCGGCGATGAGATAATCGTCAGTGAAGCGGAGCATCACGCGAATCTCGTTCCCTGGCTGATGGTCGCTCAGCAGACGGGCGCAAAAATCGTCAAACTGCCCCTGAATGCCCTTTTCCTCCCCGACGTGGAGCGTCTGCCTGAACTCATCACGCCACGCAGCCGGATTCTGGCGCTGGGACAGATGTCGAACGTCACGGGCGGCTGCCCGGACCTGGCGCGCGCTATCACGCTGGCGCACGCGGCAGGGATGGTGGTGATGGTTGACGGCGCGCAAGGCGCGGTGCATTTCCCCGCCGATGTACAGCAGCTGGATATTGATTTTTATGCCTTCTCCGCCCACAAGTTGTACGGCCCGACGGGCATCGGCGCGCTGTACGGTAAACCGGCCTTACTGGAAGAGATGTCCCCGTGGCTCGGCGGCGGTAAGATGATCGCTGAAGTCAATTTTGAAGGATTCACAACCCAGGCCGTTCCCTGGCGTCTGGAAGCCGGCACGCCAAACGTGGCTGGGGTTATTGGCCTTAGCGCCGCGCTGGAGTGGCTGGCGGAAGTGGATATGGCGCAGGCCGAAAGCTGGAGTCGCGGTCTGGCGACGCTGGCGGAAGACGCGCTGGCGAAGCGCCCGGGTTTCCGTTCTTTCCGTTGCCAGGACTCCAGCCTGCTGGCCTTCGATTTTGCCGGCGTTCATCACAGCGATATGGTGACGTTACTGGCCGAATACGGTATCGCCCTGCGCGCCGGGCAGCACTGCGCGCAGCCGCTACTGGCGGCGCTTGGCGTAACGGGCACCCTGCGCGCCTCTTTTGCGCCGTATAATACAAAGCATGATGTGGATGCGTTGGTCAGCGCCGTTGACCGCGCGCTGGAAATACTGGTGGATTAATGACAAGCCCTCTTTTTGCCGGACACCCGTTTGGCACGACCGTAACGGAAGAGACGTTACGCGCTCTCTTTATCCCGCTCTCGCAGTGGGAGGACAAGTATCGCCAGCTTATTCTGTTGGGTAAGCAACTCCCGGCATTGCCGGATGAGCTAAAAACGCAGGCAAAAGAGATCGCAGGATGTGAGAACCGCGTCTGGCTGGGGCATACCCTGTCAGAGAAGGGAACGCTGCACTTTTTCGGTGACAGCGAAGGGCGTATTGTACGCGGTTTGCTGGCGGTTTTACTCACGGCGGTAGAGGGAAAGACCCCGGCGGAACTGCTGGCGCACTCGCCGCTGGGGTTGTTTGATGAGTTAGGCTTAACAATACAACTTAGCGCATCGCGCAGCCAGGGGCTGCATGCGCTGAATAACGCGATTATTGAGGCTGCCCAGCAAGCCGGATGACGACGCTGATGCGTCTTATCCGGCCTACAACACCGCACGAACCGTAGGTCGGATAAGCATAGCGCCATCCGACACAATCAAGCCTGACGCGCCGCCTTCGCCATCATCTTCTTCAGCGCATGAGACACAGCAACAAAGCCAAAGGTCGCAGTTACCATCGTGGCTGCGCCGAATCCAGAGGCGCAATCCATTCGTTTCGGCCCTTCCGCCGTCGCTTTCATCGCACATACGGAACCATCAGCCTGCGGATAAACCAGCGCTTCCGTTGAGAACACGCAGTCCACGCCCAGTTTGCCCTTGCTGTTTTTCACCACGCCAAAGTCGCTTTTCAGCCGTTCGCGCAGTTTCGCCGCCAGCGGGTCCTGGATGGTTTTCGCCAGATCCGTTACCTGAATCTGGGTCGGGTCTATCTGCCCACCCGCCCCACCGGTGGTGACTAACGGAACCTTATTTCGGCGGCACCAGGCAATCAGCGCGGCTTTTGGCCGCACGCTGTCGATGGCATCAATGACATACGAAAACCCTGCGCTCATATACTCCGCGACGTTATCCGGCGTGACAAAGTCATCCACCACCGTCACCCGGCACTCCGGGTTGATCTGACGAATACGCTCGGCCATCACCTCGGCTTTCGCCAGACCGACGTTATCGCGCAGCGCATGAATTTGCCGGTTGGTGTTGGTGACGCATACGTCATCCATATCGATGAGCGTGATCGCGCCAATGCCGGTACGCGCCAGCGCCTCTGCCGCCCAGGAGCCGACGCCGCCGATCCCGACCACGCAAATATGCGCACCGGCAAACAGCTGCAACGCTTTTTCACCATACAGACGGGCGGTGCCGCCAAAACGCTGGCGCCAGGCATCACTAATTACAACAGACATACGACCTCAGAATTAAAAAGGGGTAATACGATCGTAGGCCGGATACGTCGCTTGCGACGCCATCCGGCATGATTTGCCTGATGGCGCTACGCTTATCAGGCCTACGATTTAAATCTTCAGCGAAGCCGCCATCAGGCAATCAGCCGCTAAATACGTTACCGGTTCCCGGGGCGTTTTTCAGCACCCAGACGCGCCCATAGTGATTATACCAGCCTGCGCGGTGCCCGGCGTCCGGGCCAATCCCCTGATAAATATCAAAGTGCTGGCCTTTAATCGCGCCGCCCACGTCCAGCGCCACCATCAGGCGCAATTCGTACTGGCCGTTAAACTTGCCGTTGTTATCCAGCAGCGGGACTTCCGCCAGCAGGGTTGTTCCTGCCGGGATAATACTGCGATCGGAAGCCACAGACGCACGGCCGATAAGCGGCACGGCGCTGGCGCCTTTCACCGGGGCAAAAGATTGCGGCTTAAAGAAGACGAATGACGGGTTTTGTTCCAGCAGCTCGCGCACTTCCGCTTCACTGTGGGTTTCTCCCCAGTGGCGAATGGCCTGCATCGACATATCTTCTTTCTTCACTTCACCGCGATCGATCAGCACTTTGCCGATACTGCGGTAAGCATGGCCGTTTTTCCCGGCATAGCTGAAGAAATTCAGCGGGCTGCCGTCGCCAAAATCAATATAGCCGCTGCCCTGAACGTCCATGATGAAGTTATCCATCAGCGAGTTGCTGTACGCCAGAATGTAGCTGTCGCTCAGCGCGCCGGAATAGATCTCGGCACGAGACGGTAAGCGGCCGCGTTTTGGCGGCATGCGATAAATAGGGTACTGGAACTCGCCCTGACGGGTATGGCGCGCCTGGATAACCGGCGTGTAGTAACCGGTGAACTGGACGTTGCCGTAGTTATCCGCCCCTTCCATCTGCCAGGCATCAATACCAAACTGGCGCATCATTCGCGTATCGCCACCGGAACGTAACCACTCCTGCACGGCGTTATAGACGTTACTCTGGTTGCCATACAGACGCGGCGACGCGCTGCGGATTTGGTTGACCTGCTCGGCGAAATCGCCTGCGTTGATAGGCGCCCCAATGGCGTCAGGTTGGTTCACCAGTGAGAAAGGCTGGGTAAACTTCCCGTCTTTATACTGCTGGCCGCGATCGGTCGGTTTAGAGGAACAGGCGGCAAGCATTGCAACCACCGCCCCCATAAGAAGGTAATTTGCCCAACGTCCTTTCATGAGTTCTCGTCTTTTAGCTGTAAATCTTGCGCTATGAAGATAACAAACCCCCGAACCTAATGAAATGCGAAGCGCTCCCCTGACGCAAATTACGCACAAAAAACGTACCAAAGCGCGTTGTTTTTGCACACAATCACCCCAATTTCGTGATCCGGGTGAAAAAAGGGTTGCATGAAAATGTTAGCAGAGTATAGTGCGCATCCACGGACGCGGGGTGGAGCAGCCTGGTAGCTCGTCGGGCTCATAACCCGAAGGTCGTCAGTTCAAATCTGGCCCCCGCAACCAATTAAAATCTGATGTAATATTTTGCAAAGTAGTTCGAATCACAACAAGGCGGCGACGCAGTGAATCCTTAGGAGCTTACTTCAGTAAGTGACTGAGGTGAACGAGGAAAGCCAACGCAGATGTGGTTTGAAATACGAAGCAGAAAGACGGACGCGGGGTGGAGCAGCCTGGTAGCTCGTCGGGCTCATAACCCGAAGGTCGTCGGTTCAAATCCGGCCCCCGCAACCAATATTAAACACCTTAACGGGTGTTTTTTCGTTTCTGCGGTCCGTAAAAAAAGCGCCTTTCAGCGCTTTTTTATTATCCCCTTCTCGCCAGCGTCGCCCCATCGGCAAAGTAGGCTTTAATACCCGCCAGAATCGACTCCGCCACTTCCTGCTGGAACTTCGCCGTTTTGAGCTTACGCTCCTCTTCAATATTACTGATAAAGGCGGTTTCCACGAGAATAGAGGGGATATCCGGCGCTTTCAGCACCGCAAAGCCGGCCTGCTCAACCTGATTTTTGTGCAGATTATTAACCCTTCCCAGCTTGTTGAGCACCGCTTTACCGAACTTCAGACTATCGGCGATGGTCAACGATTGCACCATGTCGAACATGGTGTGATCGACATAGCGATCGCCGCTTTTACTCACGCCGCCGATCAAATCCGAGGCGTTCTGAGTTTGCGCGAGGTATTTTGCCGCCGTACTGGTCGCGCCCTTCGTCGAGAGCGCAAAAACGGATGAACCGCTGGGCTGTCGGCTGGTAAACGCGTCCGCATGGATAGAGACAAACAGGTCGGCGCGCTGCTTCTGGGCTTTCGCCACGCGCACTTTCAGCGGAATGAAGATATCCTCATTACGCGTCATGTAGACCTTCATATTGCCTTCTCTCTCAATTAACGCGCGCAAGCGGCGGGCAATCTGCAACACCACGTCTTTTTCGCGCGTCTTGTATTTCCCCACGGCGCCGGGATCTTCTCCTCCATGACCGGGATCGAGCATGATCACGATCGGGCGATCGCGCCCCGCCTTGCCCGGCTGCGGCCCGCTCTGCGCAGGCGGCACCTGCTTATCCAGATCGCCTTTGTTGTAATCTTCCAGCAGCGCCAGCAACGGGTCCTGCATATCCTGCGCATTGGCAGGGTAGAGATCCATCACCAGGCGTTCTTTAAAGCCCGCCACAGGCGCAAGGGCAAACAGCTGCGGTTTCACGTTTTGCTTCAGCTCAAACACCATCCGCACCGTCTGTGGATCAAACTGCCCCACTCGCGCTGACTTGATATACGGATCGTCCGCGCGGATCTGCGCGCCAATGCCTTTAAGCACCGAGTTCAGATTCACGCCTTCAATATCCACCACCACGCGCTCAGGGTTACTCAGGGCAAACTGTTTGTATTTCAGCAGACGGTTCGATTCCACCGTGACGCGGGTATAGCTGGACGCAGGCCAGATGCGTACCGCGACGACCTGGCTGACGGCAGCCAAACCGACCTGACTTACGCTCAATAGCCACATGGCGCCCGTCCCTTGTAGTAAACGACGGCGACTGATTGCTGAGTTGGATCCCGACATGCTTCTCCCGAGCAAAACAAACTTAACGGTGCTGATGTACAAAACGTCTAAATTGACCGGAAACTTTAGCGAATGACGCATAATCTGTCATCTATAAAAGGGTAAACTTTCTTTTTGTATTCACGGTATTACTGAGAGAAAACTTCAGCGGGATTAAAATTTGCGCTTGCGCACGACGGAAAAACAGAATAAAAATACATTAATTTCGAATAATCATGCAATGAGGGTGTGCCGTGGTGAAGGAACGTAGAACCGAACTGGTACAGGGATTCCGCCATTCTGTTCCCTATATCAATACCCATCGGGGAAAAACGTTTGTCATTATGCTTGGCGGTGAGGCCATTGAGCATGAAAATTTCTCCAGTATCGTCAATGACATCGGGCTTCTGCACAGTCTGGGCATTCGCCTGGTGGTGGTGTATGGCGCGCGTCCGCAAATCGACGCGAACCTTGCCGCACATCATCATGAGCCGCTGTACCACAAAAATACCCGCGTGACGGACGCCAAAACGCTGGAACTGGTTAAGCAAGCGGCAGGCACGTTGCAGCTGGATATCACCGCCCGTCTGTCGATGAGCCTGAACAACACCCCCTTACAGGGCGCGCACATCAACGTCGTCAGCGGCAATTTTATTATTGCACAGCCGTTGGGCGTGGATGACGGCGTGGATTACTGCCACAGCGGACGCATTCGCCGTATTGATGAAGAGGCGATTCATCGCCAGTTAGACAGCGGCGCAATTGTGCTGATGGGGCCGGTCGCGGTTTCCGTCACAGGCGAAAGTTTTAACCTGACCTCAGAAGAGATCGCCACGCAGCTCGCCATCAAACTGAAGGCGGAGAAGATGATCGGCTTCTGTTCGTCGCAAGGGGTAACTAACGACGAAGGCGACATCGTTTCCGAACTTTTCCCGAACGAAGCGCAGGCACGCGTTGAAGCGCAGGAAGAAAAAGGCGATTACAATTCAGGCACCGTGCGGTTCCTGCGCGGCGCGGTGAAAGCCTGTCGCAGCGGCGTGCGTCGCTGCCATCTGATTAGCTACCAGGAAGACGGCGCGCTATTGCAGGAGCTGTTCTCACGCGACGGGATCGGGACGCAAATCGTGATGGAGAGCGCCGAGCAGATTCGCCGCGCCACCATTAACGATATCGGCGGGATCCTGGAGTTGATTCGCCCGCTGGAACAACAGGGGATTCTGGTGCGCCGCTCCCGTGAACAACTGGAGATGGAGATCGACAAATTCACGATTATCCAGCGAGATAATCTGACCATCGCCTGCGCCGCGCTGTACCCTTTCCCCGAAGAAAAAATCGGCGAAATGGCCTGCGTGGCGGTACATCCAGATTATCGCAGTTCATCGCGTGGCGAAGTCTTGCTGGAGCGGATCGCCGTGCAGGCAAGACAGATGGGCCTCAGCAAGCTGTTTGTGCTGACAACGCGCAGTATTCACTGGTTCCAGGAACGTGGGTTTACGCCGGTGGATATCGAACTGCTGCCCGAGAGCAAAAAAGAGATGTACAACTATCAGCGTCGTTCAAAGGTGTTGATGGCAGATTTGGGATAACCCATTTTGCCTGACGGCGACGCTAAAGCGTCTTATCGGGTCTACGGGGATGCTGTAGGCCGGATAAGCGCAGGCGCCATCCGGCAACTTGCCTCACAGCCCGTTATTAAAAAACGCGGACAGTCCGCTACGTCGCTCCGTGCGCGTCGCAATTGCCCCGCTCAAAACCCGTTCATCGGCATAGAGAGACAGGCGACGACGTGCGCGCGTCACGGCGGTATACACCAGCTCACGGGTCACAACCGGCGAGCGCTGGCTGGGTAAAATCAGCGCCGCATGATCGAACTCCGATCCCTGCGATTTATGCACCGTCATCGCCCAGGTTGTTTCATGCTCCGGCAAACGGCTGGGCTGCACCGACTTAATGCTGCCATCCGGCATGGCGAACCACACCCTCAACCCCTGGCCGCGATCGAGCGCAATGCCGATATCGCCATTGAACAACCCCAACGCGCTGTCATTGCGCGCAATCATTACCGGACGCCCTTCATACCAGCGGCTGTGCGGGTGACGCTGAATTTTGCGCTTTTGCAGCATAACCTGTTCGATGCGTTCATTCAGACCGCCAACGCCAAACGGCCCTTCACGCAGCGCGCACAGCAACTGGTACTCATTGAAAGCCTGAATAATCGCCCCCGGCTCCGCGCCCTCGCGAACAAGCGCCAGATAACGCCCATAACCGGCCAGTGCCTCATCGAGCATGGCGGCGTAATCCTCGCTGCTCTGTAGCGTTCGTTTTTCAATATCGCTGAATCCCTGCTGAAAGACCGTTTTCATCGCCGCTTTATCGCCGCAATTAATGGCTGCCGCCAGTTGACCAATGCCGGAATCATGCCCGAAGCGATAGCTTTTTTGCAGCAAACACAGGCTATCGCGCAAAGAGGCCGCCTCCGTGCCTGCGCCCGCAGGAATGGGGCTTCCCGTCAGTCGGCTCAGCTGCTGCGCGCGCCCGGCGGTAAATCCGGCATTTACCCAGGCGCAGATATCGCCCAGCACCGCCCCCGCCTCAACGGAAGCCAGCTGATCGCGATCGCCGAGAAAAATCACGCGTCCGTGCGGCGGCAGCGCCTCAATTAGCCGCGACATCATCGGCAAATCGATCATTGATGCCTCATCCACCACCAGCACGTCCAGATGCAGCGGGTTTCCCGCATGATGGCGCAGCCTCTGGCTACCGGGCTGTGCGCCCAACAGCCGGTGCAACGTACTGGCGTCATCCGGGATGCGTTTTTTTTGCTCATCCGTGAGCGGAAGCTGGCGCAATGCCGCGCCAAGCGACTCGGTCAGACGCGCCGCCGCTTTCCCCGTCGGCGCCGCCAGTCGTATACGGCATCGCTCGCCGTCCGCCATCTGAATCAACGCGGCCAGCAGCTTCGCCACGGTAGTGGTTTTACCGGTGCCAGGCCCGCCGGAAATGACGGAAATACGGCGCGTCAACGCCACGGCCGCCGCCACCTTTTGCCAGTTGACGTCATCCGTCGGCGGGAAAAGCGCATCCAGCGTGCGGGCCAGTTGCTGTTCATCTACCGCGATCGCCTGGTTAACCTCGCTAAAAAAGCGGGCTACCGTGCGCTCGTTACTCCACATCCGGTTCAGGTAAAGGCGATCTTCATGCAGAATCAACGGCGTTGGCCGCTCTCCCCGACTGACCGCCCCGGAAGCCAGCAGACACGATGCCCAGTCTTCAGGCGCGTCCCTCTCGCTAAACCAGGAGACCAGTAGCGGATGCGACTCTTCCGTTATCGCCAGGCGCGAAAGCGGCATACAGACATGCCCTTCCCCCGCATCGCGGCTGAGCAATGCAACGGCCAGCGTCACGCATGGATCGTCCTGCCCGGCAACCGCCAGCGCAAACTGAGCGTCTAATGGCCGCAACAGCTTTTGTTCTACGGCCTCCAGTAATCGCTTCTGAATTGTCATTGCGCCTCCTCCGCTACAACGCCTGCAAACATCTCATCCATTAACGCAATCAGTTCGCCGTCCGGCCGGGTCGAGAAAATGCCCTGCCGTGGATATTCACGGTCAACGCCGCGCAGGAAAAGGTAGATCACGCCGCCGAAATGACGTTCATAGTCATAATCGGCGATGCGATGGCGCAGATAGCGGTGCAACGCCAGCGTATACAGCTGATATTGCAGGTCATAGCGATGCGTCTGCATCGCTGAGGCCATCGCCTCCTGAGTGTAGGCCGTGCTGTCTTCGCCCAGCCAGTTTGATTTGTAATCGAGCAGGTAATACCGCCCTTCATGGCGAAACACCAGGTCGATAAACCCTTTCAGCATGCCGCGAACCTGCATGAAGTCGAGCGGCGGGCAGCCCGCCGAGAGCGGATCAAACCGGCGAATCAGCGCATCCAGTTGACTGGCGATAAGCGGCTGTGCGATCGGCAGATAAAACGCCATCTCCACCTGTTTTTCACGGGCGGAAAGATGACGCAGACTCACGCCGCGTTCGGTCAGGGGAGCCTGCAAAACAGCGTCCAGCCACTGCGTTAAAACCGGCTCCCAGTGCGCGTCATAACCGCCAAGCTCCAGTTTTTCCCGCACCCAGGCCGGGTCAACGGGCTGCGTAAAGTCGAGGTCTTCAAACAGGCTATGCAGGAATGTACCCGGCGATGCCCCTCGCGGGAACTGGTGCGGCGTCAGCTCCGGCTCTTCCACCACGTCCCCCACTCCAGCGGCATCCACATCCAGACGCGGAATTAAATCCTGGGCGACGCTATGGCCTTGCTGCTGTAAGCCGGAATAACTGGTTACTCGCCAGTTGTCGGCAGGCGTTCGGCGTAACGCTCTGGCGCTTAGCGCCGCACGCGACGCTTCCGTTACCTGCCAGCGTTCGCTGTCCGGTTCGTCTGGCGTCCGACAGGCGATATCCTCCCCGCAAAGCGCGTCAATGCAGGCGCGAAGCCCGGCGGCATCTTTCGGCTCACCTTTTTGCAGCAGACGCCCGAGCGCGCTCTGGTGTACATCGGTATCGCCTTTCTTATCTCCGCGACGACGCACCAACGGCGCAACGCCGAGGCTGCAATGCCACACCGAACGGGTCAGCGCCACATAAAGCAAACGCAGGTCTTCCGCCAGACGCTCTGCTTCCGCCAGTTCAACGCTCTCCTCGGCGTGGCTGAGATCCAGCACCGCGTCAAACGAATTGCGATCGTGATAAAACGCCTGATCCTGCACGCGGAAATGGGTAATAAAAGGCAGCCAGACGAGCGGGTATTCCAGTCCTTTTGATTTATGGATGGTGACGATTTGCACCAGATGTTTATCGCTTTCCAGCCGCAGTTGCTGGCTGGCGGCATTGCTGTCCGGCTCAAGAATATGCTGCGACAGCCAGCGCACCAGCGCATGCTCGCTTTCCAGCTGCGAACCGGCTTCCTGCAACAATTCGCTGATGTGCAGAATATCGGTCAGGCGGCGCTCGCCTCCCGCCGTCGCCAGCAGGTTTTCGGCAATATTCCGCGCTGACATCAGCGCGCGCAGCATGGGCATGACGCCGCGCTTATGCCAGATTTGACGATAGCCGTCGAACTCTTCGACCACCGTATCCCAGGCATTTTCGTCGTTATTCAGCGTTTCGATGTCCTGCGCGGTCAGCCCCATCATCGAGGCCGCCATCGCGCTACGCAGCGTATTTTCACGCTCAGGCGTCATGACGGCCTGTAAGATCCACAGCATCTCCTGCGCTTCCAGCGTCTCAAATACGCTGTCGCGGTTGGAGAGATAAACGGACGGAATCGCCAGCAGCGTCAGCGCATCACGAATTTGCGCCGCTTCCTGGCGGCTTCGCACCAGCACGCTGATATCCGAGGCTCGAACCGGGCGTGAGGTTTTCTCGCTAACAAGCAGCGCATCGCCAGTTTGCCCGGCTTTCAGCCAGTCACGAATTTGCGTCGCGCACACCTGCGCCATGTAACTCTGATAGTCGCCAATGCCGCAGCTTTCCCCTTCCATCAACCACATGTTCATGGCGGGCTGCGTCTCGCCGTTCAGCACAAAGCGCAGCGACTGGTTCTTCTGGGCCGATTTAACCGGCGCAAATGGAATTTCGCGGAACGTAAAGGCGTCGTTCATCTGACTGAACAACGTATTCACGCTGTTGACCATGCCCGGTGCGGAACGCCAGTTGGTATCCAGCGTATAATGGGCGCTGACCTCGCTGCGGGCTTTCATGTAGGTGAAGATATCCGCGCCGCGAAACGCATAAATCGCCTGTTTCGGATCGCCAATCAGCAACAGCGCGGTGTCCGGCTGATGCCGCCAGATGCGGCGGAAAATGCGGTACTGCTGCGGGTCGGTATCCTGAAATTCATCAATCATCGCCACCGGGAAACGGCCACGAATTGCGCTTGCCAGCGCATCGCCGCTATTACTACGCAGCGCAACATCCAGACGACTCAGCATGTCGTCGAAACCTAATTCACCCCGGCGTTGTTTTTCCTGCGCAACCGTCTCGCGGATTTCTGCCAGCGCACGGGTAATCAGCAGATCTTTTATCGTCAACGGTTCAGCCAGCAGTTCCTCAATGGCGACAAACAGCGGATGCTGCGGGGTTATGCCGCCCGCTTTGGTTCTCTCTTCCAGGAATCGCCGGGAGAATTTCTCCAGCGCGTCGGGTAATTGATAGGTTTGCGTTTCCGCCTGCGCCCACGCCGTGATCTTCTCGATCCATTTCGTCTGGTTGCCGCGATTGAATTTTCTGCGATCGATTCCCGACGACTCTATCACCCCATCCAGTTCATCAACGGACGCGCACCATTGTTGCTTCAGGGCGTTAATACGCGACAAAATGTGTTCGTGGCGAGACGCCAGCGTCTCGTCTGACGGCGGCGGTGCTTTGATGACCGGCGCTTCGCCCTGCAAATAACGATCGATATCTTTCAGTAGCGCCCGGGGGCCTTTCCACGCTTCAAAGACAACCTGGGCAATTTCGCGTGGCAGCGGATAACAGTGACGCCGCCAGAAGTCGGCGCAGGCCTGATAGCGCAGAAGGGATTCATCTTCGATTAATTGCTGCTCGAACAGCATGCCGGACTCAAACGCATTCAGGCTGAGCATGCGCTGGCAAAAACCGTGGATGGTGAATACTGCCGCCTCATCCATCTGTCTTTCCGCCAACAGTAACCACTGCGCCGCCTGCTTTTTATCCTCGATCTCTTCCAGCAGGCGAGCATATAACGGGTTATCGGTAGTTTCACGCAGACAGGCGATGCGCAGTTCATGGATGTTGCTGCGGATGCGGCCGCGTAACTCTTCGGTGGCCGCCTCGGTAAACGTCACGACCAACAGTTCTTCCACGGTCAGCGGTCGGGGAAAGGCGGCAGAGCCGCCCAATCCGAGCAGCAGGCGCAGATACAACGCGGCGATAGTAAACGTTTTGCCAGTGCCCGCAGAGGCTTCAATCAGACGCTCGCCCGTAAGGGGCAAGCGTAAAGGATCAAGGGACTCAGCGGCATCATTCATTCTTTTCACTCATCAGGGGTAAGGTTTGCTGCAACGCGCTGACGTTCTCCCACACTTTCCAGCCTTCCGGGCGCACGTACTCTGCTTTCCCGTTCTGACTGCCGGAAACCTGTGACAGTATCGCCATGCCTTGCGGCTCAACCACCGCCTGATGGAAGAAATCGGCAAGTTTTTGCGGCGTCAGCAGTTTAATCTGAGCCACGATTTTATCACGTGAATCAAAGCGCATATTGCCGCGATCGAAATCTTTGCTTAATTTCGACGCTTCTTCGCCCAGCGTTTGCGGCGCTTGCAACATCTGCGCGATGATCGCCTGCTGAATTTGCGCAAACTCTTCCGGCGTCATCGCCCGCAGCTTCGCTTCCGCCGTTGGGAAGAATGCTTTGTAACGCTCCCAGAGATAAGACGGTTGCTTGTCGCTGCTTTGCAGCAAGAAACCCATCCCCCACTGACGCCCGACGCTCATCGGGAAAGCGAACACCGCATAACCTAACTGTTCTTCAGTACGCAACTGATTATAGAACCACGGCTGAACGATTTGCCCTAACATCGCGCTGTAGGCTGAACTGGCATATTCATCGTAACCGGTTGGAACGAATACCGCCGCCAGCGCGGAGTCAGTGCTGCTTCCCGCCTTCTCAAAGATGACCGACTGCTTTTTATCCACCAGTACGTCTTTATTGCGACACCACTCTGAACCGTTGGCGCCAAGCTGCTGTTGGATATCCCGCGCCATGGTTTTCACCTGCGCTTCGCGCATATTGCCAATCACCAGAAACTCCGGTCGCGCGCCTGCTTTTAACGTATCGCGGTAAGCCATGACCTCTTTCAGCGTGATCGAAGGCAACAGCTTACGGCGTTCATCACGCTGGAAGTAAGGCACCTGAGAAAGCATCTGTACCGGCATAATCGCCTGATCGTAGGCCTTCCCTTTTTCTGCGGAATCCATCATCTGCGCATACCAGGATTTCGCCTGTTCCAGCTGTTCTTCCGTCGCGGTGTAGCTGAAATACCCTTCCAGCAATGCCTGGAAAAGCTGCGGCAAGCGCTGCGTGTAACCGTTCGCGTTAAGCATCAGACCATTGTTGGCGTTGGTGGAAAAGCCAATCCCGCCGACCGATGCCTGGTTGCTTAACTGGTCGAGCGCGATCCCCGCGAGATAATCGTTTAACGCAAACATCACCTGGTTTCTGGCGCTGTCCATTGCTTTCGGGTTACGCAGAATAACGCTGACATCCGCCTTAGGCTCGCTGGCAAAATAACGGCTCGGCGCATAAACCACGCGCAAATCCGGTTCATCGACAATCAGCTCCGGGTGAGGATATTCCTTCTCCGGTTTGAGCAGCGTGAAATCGTCTGGAATATAGGGGTTAAGCTCCGGTAATGACAGCGCAATGCCCTGCGCTTTTTGCTGCCAGTCGGCGAGCGTTTTGTCGTCGATTTTATTCACCTGATAAGGCGCGTCGACAAAATAGGCCGTTTTGTTGTGCGGTTCCTTCGGGCTGATGTACCAGATACGCGCATTCTGCGGCGTCATCATCGCCAGGCGTGATTTCACCGCCGCCGCATCGTATTGATCGGCGATATTCACCGCATCCAGCGTATGTTCCACCGGAACGCGAATCATCGTATCCGCCAGCCATTCGACGTAATCCATATCACGGGTGATAGAGGGGTAACGGAAGTCGAGATCCAGCACATGCGCCAGCTCATCGAAGTAGCGTTTATCCACGCCTTTTTCACGTAACAGGTTGAGATAGCTGAAGATGGCGGCGACAACGTCGTCCCGGTTCGCCAGCCCTTTGTCCGTCAGGGTAGCGGAAATGGCCAGTACGCCGCTGTTACCGTTAACCACCGGGTCGGAGTCCGCACGAATGCCTTCCACTAATCCTTGTTTTTGCAGCCAGTCGGAGAGCGTTCCCGGGCTACGGTTGCCAATCAGGTAGGTCACCAGTTCGTCGGTTTTGCTGCGAAACTGCGCGCTGTTGTTATCAATACGAAACTCTACGCGCAGCACTTTACGCGGCAGAGCAGGCACATAATGAATGATGATGCCCTTTTGCGCGTCCGTTACTACCGGCACGGTAATTTCCGGCTTTTTGATATTTTTATTCGGCACCCGGCCATAGGTTTCAGCCGCAATACGCGCCAGTTCCGGCAGCGGTTTGTTACTGTAAATCACCGCTTTCATCAGGTTCGCTGAATAATATTTTTCGTGAAACGCCTGCAACGCCTGCTGAACCGGATTGCCCGGTTTGTCGCTTAAGGTTTCCAGATTGCCGCCAGAGAAGCGCGAACCCGGGTGCGCCGGGTTGATGGTTTCTGCGCTGACCTGCGCCATACGCATACCGTCTCGCGTACGCGCCATCGTCAGTTCGGCATTGACCGCATTGCGCTCACGCTCAGCATATTTTTTATCCAGCAACGGGGCGGCAATGGCATCGGCAAGGCGATCGACCGCACCTGACAGGGCGTCGTTTTCCACCTCCAGATAGAAGGCGGTACGATACGGCGCGGTGCTGGCATTATGGCTGCCGCCGTGCATTTTAAGGTATTCGGCAAGGCTGTCAGGCTGGGGATATTTTTTAGACCCCATCAGGCTCATATGTTCGAGATAGTGCGCCAGCCCCTGATGTTCATCGGGGTCCTCCAGCGATCCAACAGGCACCACCAGCGCGGAAAGCGATTTCACCGCTTGCGGGTCGGATACCAGCAAAACCACCATGTCATTGTCCAGACGAATCGCCTGATACTGACGCGTATCTTTCTCGCTTTTACGGATGGTTTCCGCCAAAGGCTGCCAACCGGTATCTGCCTGACTTAAGGGTGCCCAAAGGGCGACAAACAACAATAACGCTTTGAACCAGGTGCTGCGGGGCATTCACGAACCTCATCATTAACTTTCTTTCCCGCTCAGGTGAAGCGCGAGCGCGACGCTGGCGCTTATTGAGCAGGACAAAACTGTGTGCTAAACGAGTCAGCATCTCTTATTGTAAAATCAGTCCGTGACAGAAAACGCATCATAAATGAAGCCATTTAATTGCGCAATTTTTATACAATCCTCACGACTGATTAAAACGAAATAGCGGTAACAGATAACGTTGAGACTGAGAAATAATGCTCTCTATCGTCTTCGGCTCCAGCTGTCGCCACAACCGTTGATACCAGATATCATCCCCTTCTCCGCGTATCACCATGTTACCTTCATAAGCCTGTAAGAACTTCGTCCGGGCTTTTTGCAGCGTGTCAGCATCATCTAACATGGCATCATTCGCCGCGTCATAACAAGCTTTTATCCATGCGCCGCCGCTTTCAGGAAGAACCAGCAGTGGGGATGACATCCCTTCCCGATAACCGTCAATCAGCTGTGCGAGGTAAGTTAACGCCTGTTCAGCCTCTAACGGCGGGAAGCGCCACTCTCCCTCTTTACGCAGGAACAAACGACTTTCGCCTTTTCCGCCACAGGCACAATAGACAAGGTGTTCCAGCCAAAGTTGCATTCCCTGCGCAACGCTTATTAAAGATGGGCGCCAGCGCAACAAACCGTCTTCCTGCACCTGCGGCAACCACCCCGTGATCTGCACGCCATTGCAGAGCAGATCAACTTCCATACTTTTCCCCGGCTGACGACACGCGATAATCCTGTCCGCCAGCGACTGCATCTCCTGACGCTGCGTATCCCAGAGGATCTCGCCAAAAGCGCCATACGGGAGATCGCCCGCCGCCCGGAAGCGACGGAATAAAAGCCCGGCATCCTCTTCTTCGACCAGCGTATTAAGCAACTGCTGATTAAGCTGATAGCGGGTTAGCCCTTCCAGAATGAACGGCTCCGTATCGGGAATTTCACTCTCTTCCGCGCGAAAATTCACCTGTAGCCGCATCTGGAAAAACGCCCGCACCGGATGCGCCCAGAAGCGCTGAAGTTTTTCCAGCGTCAACGTCTCAGGGAGTTCATAGGGCAACGGCTGCACAAAATCAGAATGGGCCTCGCCTGACTGACTTGCAGCAGGCAGCCATTCGCGCGCGTAGCTTTGCTGTTCACCGGGAAGATAGTTTTGCGCATCAAACGGCATCCGCGTGTGCAGGCGAGCGATATGCACTTTCACGCGGGCCTCGCTCTCATCGCTGGTCAGTTCTTCATCTCCCGGCAAATAGTGACTTTGCCCGATATAATCCATCAGTTCCTGCACCAGGACTGACGGGAAACGTTCGCTGTTATCCTGAATAGAGCGCCCGATGTAGCTGATATAGAGCGTCTGCTGCGCAGAGATTAAGGCCTCAAGGAACAGGTAGCGGTCATCATCGCGACGGCTACGATCCCCGCGCATCGGTTTCTGACTCATCAGGTCAAAACCGAGCGGCGCCAGCTGACGCGGATAGACGCCGTCATTCATACCAAGGAGACACACAACCTTAAAGGGGATAGAACGCATAGGCATGAGCGTACAGATGTTTACCGGCCCCGCCAGAAAACGCTGGCTGATGCGTTCCTGATCCAGCCTTTGCGCCAGCTCGTCCCGTAACAGAGACAGCGGCACCGCATCGCCATACTCCGCCTCAAGCCCTTCGGTGATAATAGCCTGCCATTGCTGCTCGATAAGGGTCATTGCGGCTTCCGTTTCCGCATCGGGCAGGAAAAAGTCATTGAGCATGTCGCGGCAAACCGGGAGCCACTCTTCCAGCGGACGCGCCTGCGCCAGCCCGCGACGCCAGAGGTTCAACTGCATAAGCAGGGACGCCAGATGCCCGACCAGCTCCGCAATCAGCCCGCTGGACTCGTCATAAGGCAGCACGGACTGCCATTCGCCCTGCGCGCTTTCCATCGCGTAACCCAGCAGCATACGCGTCAGGCCAAATTGCCAGGTATGCTGCCCCGTTGCAGGAAGCGCCAGCTCGCGCACGTTGTCGTCATCAATCCCCCAGCGGATACCCGACTCATTGACCCATAAGCGAAGATAGCGCAGCCCTTCTTCGTTGATGTTAAATCGAGCCGCCAGAACCGGTACGTCCAGCAGCGCCAGCACATCTTCAGAGACAAAACGGCTGTCCGGCAACGACAGCAGGCTGATAAACGCCTGCAAAACGGGATGCGACTGACGCGCCCGGCGATCGGAGATAGCATAAGGTAAATAGCGTTCGGCAGGCGCACTGCCAAATACGGCCTGAATAAAGGGGCTATAGCTGTCGATATCCGCCACCATGACGATAATATCGCGCGGCATCAGCGTCGGGTCGGCCTCCAGCATCGCCAGCAGACGATCGTGCAGGATCTCCACTTCACGCTGCGGGCTATGGCATACGTGAAAGGTCACGCTGGCGTCATTCGGGTCAAGCAGACGCTTGTTGTCGCTTCGGGCGTACTCTTCGAGGTTCACCCCAGCCACGGCGCGACTTTCCAGCTCAAGGATGTCCGCCTGAATGTTATGAAGCAGATTGTCCGGGGGAATATCGACAAACGCATCCAGTTCCTGTGTGTTTTCCAGTTCGGAAAGCAAGTAGATGTAGTCCCGCCCCAGTTTCCCCCAGGACGCCAGCATCGGGTTCCCGACATCCTGCTCGCCGTCGCTATTAAATAACTCCCCGGCGCGTTGGTTATCGCGAAACAGCGGTAAGTCGCGCACCTCAAAGCTGTGACGACGCTGACGAGCCACCAGTTTTGCCAGCCAGGCAGGATCTCTGATATCCCCCCAGTAATAACGGCAGGGGTTAGTGAACAGCAGATGGATTTCGATGTGCTTTCCCAGCGCCTGTAAGGCCCGGAGATACACCGGCGGCAGCGCGGAAATACCACAAATAAAGACGCGCGAAGGTAGCCCCGTCGGGCTGGTTGTCGCATTTTCCAGCGTCTGGATAAAACGCTGATACACATTCGCACGGTGCCAGCGCGGCTGCCCCAGTTCAGCCGTGTATTCCACCAGCGCCTTCCACAGCGGCGCCTGCCAGATCTGAGCCTCCCCTAACCCATCAACCATCTGCCCCGCCTCCCACTGGGT
This sequence comes from Citrobacter sp. CK198, assembly GCF_030333295.1. Classification (NCBI taxonomy): domain Bacteria; kingdom Pseudomonadati; phylum Pseudomonadota; class Gammaproteobacteria; order Enterobacterales; family Enterobacteriaceae; genus Citrobacter; species Citrobacter sp. CK198. Next base: position 130,228 of record NZ_JAOWGE010000036.1, on the reverse strand, counting down.
AAGCCAGTCGGGGCGATAGACCAGATACTGATCGAAAAGATCGGCGGCACGCGAGGAAAGCTGGAATAGCTTGCGCTTGTCAGCGTCGTCCGTCAGATAGTGGCGCAGTAGCGTAAAATCCTCACGCTCCAGCAGTTGCGGCAGCAGCGTCATCAGCTTCCAGCTCATGTTTTGCTTGCTGAACGCGCTCTCTTTCGGGATATCAGGCAGCACGCGTACAAACATATCCCAGATAAAACTCGCGGGTAGCGGAAAATCGATATTCGCGGCGATACCAAATTTCTGCGAAAGGGTCATTTGCAGCCACTGCGCCATACCGGTACTTTGAACCAACACAATTTCGGGTTCAAAGGGATCGTCAAGCCGATCGCGCTCAACGATGAATTCCATTAACGCTTCCAGCACGTCCAGACGGTTGGAGTGGTAGACCCTTAACATAGCAACTCCTGACTACTGACTTTTCGGGCAGTGTAAGCGCGACATCTGGCCTTGCCTGCCCAAAGGGGAAATGAGTTTAACGCTGATGCTGACACATCCCGCTTGTGTTGTCTGCATTCGGTTGGCCTGCCAGCTTTCGGGAGGTGAAAATGAATACAGCGTCGTTTGCTGCCAGCCGTACCGCCAGAGCTGTTGATATTGCGCCCTGACGACAAGACTCGTCATCAACGCCCGCTGATAACCCGATAACGCGGTGACGGTTATCACCAGCAGCGCCATCGCCAGTATCACTTCCGGCAGACTAAAACCACGCTGCCTGTTCAGGGTATCTGGCATAACGCCACCTCACTCAACGGGCAAAAATCGCTCCATCCATGCGGAGAAAATACAACGCCGCTTTCCTCCCGCGCTCCCAGACGCCAGACCGATGCGCCATCATACTGCGCAATCAATAAAGCGGTGTTGTTCGCGAGCAGGCGCAGGCAAACGCGGGCATTCGGCGTGGTGTATTGCCGACACTCAACCGCAGCCTGCGCCGACCATGACTGCATCCTTCCCCATTCCAGCGCCGACTGCGCCACCGCCTGACGCTGCAAGGCCCGGCTTTCTGTCGCCACCAGAGTGGAAAAACTCGCCTGCTGCTGGTTTGCCCCCTGAAGCAGCAGGCTGCCCAATACCAGCAGCAAAAGCACCATCGCCAGAGAAGACACACCCCGTTCACGCTTCACAGATTAAACCCGGTGACGCTGTATTGCGCCTTAACAGCGGTTTTAGAAGCCGCTTTACTGCGCCCCTGAAGAGACAGCGTCAGTACCGGCGCAAAACCGGGCATCTCCTGACGCTCAACGTTAAATGCCTCAATCTGTACCGTATCGGGATCGGTCATTTTATCCCACCCTTTATCTGCGCATGATGTTGCCCCACGCAGTGTTTCCAGCGTTTTATTGTTTAAACGAAACCCGGTCTGTTCGGCCTCTTTTCCCGGCGCAGTCTCCCAGCGCCCGTTATTATTGGCGTCCCACTGTACGATAACGCACTCCCCCTGCCCGGCAATCACCAGTCCTTTCCCTGTGCAGTTTCCCCGACAATATCCCGCGCGTTGCAGGTGTTTTGCCACGGTATAAGCACGCTGCCAGATCTCATCTTCCAGCAACAGCTGCCGCGTGGTCTGTAGAATCTCACGCTGTAGCGCGGGTAAAAATCGTGCCGCGCCGAGCAGTAGCATGCTGCTTATCGCCATCGCGATAAGTACCTCCAGTAGAGAAAAACCGCGCTCGTTCATCGGCATGCTTCGGCCTCGCGTCCCTCACAGAGCCGGATTCGCCCCCAGGACGAAACCACCAGACGCCATTCGCCCGCAGCGTTTTTCAGGCGGATATGCCCGGCCCAGGCGGTATTGCGCAGACCAAAAAACGCCAGCGAGGGGGTGATCTCCACCATGTCGATATCGCGCCATGCTGGAATAAAGACGAACGGCGCGTCTGGCGTACAGGCACCTTGCGCCGCAGCAGCGCTGACAAAGCACCAGCCGCCGCGTTCTCTGATGACCTGAACAATGTGATCCCGGTTGTGCCAGTTCGCATCCTCACGCAGTTGCAGCAAATAATCCCGCAGCTGGCTGGCGGTTTGCCATAACCGTTGCTGCTGTTGCCAACGCTGCCAGCCATAGAGCCCTGTGGCGCTAAGGCTAACCATAAGAAGCATTGCGACCATTGTTTCAATGAGCGTATAGCCCTGTTGTTTTTTCATAGCGGCAGTATGCCGGGGGCGGAGAAAATGACGAGGCAAGAATGCAGATTATTCGGCGCGTTACGAGAAATAGTTATCGTATTACAGCACGTTGCAAAAATTCGGGAATCAGCGCCGAAGAATGGCGTACGGGATAAAAAAAACCGACGCGCAAGGGCGTCGGTTATGACAGGATGAGCTCAGGTCAGATAGCGACCGGCGCTTTAATGCCAGGATGCGGGTCGTAGCCTTCAATCTCAAAATCTTCAAAACGGTAGTCGAAGATAGAGTCAGGCTTACGTTTGATCACCAGTTTCGGCAGCGCGCGCGGTTCGCGGCTTAACTGTAGGTGCGTCTGTTCCATATGGTTGCTGTACAGGTGCGTGTCGCCGCCGGTCCAGACGAAGTCGCCCACTTCCAGGTCGCACTGTTGCGCCATCATATGCACCAGTAACGCATAGCTGGCGATATTAAACGGCAGCCCCAGGAAGACGTCGCAGGAGCGCTGATACAGCTGGCAGGAGAGCTTGCCGTCCGCAACATAGAACTGGAAGAACGCATGACACGGCGCCAGCGCCATTTTATCCAGCTCGCCGACGTTCCAGGCGGAAACAATAATACGGCGGGAGTCCGGGTCATTTTTCAACTGGTTCATGACCGTGGTGATCTGGTCAATATGGCGACCGTCCGGCGCAGGCCATGCGCGCCACTGTTTGCCATATACCGGGCCTAAATTACCGTTTTCATCGGCCCATTCGTCCCAGATCGTCACATTGTTTTCATGCAGGTAAGCGACGTTGGTATCGCCTTGCAGGAACCACAACAGCTCGTGAATGATGGAGCGTAAATGGCAGCGCTTCGTCGTCACCAGCGGAAATCCTTCCCGCAGGTTAAAACGCATCTGATGACCAAAAATGGAAAGCGTTCCGGTTCCGGTACGGTCGTTTTTCTGTGTGCCTTCATCCAGCACTTTTTGCATCAGTTCTAAATACTGTTTCATGGTTCCTCAGGAAACGTGTTGCTGTGGGCTGCGGCGGTAAGCCCAAACCATCATGATCACACCAGCGACAATCATCGGGATAGAGAGAATCTGCCCCATGCTGATGTACTGTACCCATGCGCCGGTAAACTGCGCATCCGGCTGGCGGAAGAATTCAACAATGATACGAAACGCGCCATAGCCAATCAGGAACAGGCCAGAGACAGCCCCCATCGGGCGCGACTTGCGGATAAACAGGTTAAGAATAATGAACAGCACGATACCTTCCAGCACCAGCTCATACAGCTGGGACGGATGGCGAGGCAGAACACCATAGGTATCAAAGATCGACTGCCACTGCGGGTTTGACGGCAACAGCGCGATATCTTCCGCACGAGAGCCCGGGAACAGCATGGCAAACGGGAAGCTTGGATCGACACGCCCCCACAGCTCGCCGTTGATAAAGTTCCCCAGACGCCCAGCGCCTAAACCAAAAGGAATCAGCGGCGCGATAAAATCGGATACCTGGAAGAAAGAACGTTTAGTGCGTCTGGCGAAGATCACCATCACCAGAATGACGCCGATCAGGCCGCCGTGGAAGGACATGCCGCCATCCCAGACGCGGAACAGATAGAGCGGATTTTCCAGGAACATCGGGAAGTTGTAGAACAAGACGTAACCAATACGGCCACCGAGGAAAACGCCGAGAAAACCGGCATAGAGTAAGTTTTCAACTTCGTTTTTGGTCCAGCCGCTGCCCGGACGGTTTGCCCGGCGAATCGCCAGCCACATTGCAAAGACAAAACCGACCAGGTACATCATGCCGTACCAGTGCAGCGCAACGGGCCCAATTGAGAAAATGACCGGATCAAATTCCGGAAAATGCAGATAGCTACTGGTCATCTGTCACCACAAGTTCTTGTTATTTCGCTGAAAATAGACAGCAATTGATATGCGCGCCAGCCGTTCACAGGCGCTCCAAAGGAGCGAATGATAGCACAAGGGGTGCATCGGTGATGCCGGGAAGATGTAAAAGATCTGTATAGGCTATCAATGACAATCCCAGGAATACCTGATGGCGCTTACGCTTATCAGGCCTACGAACCGCGCAACACCTTTGCCTGATGGCGCTTACGCTTATCAGGCCTACAGACCGCGCAACATCTTTGCCTGATGGCGCTGCGCTTATCAGGCCTACAGACCGCGCAACACCTTTGCCTGATGACGCTTACGCTTATCAGGCCTACAGACGGCGCAACACCTTTGCCTGATGGCGCTACGCTTATCAGGTCAACAGACGGCACCGCGCCGTAGGCCGGATAAGGCGCGTGCGCCGCCATCCGGCAATCAAGGGCACTGCGCCTGTCACAACCCCCCGCGTATCAGGCCCCCCATGCCACGGCGCTCCATAAACGCCGCCACCTGATGACGCACTTCCGTCGCCATTTGCGCTTCCAGACTGCGCTGCGCCAGCGTTTGCGCGTCTTCATAATCAATGTGCCGCAGCAGGTATTTCACCCGCGCGACGGAGCGACCGTTCATCGACAGATGGCGGAATCCCAGGCCTATCAGGATCGCCACGCACATCGGATCGCCCGCCATTTCACCGCATAACCGCAAATCAAGCCCCTGTTTTTCGGCTTCCTGAGCGATCATCGCCAGCGCACGTAACATCCCCGGGTGCAGGCTGTCGTAAATACTGGCCACACGCGTATTGTTGCGATCAACCGCCAGGATATACTGCGTCAGATCGTTGGTGCCAACGGAGATAAAATCGACCCGGTTCGCCAGTTGCGGCAGCATAAATACCATCGACGGCACTTCCAGCATGATCCCAATGCGCGGTCTGGGGATCGCGTAACCGATCATCTCTTCGACTTCACGTCCGGCACGCTCAATCAGGCGTCGCGCTTCATCCACTTCATCAATGCTGGTGACCATCGGCAGTAAAATGCTCAGGTTGCCGGTCGCGGCGTTGGCGCGCAGCATCGCGCGCACCTGGATCAGGAAGATCTCCGGCTGATCGAGCGTAATACGAATGCCGCGCCAGCCCAGGCACGGGTTTTCTTCGCTGATCGGCATATAGGGCAGTTGCTTGTCCGCGCCGACATCCAGCGTACGCAGAGTCACCGGTTTGTCGTTAAACATTTGCAGCATCCCCTGATACTGCGCCACCTGCTCTTCTTCCGAGGGGAAACCGCTTTGCAACATGAACGGAATTTCGGTGCGATAAAGCCCGATACCGTCGATACGGCTGCCCAGCTTCTCTTCATGTTCCGGGCTTAACCCTGCGTTAAGCATCACCTTAACGCGTTCGCCGCTTTTCAGATGCGCGGGCAGATTGACATCATCTTCCGCCAGCCGGCTTAGTTCATTCTCTTCGCTGATAAGCCGCTGATATTCCTGCAACAATACCGGTTCAGGATCGACCAGCAGTTCCCCGCGATAGCCATCCACCACCAGCGTGCGGTGATGAAGAACCGAAGGCTGAATATCCGCGCCCATCACGGTCGGAATACCGAGCGCGCGCACCATAATCGCCGCATGCGAGTTAGCCGCGCCGTCGCGAACCACGACGCCGGCCAGTCTGTCCTGCGGCAGTTCCGCCAGCGTGGTGGCTGAGAGTTCGTCCGCCACCAGCACAAAACGCTCGGGCCATGTGTTCGGCCCCTGAATGGTGTCATCCAGGTGGAATAACAGACGCTGGCCCAGCGCGCGTAAATCTCCGGCACGCTCTTTGAGGTAGCCATCCGTCAGGGCGGCAAACTGCTCGGCAAACTTTTCGATGACTTTTTTGACGGCCCACTCCGCCACCGCGCCTTTATCGACTTCGGCAAACAGTTCACGACGCAGTCGGGCATCAGAAAGCAGGTGTGAATACAGATCGAAGATCGCCGCCGTCTCTTTCTGCGCGCCAGCGGCAAAGCGCTTACTGTAACGACGAAATTCGTTAGCGGCCTCTTCCAGCGCGCCGGTCAGCCGCTCGCGCTCAAGCGCCGGGTCAAGGGTGGAGGCTTCGTAGACCTGCTCCATCAGCGGCAACGTTGCATCCTGCCAGCCTTCCGCTATCGCCACGCCGGGCGCGGCGGGCAGCGCACGGATGCGCGTATGGCGGTATTGACCAAATAACGCGGTTAGCTGCGTCTGAGAAAGGATAGCCGCCATCTGGGTCGCCAGCGTAACGAGGAAAGACTCTTCGCTTTCATCGTACTGGCGCAGTTCACGCTGCTGTACCACCAGCACCCCCAGTAGCTGGCGGCGCTGAATAATCGGCACGCCCAGAAAAGCGCGGAAACGCTCCTCTTTTACTGACGGGATGTATTTAAAGCTGGGGTGTTTCTGCGCATCGGCAAGGTTGATCGGTTCCGCCAGCCTGCCAACCAGGCCGACGATACCTTCATCAAATGCGAGTGTGACAGTACGGCCACGCGGTTTTTTTAGCCCTCGCGTCGCCATGAGGTAGTAACAACGTCGGTCGTGATCGGCCAGATAGACCGAACAGACCTCTGTATCCATCGCAAGACAGATATCAGTGACCAGAATATTCAGCGCCTCGTTAAGGCGCGGCGCACTGGCCACCTTTTCCACTATTTCGCGCAGGCGGGTGAGCATAATTTGCGTAGCTTTAACCTCTTTTACGTCGCCAGGCAGGTGCGTTTTGTGGCTTCGGCGTACTCTCCTGAAGCGCCATCACGACACTTGCGAACTCTTTCATCACCCTGCGGTAGACATCGCGTTTAAATGACACCACCTGCCTGACCGGGTACCAGTAACTTACCCAGCGCCAGCCATCAAACTCAGGGGTGCTGCTGGTTTGCATATTGATTTCCGCATCAGCGCTCATCAATTGCAGAAGAAACCATTTTTGTTTCTGGCCGATACAAACCGGCTTTGTGTCCCAACGCACCAAACGTTTCGGTAACTTGTAACGCAACCAGTTGCGAGTAGAAGCAAGTATCCGCACATCTTTACGGCTCAACCCGACTTCTTCAAACAGTTCCCGGTACATCGCTTGTTCTGCTGACTCCCCTGAATTTATCCCGCCTTGCGGGAATTGCCAGGAGTGCTGACCAAATCGCCGGGCCCACATAACCTGCCCCTGGCGATTACAAATTACGATACCTACATTTGGGCGGTAGCCATCGTCATCAATCACCGGACTACCTCAACATAAACCTTATATATGAATGATTGTTTCACACTCCAGAGAGACGGTAAACCACTCTGTTAGGCGTACGCGCTACTAATAACAATTGAATAACTCACAGCAAATAGCCGAGTTATAAACAGAGAGGTGTGTTCACAGACGATTTTATTCACCTTTTCTGTGGATATAGTTGTGAAGAAGTACGGAATTACTACGGGAAAACCCGGAACAGTCTGAATTGGGCGGCAAACACCATCAAAAAATAGCCTCGTAAATTCATTAAGTTAAATGCAAAACCTGCGACCATTCGTGCTAAATCGTGACAGCCATCACATTGAAGATCGTCAGGCTGATGAAAGATCAACCACCGTCGCTTTTATCCACAGATTGTGCCAATAAGTTAGGCACAATTTGTGTAAAAATTCGATTTTCGTCGCACGTCAAGGCTGTAAATTGAAACAGTAGTGGCGGTTTTTCACAGTTATCCCATCTTTCTGTGGATAACATGGTGTAAGATCCTGTTTATTTTCAGTGACCAGATTTGGAAAACCCATTTCTCTGTTGCGCAACTTGCAGGATCAGATCCTAAAAACCAATATAAATCATGCGATTGAACATCGCGTGTGGAAATCGTTAAACTCTGTTCATACGGTATAAAATCATTGTTCACTTTTTCGCCTAAGGTATAACGTCATGCCCGGACTCCGCCCGCTACTTTCTCCGCCAGCATCTGAAGCCCTTTTGCTTGCCCAGGCGCAGCAGCTTTCAGGTTACTCGCTGGGCGAACTGGCGGCGCTGGCCGGTTTAGTGGCCCCTAAAGATTTGAAACGGGATAAAGGCTGGATTGGCGTGCTGCTGGAGATCTGGCTCGGCGCCAGCGCCGGTAGCAAACCGGAACAAGATTTCGCCGCGCTTGGCGTGGAGCTGAAAACCATTCCCGTCGATAGCCTTGGCCGCCCGCTGGAAACCACGTTTGTCTGCGTCGCGCCGCTAACCGGCAACAGCGGCGTGACGTGGGAAACAAGTCACGTCCGCCACAAATTAAAACGCGTGTTATGGGTCCCCGTAGAGGGGGATCGCAGTATTCCGTTAGCCGATCGGCGCGTCGGTTCCCCACTGCTGTGGAGCCCAAATGAAGAAGAAGATCAGCAGCTTCGCCTCGACTGGGAAGAGTTGATGGACATGATTGTGCTGGGTCAGGTTGAGCGGATCACCGCCCGGCATGGCGAATTTTTACAACTGCGGCCAAAAGCGGCGAATGCCAAAGCCCTTACCGAAGCAATTGGCGCGCAGGGAGAGACCATTCTGACGTTGCCGCGCGGCTTTTATCTGAAAAAGAACTTCACTCGCACGCTGCTGGCCCGCCATTTCCTGTTACAAGGCTAACAGGCACAGACTGGACTTTCACCTGCCGCATTGCGCGCCTATAATTAGCGCTTCTTTTTTTTGGCAGGACTTTGTTCGATGTTATTTGCATGGGTAACCGATCCTAACGCCTGGCTCGCGCTCGGTACGCTGACGCTGCTGGAGATCGTTCTTGGGATCGACAATATTATTTTCCTCTCTCTGGTGGTGGCGAAACTTCCTACAGCGCAACGGAATCACGCCCGACGCCTTGGGCTGGCGGCGGCGATGGTGATGCGTCTGGCTTTGCTGGCTTCTATCGCCTGGGTCACACGCCTGACAAACCCGCTGTTCGAGATTTTCGGCGAAGCGATTTCCGCCCGCGATCTGATCCTGCTGCTGGGTGGATTGTTCCTGATCTGGAAAGCCAGTAAAGAAATTCACGAATCGATTGAAGGCGAGGAAGAAGGGCTGAAAACGCGCGTCTCCTCCTTCCTGGGCGCAATTGTCCAGATCATGATGCTGGATATTATTTTCAGCCTTGATTCCGTCATCACGGCGGTGGGCCTCTCGGATCATCTGTTTATCATGATGGCGGCAGTTGTGATTGCCGTCGGCGTAATGATGTTCGCGGCGCGCCCTATCGGCGAGTTTGTTGACCGCCACCCTTCCGTAAAAATGCTGGCGCTCTCTTTCCTGATTCTGGTCGGCTTTACCCTGATTCTGGAAAGTTTCGATGTACACGTTCCGAAAGGGTACATCTACTTCGCCATGTTCTTCTCTATCGCCGTAGAGAGCCTGAACCTGATGCGCAATAAAAAGAACCCTCTCTGATTCACTCTTCGCTCCCTGTAAGGGGAGCGAATACCCGCAATGCCGCTCCCGTTCCTCACAGTTTAAGATTTTACTGCTTTTATCAGACATAACTTCAGGTTATTACTAGACTATTATCAGACGCAGGCCACGTGAGGATAAATGGATGAAAAAATGGGCAGTTGTGATTTCCGCTGTAGGACTGGCTTTTGCTGTTTCTGGATGTAGCAGCGATTATGTAATGGCGACCAAAGATGGTCGGATGATTCTGACCGACGGTAAACCAGAAATTGACGATGATACGGGTCTGGTGAGCTACCACGATCAGCAAGGCAACGCGATGCAAATCAATCGTGACGAAGTCTCTCAGATCATTGAACGCTAATTGTTGAGGTCAGCAGCCCTGCTGGCCTTAGAATTTTCTCTTTCCCTTTTCTCTTCCCTCTGCCATTTTTATATTCCTTTGTCGGGATTTACTGACTTCATAATAAGAAGGAAACGGCTATGCACTATCACCGTATACCCCACAGCTCGCTTGAAATAAGTACACTGGGGCTGGGCACAATGACGTTTGGTGAACAAAACAGCGAAGCCGACGCACATGCACAGCTCGATTACGCCGTGGATCAGGGCATTAACCTGATCGACGTCGCCGAAATGTATCCGGTGCCTCCACGCCCGGAAACCCAGGGACTAACGGAAACCTATGTCGGTAACTGGCTTGCTAAACACGGCAGCCGTGAGAAGCTGGTTATCGCTTCCAAGGTAAGCGGCCCATCGCGTAATAACGACAGCGGAATTCGCCCCAATCAGGCGCTGGATCGTAAAAATATCCGTGAGGCCTTACACGACAGCCTCAAACGCCTGCAAACCGACTATCTGGATCTGTATCAGGTTCACTGGCCGCAGCGCCCGACCAACTGCTTCGGCAAGCTGGGCTACAGCTGGACGGATTCGGCACCGGTTGTCACGCTGCTCGAAACGCTGGATGCGCTGACGGAGTTCCAGCGCGCGGGCAAAATTCGCTACATCGGCGTCTCTAACGAAACGGCCTTCGGCGTCATGCGCTATCTGCATCTGGCGGATAAACATGACCTGCCGCGCATTGTTACTATCCAGAATCCTTACAGCCTGCTGAACCGCAGTTATGAGGTGGGATTAGCGGAAGTCAGCCAGTATGAAGGCGTCGAGCTGCTGGCCTACTCTTGCCTGGCATTCGGTACGTTGACCGGTAAATATCTGAATGGCGCCAAACCCGCTGGCGCGCGCAACACCCTGTTTAGCCGCTTTACGCGCTACAGCGGCGAGCAGGCGCAAAAGGCGGTTGCGGCCTACGTCGACATCGCCAGACGCCACAACCTCGATCCGGCCCAGATGGCGCTGGCGTTTGTGCGTCGTCAGCCGTTCGTCGCCAGCACCCTGTTGGGCGCAACGACGATGGCGCAGTTAAAAACCAACGTTGAGAGTTTGCATCTGGAGTTAAGCGAAGAGGTGCTGGCGGAGATCGAAGCGGTGCATCAGGTTTATACCTACCCGGCACCGTAATGCGCTCATCCGGCACTTCTGCCTGATGGCGCTGCGCTTATCAGGCCTACCGGCAGCACCATACCGTAGGCCGGATAAGGCGCCTGCGCCGCCAT
>NZ_JAOWGE010000036.1:0-119038 GCF_030333295.1 Citrobacter sp. CK198 | reverse complement strand
ATCAGGCCTACCGGCAGCACCATACCGTAGGCCGGATAAGGCGCCTGCGCCGCCATCCGGCGCTTCTGCCTGATGGCGCTACGCTTATCAGGCCTACCGACGGCGCAACAATCACATCTGGCGGCGCTGCCAAATCCACAGCGCCGCAATCGCCAGCGCAAACAGTCCGCCAAAACCAATGCCGATCGCCACGACCGGAATGCCCACCAGTACGGCCAACGAATAGAGACCCAGCGTCAACAGCATCGCGCTGTTCTCCCCCAGGTTCTGTACCGCAATCGCATTGCCCGCGCCAACGCTTTTCTTGCCGCGCTCCTGCAATAACGCATTGAGCGGCACCACGAAAAAGCCGCCCAGCACGCCAATAAGCGTCAACAGCGCATAGGCCGGAAGCAATGCGTGTTGCAAAGAAAAAATCAGCACCACCACGCCAATCAGAATACCCGCAGGCATACAACGCGCTACCGTCTCCAGCGTAACCAGCTTCGCCGCAGCGCCTGCGCCCACAACAATACCGATCGCCACCATTGCGTTCAGGTAAGTCGGCGTGGCGTTATCGGTAATTCCCAGCGCTACCGGCACCCACAGCACCAGCAGAAAACGCAGCGTGACGCCCGCGCCCCAAAAAAGGCTGGTGCCAACCAGCGAGAAACGCGTCTCCCCGTTACGCCAGAGCGACATGCAGGCGCAGAAGAAGCTGCGCACCATCTTACGCAAATGCCAGGACTGGCCTGGCCGCGCCGCCGCGAGTTTCGGAATAAAAAGGTTAGCGACAACTGCGCCCGCATAGGCCAACGCACAGGCGACCAGCGCCGCAATCACATGCCAGTCTGCCAGTACGCCGCCCGCCACCGATCCCAGCAGAATCGCGGCAATGGTGGAGGCTTCCATCAGACCATTGGCTTTCACCAGTTTGTCGCCCGTGGTCAGCTCGCCAAGAATGCCATATTTCGCCGGAGAGTAAGCCGCCGCGCCAATCCCCACCAGCGTATAGCCGACAAAGGGATTAAAACCAAAACAGATGCTCGCGGCGCCCAACAGTTTCAGGCCGTTGGCGAACATCATCACCCGACCTTTGGCAAAGCTGTCCGCCACCTGCCCGACAAAGGGGGCAAAAAGAATGTAAGCGCCTACAAACACCATTTGCAGGATCGGCTGGCTCCAGTCCGGGTAGAACTGCGCCTTCAGCAGCGCCAGCGTCGCGAACAACAGCGCGTTATCGCCAAACGCAGAGAGAAACTGCGCGGCGATAACCGACATCATCCCTTTCGACCAGATCGAGGTGTTAGTATGTACTGACTCACGCATGTTGTTTTTCCGGTTCATCAACCCAGCTTTTCAGCGTCACAAAGTCCGGCTTGCCGCTGCCCAGTAACGGAAGTTGTTTCAGATAGCGGATATCACGCGGTACGGCAAGTTCAGGAATGCCGTGTGTGCGGGCATATTGCAGCAGGCTTTCACGCGTCAGCTCGCCGTCTGTCGTGAACAGCACCAGCGCTTCGCCTTTGCTGGCGTCGCTTTTAATCGCCGTGGCGTGCATTTTATCTGGCGAGACGCCCAGCGCCAGCTGTTCGACCATCTCCAGCGAAACCATCTCTCCGGCGATTTTCGCAAAGCGCTTCGCTCGCCCCTGGATCTGCACAAAACCGTTTTCATCGAAACGCACAATATCGCCCGTGTCGTACCAGCCCTGTTCAACGTCGCCCAGCGCATTTTCCGCCGCAGGCGCTTCCAGCACGCCCGGTTTTTCAACCCGCAGGTAGCCGTTCATGATATTAGGCCCTTTGAGTTGCAGACGCCCGCCGTCATCAATGCCCGGAACCGCCAGCAAGCGCGCATCCATGCCTGGCAAAATGCGCCCAACGGTGCCCGGCTTCGCCGCCATAGGTACGTTAATCGACACGACCGGCGCGCATTCGGTCACGCCGTAACCTTCCAGAACGCGCAGGCCAAATTTATCCTGCCAGAGCTGTCGGGTGCTGTCCTGCAATTTTTCCGCGCCGGCGACGACATAGCGCAGACGATAGAAGTCATACGGGTTGGCAAAGCGCGCGTAGTTGCCCAGAAACGTCGACGTGCCAAACAGCACCGTGCAGTTCCGGTCATAGACCAGTTCCGGCACAATGCGATAGTGCAACGGGCTGGGATAGAGAAACACCTCAGCGCCGGTCAGCAGCGGCGTCAACAGGCCGACGGTCAGACCGAAGGAGTGGAACAGCGGCAGCGCTGACATAAAGCGGTCGTTCGCCGTGAAATCGGCAATGGTTTTTATCTGCTCAACGTTCGCCAGAAGGCTTTTATGGCTGTGCGCCACGCCTTTCGGGTGCCCTTCCGAACCGGATGTAAAGAGGATCATTGCCGCCTCTTCCGGCCGCTGTTTGACCTGCGCCAGGCGCGGCATCAGCAGATGCGCAAAAATCCAGAGCTTATCGGCGAGCGTCACATCAGCTTTTAAATCTTCGAGATAAATCCAGCGAACCTGCGTCAGTTGCTCCGGCAGATGCCAGAGTTTGCCTTTCTCAAGAAACTGACGGGAGGTGAATACGGTTTTGATCTCCGCAGCGGTAATGGCGCTGGTCAACCCTTTCACACCCGCCGTGTAGTTCATCATCGCCGGGATACGGCCACGAGAAACCGCGCCAAAGATGACGGCGGCGCTGATGGCCGCGTTTGGCAGCATCAGGCCGATGTTTTCGCCCTGCGCGCTGTATTTTTCCAGAATGCGGCCGACAAACAGCGTTTTTGTCAGCAATTTGCGATAAGTGTCCGGTGTGAAGTTAATATCTTCAACACAGTTTTTACCCGCCCCGTAGCGGTACTGCGCAGCTAACAGTGATTCATACAGCGTTTCACGCGGGCGTACCGCCATGCGCGCTTCCATCATAATTTGATGCAGCATTTCTCCGGCCAGTTTGCGGCGCTCGCGCGCTCGCGGCGCCTCCGGCATCGGCAGATGGGTGGGCGGCAGGATATGCAGGTGAATGCGCGGGAAAAAGCGCTGTTTTACCAGACCTTTCAGGCGGCTAAAGTGCGTAAGCTCTGCGCCCTCAATACGAACCGGCACCACCGTTGCGCCAGACTTCGCCGCCACAAACCCGGCGCCGTCGTAGATTTTCATCAACGAACCGCTCACCGAAATTCGCCCTTCCGGGAAGATAACTACCGGGCGGCCCTGCTCTACCAGGCGTACCAGGTGCTTAATCGCCATCGGCTTCGTCGGGTCGAGCGGCACAAAATCAATCAGCGACTTTAACCAGCGCATATACCATTGCTGGCTGATAGAGGAATAGACCGCGAAAACAGGGCGAACCGGTAAAAACAGGGCGAGTAAAATACCGTCGATAAAAGAGACATGGTTTGGCGTGATCAGGATGCGCTCACCCTGTAGCGCCCTGGCATCCCCGGTGACGCGTACACGATAAAGCACGCGGAACAGGTTGCGAAAAAATCCAAAAAGCATGTCAACTCCCTTTGCTCACAGTTCGGTAAAGATGCATGGTTGCAGATTATACGAGATGGGGAACAGGCGCGACAGGTAAATGGAAGGACGAAAAAAAACCTGCGCATCCGCGCAGGTTGGTGCAAGAGACAGGTACGAAGAGCGTACCGAATAATCTCACCAATCAATACCTCTGGGATCTTGATTGTGGTCTCCGGCGACGCTGCGCGCCACCAGCAAAACGCAAAGGAATGAACACAAATGCAACGAGTTGTGTAAATTATCGGTTACTGTTACAGATTGCTGTAAGCGCAAAAAAAAACCTGCACATGATGCGCAGGTTGGTGTAATTCTTGTGATCAACCCGAAAGCTGATTTCACCTATCAATACCTCTGGGATCTCAACTCTAGCAATCCGCCCGACGCCCTCACCAGCGAACAATCGCAACAGCGCTTCGCAAAGTGTAACCAAAGGTTTGCATTCTCCCTTTTCTGTCTTACTTCCCCGGCGTGCGCTCACATTTGCGCGTTCCCGTCAGGCAATCTGCTTGAACAGATAGCCATTTTCCGTAACACTGACGAAATGTAAGCGTTTACCCACTATAGGTACTGTCATGGCGACCATAAAGGATGTAGCCCGACTGGCTGGTGTTTCAGTCGCCACCGTTTCTCGCGTTATTAATGATTCCCCGAAAGCCAGCGAAGCATCCCGCCTCGCGGTCACCAGCGCGATGGAATCGCTCAGCTATCACCCCAACGCCAATGCGCGAGCGCTGGCGCAGCAATCCACGGAGACAATTGGTTTAGTCGTGGGGGATGTCTCCGACCCTTTCTTTGGCGCGATGGTTAAAGCGGTCGAGCAGGTGGCCTACCACACCGGTAATTTCTTACTGATTGGCAACGGCTACCATAATGAACAAAAAGAGCGTCAGGCGATTGAACAACTGATCCGCCATCGTTGCGCGGCGTTAGTCGTACACGCCAAGATGATCCCGGACGCGGATCTGGCGTCATTAATGAAACAGATGCCTGGCATGGTGCTGATTAACCGCATCCTGCCTGGGTTTGAGCAGCGCTGCGTGGCGTTAGATGACCGTTACGGCGCCTGGCTGGCAACGCGTCACTTAATTCAGCAGGGCCATACCCGCATCGGCTATATCTGTTCCAACCATTCGATTTCTGATGCGGAAGACCGGCTCAAGGGTTATTACGACGCGCTGGAAGAGAGCCATATTCCGGCTAACGACAGGCTGGTCACGTTCGGTGAACCGGATGAGAGCGGCGGTGAACAGGCAATGACCGAACTGTTAGGTCGCGGAAGAAACTTCACGGCGATCGCTTGTTACAACGATTCGATGGCCGCAGGCGCAATGGGCGTATTAAACGACAACGGTATTGACGTGCCGGGCGAAATTTCACTGATTGGTTTCGATGATGTGCTGGTCTCGCGCTACGTGCGTCCACGTCTGACCACGGTACGCTACCCGATCGTGACCATGGCGACCCAGGCCGCCGAACTGGCGCTCGCGCTGGCGGAAAAACGGCCTGTACCCGAAATCACCCATGTCTTTAGCCCTACTCTGGTACGTCGGCATTCCGTTTCGACGCCGTCGGAAACCGGGAATTCTTCGTCAAACGATTAATCAGGATAGCGTCATGACAACAATGCTGGATGTTTCACGTCGCGCGGGCGTATCAAAAGCGACGGTTTCTCGCGTGCTGAACGGAACGGGACAGGTGAAAGAGAGCACGCGCCAGAAAGTCTTCAAAGCGATGCAGGCGTTAGATTACCGACCCAATTTTTTGGCGCGATCGCTGGCGAACCGCACCAGTAACAGCATTGGGCTTGTTGTCTCGACCTTTGACGGATTTTACTTCGGGCGTTTGCTGCAACAGGCGTCACGCCAGACGGAGTCGCACGGTAAGCAGCTTATCGTGACCGATGGCCATGACACGCCGGAACGCGAGCAAGAGGCGGTGCAGATGCTGGCCGACAGGCAGTGCGACGCGATCATTCTCTATACCCGCTATATGAGCGAAAAAACGATCATCTCGTTGATTAATACCATAGAGACGCCGCTGGTCGTGATCAACCGCGATGTCAGTCTGGCCCGCGATCGCGCCATATTCTTTGAACAGGAAGATGCCGCGTTTCAGGCGGTGGATTACCTAATCTCACAAGGCCATCGGGATATCGCCTGCATTACCGTACCGAATCACACGCCAACGGGAAAATCCCGCCTGACGGGCTACCGCAAGGCACTGGAGAAAAACGGGATCGCCTGGGACCCGGCGAAAGTGAAATACGGCGACTCCAGTATGACACGCGGGTACGAAGCGTGCCGTGAACTGCTGGAGGAAGGGATCGCCTTTACCGCGCTCTTTGCCTGTAACGACGATATGGCGCTTGGCGCATCAAAGGCGCTGCATCAGGCCGGGCTGCGGATACCGCAGGATATTTCGCTGTTTGGCTTCGATGACGCGCCCAGCGCGAAGTGGCTGGAACCGGCGCTGTCCACCGTTTATCTGCCGATCGACAGTATGATCACCACCGCAATCGATCAGGCGATTCGGCTGGCGAGCGGCGAAGAGCTGGAGCCGATCCCGCCGTTTACAGGAACATTAGTGCTGCGTGATTCAGTGACCACCGGGCCATTTTTTCAGTCGGGTTGCTGATGGTTTGCCGGATGGCGGCGCAAGCGCCTTATCCGGCCTACGATATTGCGCCGTCCGTAGGCCTGATAAGCGTAGCGCCATCAGGCAAAGATGCCTTATCCGGCCTGTGATATAGCACCGTCTGTAGGCCTGATAAGCGTAGCGCCATCAGGCAAAGGAACCTTATCCGGCCTGCCGGTTAAAAAACTTCCAGCGCCAGCAACTCTTCAATCGTCTGGCGGCGGCGAATCAATCGCGCTTTACCATTATCAAACAGCACTTCCGGCAGCAGCGGTCGGCTGTTGTAATTTGATGACATGGACGCGCCGTACGCGCCGGTATCGTGCAGAACCAGGTAATCCCCCGGCGCGACCGCAGGCAGCGCACGCGTTTCCACGTTACCGCCTTCCTGCTGCGTAAAGACATCGCCAGACTCACACAACGGCCCCGCCACCACGGTGTCCAGCAGCGGCGCATGTTCAAGCGAGCGACCGTCCGCCGCCAGCGCCGTAATATGGTGATAGCTGCCGTACATTGCCGGGCGCATCAGGTCGTTGAAACCGGCATCCACCAGCACAAAATGACGGCGCCCCATCTCTTTCACGCTGCGTACCTGCGTCACCAGCACGCCGGATTGCGCCACAAGAAAACGTCCCGGTTCAATTTCCAGCTTCACCCGATGCCCCAGATGGCGAGCGATTTGCTCGCGGGCGGCGTTCCACAGTCCGAAGTAATGCTGCGTATCGACCGCCTCTTCTCCCTCGTGATAAGGGATCGACAGCCCGCCTCCCGCCGAAATCGCCTCCAGATCCTGCCCAAAATCGATAACCTGGCGCACCATCGCGCCGCACACCTGCTCCAGATGACCGTAATCAACGCCGGAACCAATATGCATGTGAACCCCGACAAGCTGAAGCCGATGGCTCTGCATCACCGCCAGCGCGGCAGGCAGATCGGTATGCCAGATGCCGTGTTTGCTGTTCTCGCCGCCGGTATTGGTTTTCTGGCTGTGCCCGTGACCAAAACCGGGATTGATACGCAGCCAGACGCGATGACCCGGCGAAACCTGCCCCAGTTGATCCAGCATATCCACCGACCCGGCATTCACCGGAATGCGCAGTTCGCTGACGCGGGCCAGCGTGGCGGCGTCAATAACATCAGCCGTGAAGACAATATCATCAGGGTGGTTTTGCGGATCGTATCCCGCCGCCAGCGCGCGCTCAATTTCACCCAGCGAGACGGAATCCACCTTTACGCCCTGCTCACGCATCAGGCGCAAAATATGAATATTCGAGCAGGCCTTTTGCGCAAAGCGCACCACATCAAACTGTTGCAGGGCCGCGATCTGACGGCGAATAATCTGCGCGTCATAGACCCATACCGGGCAGCCGAATTCCGCCGGTAGTCTGAGCAGATTTTCAGCGTTGAGGTCAGTATCAGTGCAATTCAGTGAATGTGGCATAGCAGGCTCCGGGCAAGACATTTTTTATGATTACGCCACAAACTGAAGGGAATAAAAAATATCGTTTTATGGCGAGTCTATGCAAAAATGATATGGATGATATCCACTGAGGGGAAAGCCAACGATGGCAGCCGTGAACCTGCGCCACATTGAAATCTTTCATGCCGTGATGACCGCCGGAAACCTGACCGAAGCGGCGCGCCTGCTGCATACCTCGCAGCCCACCGTTAGCCGGGAGCTGGCGCGGTTCGAAAAAGTATTGGGGCTTAAACTGTTTGAGCGCACGCGCGGACGCCTGCACCCAACGGTGCAAGGATTACGGCTATTCGAAGAGGTGCAGCGTTCCTGGTATGGGCTGGATCGCATTGTAAACGCGGCGGAGAGCCTGCGTGAATTTCGCCAGGGCGAGCTGTCGATTGTCTGCCTGCCCGTTTTCTCCCAGTCCTTTTTACCCACGCTGCTGCAACCGTTTCTCGCCCGCTATCCTGATGTCAGCCTGAACATCGTGCCGCAGGAGTCGCCGCTGCTGGAAGAGTGGCTTTCCGCTCAACGCCACGACCTCGGCCTGACGGAGACGTTGCATACCCCGGCAGGCACCGAACGCACCGCGTTGTTGACGCTAAATGAAGTGTGCGTGCTGCCGCCCGGCCACCCGTTGGCGACCAAATCCGTGCTGACGCCGGGCGACTTTCAGGGAGAGAACTACATCAGCCTGTCGCGCACCGACAGCTATCGTCAGCTGCTGGATGCGCTGTTTAACGAACACCAGGTTAAACGCCGGATGGTCGTGGAAACCCACAGCGCGGCGTCGGTTTGCGCGATGGTGCGCGCGGGCGCCGGGCTTTCGGTGGTTAACCCGCTCACCGCGCTGGATTATGCCGCCAGCGGAGTGACCGTGCGGCGGTTCAGTGTCGACGTTCCGTTTACCGTCAGTCTGATCCGCCCGCTGCACCGGCCATCATCCGCGCTGGTGGATGCGTTCAGCGAGCACCTGCAAACCAGCCTTCCGCGTCTTGTCGATCCGCTGGAGGCCATTCTGGAGCCGGTTACGAAAGCATAAATTCCACGGCGTCAGCCGCATGGATCGCCGCAGTATCAAACACCGGCAGCGCGCTCTGCGCTTCCGGCACCAGCAACCCGATCTCAGTACAGCCGAAAATCACGCCCTGAGCGCCCTGCGCCGCCAGACGTTCGATCACCTGCAAATAATACTGGCGGGAGCGTTCGCTAAACTCGCCGAGGCACAGTTCGTCAAAGATTATCTGGTTGATCTGCGCTCGGTCGTCAGTTTCCGGCACCAGGGTTTCAATCGCAAATCGCTGCTCCAGACGCCCGCGATAAAAATCCTGCTCCATCGTGTAGCGCGTCCCCAGTAGCGCCACGCGCGTCATGTTTTTGCGCGCAATCGCCCGCCCTGTCGCATCCGCAATATGTAAAAACGGCAGTGAACAGCGCGACTCAATCGTCTCCGCCACTTTATGCATGGTATTAGTACACAGCACTATCGCTTCTGCGCCCGCCTGCTGCAAACCCAGTGCGGCCTGCGCCAGAATATCTCCCGTTTTATCCCACTCTCCCTGGCGCTGACACTCTTCAATTTCATGGAAATCAACGCTATGCAGCAACAGGCTGGCGGAATGCAAACCGCCCAGCCGTGTTTTGATTCCTTCATTAATCAAACGGTAATAGGGGATCGTCGATTCCCAACTCATGCCGCCCAGCAGTCCAATCGTTTTCATTACCTTCTCCTTCTCACCTTGATGACAGCAGTGAAGCAAACTTGTGATCAAGTTTCCAGTTCATTTGGTCTGCCATTTTCTTTTTCCCCGGTATGAACTAATTTAGTTGAAACATTGTTTCAATAAATAACAGGATCACCGCATGTTTATTTTTCATAATGAGACGACGCTTGAGGATCTGGGAAATGGCGTTACCCGGCGTATTCTGGCTCACGACGGCAACATGATGGCGGTAGAGGTGAATTTCGAAAAAGGCGCAATCGGGCCGTTGCACAATCATCCTCATGAACAGCTGACTTACGTTTTGTCCGGTGAATTTGAGTTTACTATTGGTGAAGAAAAGCATGTGGTGCGCGCCGGCGACACGCTATATAAACGGCCCAATATCATGCATGGCTGCGTGTGTTTACAACCGGGGACACTGCTGGATACCTTCACGCCAGTACGCGAAGATTTCCTCAACGCGTAAGCCATACGCATCCGGCCTGTACAGGAACCCCTGCGCAGGCCGGATGTTATCGCCTCACCGGAGCGAGGCTTTTACGACATCAGAATTAACGCGCCAGCCAGCCGCCATCTACCGCAACGGTATAGCCGTTAATATAGTCAGATGCGCTGGACGCCAGGAACACCACCGGCCCCATCAGATCGCTCGGCAGACCCCAACGCCCCGCCGGAATACGGTCGAGGATTTCCGCGCTACGCTGCTCATCAGCACGCAGTTGCTGAGTATTGTTCGTCGCCATGTAACCCGGCGCGATAGCGTTCACGTTGATGTTATGTTTCGCCCATTCGTTCGCCATCAGGCGCGTTACGCCCATAACGCCGCTTTTAGATGCGGTGTAAGAAGGAACGCGAATCCCGCCCTGGAAGGAGAGCATAGAGGCGATATTAATAATTTTACCGCCGTTACCCTGGGCGATGAAGTGCTTCGCCGCAGCCTGAGACATAAAGAACACGCTCTTAATGTTCAGGTTCATAACGTCATCCCAGTCTTTTTCACTGAAGTCGATCGCGTCTTCACGGCGGATCAGACCGGCGTTATTCACCAGAATATCGATGTGGCCGAATTCCGCCACCGCACGTTCAAGCAGGGCTGGAATACCGTCAATCTGACGCAAATCCGCCGTCAGACTTAAAAAACGGCGACCCAGCGCGGTGACGCGTTCAATGGTTTCCGTCGGCTCAACAATGTTGATCCCGACAATATCGCAGCCCGCTTCCGCCAGCCCCAGCGCCATCCCCTGACCCAGACCGGTATCACAACCTGTGACTACCGCGACCTTACCTTCAAGAGAGAATGCATTCAAAATCATTGTTAATCCTTATTTTCTTAGTGCCTGTCACGGACAGACATGATTGCCGTCCGCGACTAGCGCAGATCTTTTACTGCAACGTGGTCCATATCATCAAAGACCTGGTTTTCACCCACCATCCCCCAGATGAACGTATAGGCCTGGGTGCCGACGCCGGAGTGAATAGACCAGCTTGGGGAGATAACCGCCTGCTCGTTATGCATCACGATATGACGCGTTTCCTGAGGCTGCCCCATCATATGAAAGACGCAGGCGTTCTCTTCCATGTTGAAATAGAAGTACACTTCCATGCGGCGTTCATGGGTGTGACAAGGCATGGTGTTCCACAGGTTGCCGGGCGCCAGTTCGGTCAGGCCCATGCTCAGCTGGCAGGTCTCCAGTACGTCCGGCACGAAGTATTTGTTAATGGTGCGGCGGTTACTGGTGAGGTTGTCGCCCAGAGTAACCGGCGCGACATCGGCTGGCGTCACTTTTTTAGTCGGGTAAGTGGTATGCGCCGGCGCGCAGTTGTAGTAGAACTTCGCCGGATTTGCGCCATCAACGCTGGCGAAAACAACTTCTTTCGCGCCTTTACCGACGTATAAGGCATCGCGGTGGCCGATCTCATAGCACTGACCATCAACAGCGATCGTGCCCGGCCCACCGATGTTGATCACCCCCAGTTCACGACGCTCCAGGAAGTAGGTAACGCCCAGTTGTTTACCAACTTCACCGCCAACGGAAACCGTTTTCGCTACCGGCATGATGCCGCCGACAATAATGCGGTCGATGTGGCTGTAAACCATGGTGTATTCATCAGCAACAAACACTTTCTCGACCAAAAACTCGTTGCGCAGCCCCTGGGTGTCCAGCGTTTTAGCGTGCGCGCTGTGGATGCTCTGTCTTACGTCCACATCAACCTCCAATAATAAACCGACCGTGAATGTCAGAACGGAAGGCGAAACACCGTTCCGTTTTACTTTATGCGGTAATGATATCCCTCCAGAAACGGGTTTTCAATTACAAATAAAACGTTGTTTCATTTTTTCCGCATCTTATTATCAAAAGTGTAATTGCGATCACGTCAGCGCGAGATTTCCCTTTAACAGGCACAGGCGGAGATACTTAAAATAAAATTAAAAACAATAAGATAGGTTTATCAGGTGGATATGGGAGCAGCGTGTGCTCCTGAAAAGAAACGCCGGATTGCTGCAACCCGCGGCGTCGGGGAGGGGAAATATCAGCACATATTGCGGCTGGCGCGGTTGGCAGCGCCAGCACGGGGGAAGCGGAAAATGAAGGCGGTCTTAATCTCGTTCGATAGCAAGCGCCACGCCTTGCCCGCCGCCAATGCAGAGCGTCGCCAGGCCCTTTCGCGCATCGCGTTTAACCATCTCATGCACCAGCGACACCAGAATCCGGCAGCCGGATGCGCCAATGGGATGACCGAGCGCAATCGCTCCGCCGTTAACGTTCACCCGGCGTTCGTCCCACTCCAGCATTTTGCCGACGGATAACGCCTGCGCAGCAAAAGCCTCGTTAGCCTCGATAAGATCCACATCCGCCAGTTGCCAGCCTACCCGTTCAAGACAACGTCGGGTGGCGTAAACGGGCGCGATGCCCATCAGTGCGGGATCGACGCCGACGCTGGCAAAAGCGCGAATACGCGCCAGTACGGGTAAATCCAGTTCCTGCGCTTTGGCTTCGCTCATCATCATGACGGCAGCCGCGCCATCGTTAATTGACGAGGCATTGCCCGCCGTGACCGAGCCGAGGAGATCAAATGCCGGGTTCAACTGGGCCAATCCTTCCGCGCTGGCATCGGTTCTTGGCTGCTCATCAGTATCGACAACGACAGGCTGGCCGTTACGCTGGGTGACAACCGGGACAATCTCAGCTTTAAAACGCCCGGCATCAATGGCCGCCCGCGCTTTTTGCTGGGAGCTGAGGGCATAGGTGTCCTGCAATTCGCGGCTGATGCCGTATTCCCGCGCCAGATTTTCAGCGGTAACGCCCATGTGGTAATCGTTAAACGCATCCCACAAGCCGTCGTGAACCAAGCTGTCCACCAGTTGGCTGTTACCGAGCTGCGCTCCTGTGCGGCTGTCGGTAAGAACGTGCGGCGCCCGGCTCATGTTCTCCTGCCCACCGGCAATGACAATATCCGCCTCGCCGCACTGAATCGCCTGCGTAGCCAGGTGCAGCGCTTTCAGGCCGGAACCGCAGACATCGTTGATGGTGATAGCGGAAACGGTGTTGGGCAGCCCACCTTTGATGGCTGACTGCCGCGCCGGGTTTTGTCCTGCGCCCGCCGTGAGCACCTGACCGAGGATAACTTCATCGATAGCATGTACATCAACGCCGGTACGCTCCATCAACGCTTTTACCACCATGCTGCCCAGTTCAACGGCAGAATGGCGGGACAGCGTTCCCTGGAAGCATCCGATCGGCGTACGTAAAGCCCCAACTATCACAACCTCTTTCATCACCACCTCAGCGCAAAATAACACCGCAATAGTAGAGGATTGTTAAAGATAATTATCCTGCTTGTTTAAAAATGGTGAGTTTTATCACAAAGGAAATTGCAGCTATTTTAATCAGCCCGGTATACGTCCCTGCTGTAAATGATCGCGGAGCCAGCTTCCCGCCGCGCCCGGCGGCGACTTCTTGTTCCAGAGAAGATCAATCGAGATCGCCTTCGGCCAGCCGGGCACACCCAGTTGCACCAGCGGTTTTTCAGCCGCGAACTCTTCCACCAGCGCGCAAGGTAATGCGCACCAGCCAAATCCCTGTACCGCCATACTCAGTAATAACAAATAGTTAGGCGCAGACCAGGCCGGGCCGCGCGCCACGCTGGCGCCACTTTCCAGATAGGTATTCAGCCGCAGTTCACGCCAGGTATGCAGCTGATCCCATTGCAGGGTTTTCTGCGCGGCCAGAGGATGTGAGGCCGCCACGTAGAGTCCCATCCAGGTCTGCATGGGCAGGCGCGTCACCCCCATCTCGGTAGGGTAATGATTGCGCGCTTCAATCAGCCCAACCTGCGCGCGTCCCTTTTGCAGGAGATCGATGACATCTTCATCTTCGCCGATCAGACATTCAAATTCCGTATGGGGAAACTGGCGGTCGAACTGCACCATTAATTCTTCCAGAACGTCTGGATGCAGGGTGTCGGATAGCACGAATGTCAGACGGGTTTCCGTTTCGCCAGACAGGGATAACGCCACCTCATCCAGACGATCGCTTGCTGACAGAATAGCCTGCACATAGCTGAGCACCCGCTTGCCCTCTTCCGTCAGCACCGGCTGTCGTGAAGATCGATCAAACAGTGAAAACCCCAGATCGGCTTCCAGGTGGGCAATCGCCGTACTGACGGTGGACTGACTTTTCCGTAACCGGCGCGCCGCAGCGGAAAACGAGCCGCAGGAGACCGTCTCAACAAATGCGATCAATGCTTCGGGAGAGTAGCGCATTAACTATCTACTTTATCGATGGATTCTATCTTTTAGATATCATATTAAACGATAAAATGCCTGACATTCCGTTTTCCCGGAGATGAAAAAAAGGTTTGATCCTATGCAACATGACTTAGTCCAACGCCGTTCGCTACTCGAACGCATTTTCCATGCGGTCTGCTTCGAAGGCATTGCCACCGCCATTCTGGCCCCGACTACCGCCTGGCTGATGCAGCGCTCAGTGCTGGAAATGGGAGGCTTAACCATTCTGCTGGCAACCACGGCGATGATCTGGAATATCATCTATAACGCGCTGTTTGACCGCTTCTGGCCGTCACACGTAGTGACGCGCACCGCTAAAGTTCGCGCACTGCACGCGCTGGGATTTGAAAGCGGCTTTATCGTTATTGGTGTAAGTATTGTCGCCTGGGCGCTGAACGTCAGCCTGTTGCAGGCCTTCACGCTGGAAATCGGTTTCTTCCTTTTCTTCCTGCCATACACCATGTTCTACAACTGGGCCTATGACACGTTGCGTCTTCGCGTAGTAAGACGCCGCCAGCAGCGCGTTACTGCCTGATAATGCACTGTTTAGCCGGAACATTCCCCGTTCCGGCGCTTCCTGCCTGCCCTCGCACACCGCTTTAGTTTCCCCAGCCTCATGCCATTTATGGTAAATTGCGCTTCTTTTTGTTTATTTTATAGTTGATACGTTCAAATAATGTCGAAAATTTGGTCAAAAGAAGAAACTCTCTGGAGTTTTGCACTATATGGGACTGCGGTCGGCGCAGGCACCCTTTTCCTCCCCATTCAGTTGGGCTCCGCGGGGGCCATCGTGCTGTTTATTACCGCACTGGTTGCCTGGCCTCTGACTTACTGGCCTCATAAAGCGCTGTGCCAGTTTATCCTCTCTTCGAAAACCTCCGCAGGCGAAGGGATCACCGGTGCGGTAACGCATTACTACGGCAAGAAGATCGGCAGTCTCATCACCTCGCTATACTTTATTGCGTTTTTCGTGGTGGTCCTGATTTACGCCGTGGCGATAACCAATTCCCTGACGGAACAGCTGGCAAAGCAGATGACGGTAGACCTGCGGGTGCGTGTTCTGGTCAGTCTGGGCGTCGTATTGATTCTGAATCTGATTTTCCTGATGGGACGACATGCGACTATCCGCGTGATGGGCTTTTTAGTGTTTCCGCTTATTGCCTATTTCTTATTTCTGTCGCTTTATTTGACCGGAAGCTGGCAGCCCGCGTTATTGACCAGCCAGATGTCTTTCGATCGGCACACACTTCATCAGGTATGGATATCCATTCCGGTGATGGTTTTCGCTTTTAGCCATACGCCCATTATCTCCACGTTTGCTATCGACAGACGTGAAAGATACGGCGAGCAGGCCATGGGTAAATGCAAAAAAATCATGAAGGTGGCTTATCTGATCATTTGCCTGAGCGTGCTGTTTTTCGTTTTCAGCTGCCTGCTCTCCATTCCGCCATCCTATATTGAAGCCGCGAAACATGAAGGCGTGACCATCCTGTCAGCGCTGTCTATGATGCCAGCCGCACCGGCATGGCTCTCCATTTCAGGGATTATTGTCGCCGTTGTCGCGATGTCAAAATCGTTTCTGGGCACCTATTTTGGGGTGATTGAAGGGGCGACAGAGATAGTACGAACGGCGTTACTTCAGACTGGCGTGAAGAAAAGCCGGGCATTTAATCGCGCCCTGTCTATCATGCTGGTCTCGCTGATTACCTTCGTCGTTTGCTGCATTAATCCCAACGCCATTTCGATGATTTATGCGATCAGCGGCCCGCTTATTGCCATGATTTTGTTTATCATGCCGACGCTGTCGACCTATCTGATCCCCGCGCTCAAACCATACCGCTCTCTGGGAAATCTGCTTACCCTGATTGTGGGTCTGCTTTGCGTGTCCGTGATGTTTTTTGGCTAATCTCAATACAAAACGGCTCATCCACCTGAAGAGGGGCGAGCCGTTTTACTCAGTCTTTAATCTATCGGCATAATAGTGAGGGCGACCCGACTGTCGTAAACGTCCAGCCTTCCCGCCAGGGTTGTATCAAAAACGAGAACGTCGCGTCCTTTGATAAATAAATAAGCGGCATAGCCTTGCGTTCATGACTGCCCTGTAATTCGTCAGACGGATATCGGACCAGATTATGCGTCGTAATAATATAGTTTTGCTGCAACTTCTGGTACGTAAAATAAATAATCCGGCTGATTTTATAAGAATGAGCGTCGGGCGTATTCAATACGCCGGTTAATGTCACGTTCCCCTGATGATTATGCATCTGGTAGGTAATATCACCAGCAAAAAGTTCATGATCAATATCCCAGACGGCATAACCACTGCAATCAATTTTCGGGTTAATGCTGTGTGCATACCAGAGTCCTCCACCGCCCACAATGAAGAACGTGATAATAATAGCCGCTGCCAGTATTTTAATTTTCATCATTTATCGAATAGTAGGTTATACACTTTACGGACGGATTTTCTCTGGCATCCTCCGGGCATATAATCGCCGTGATATTTTTTGCGCTGCTCATTCCTGAGAGAAACACATAGTTATTGTTATCGCAAATCTCGCGATGTTTGTGCATAAAGCGAATATAATTTTTCTCCAGCACATCATTCCCTTTTTGCAGGACGGTACAGGATGAAAAAGTCTCGGAATCCAGAACCTCATAAGACGACAGCAGAGACTCTGGAGACATATAAAACAGGCTGGCGGCAATGCTTATCATCACCACCAGAAGCGCCAGTCCGCAAAGCGCCGCAGGCAACGAGAGATGGCGCTTTTTTATTGGCGTGTCTCCCTTCGGCTCCATTTGGGGTGCAACAATCTGCGCCGGCGCTTCGGTCGCTGATGCTTTTGCGGTTATCTCATCCGTCTGAATATTCGCTGAAATCATCATACCGCGACGGGCAATGGTTTTTATAAGATCGCGCGGTAACCCAATATCACTTAACGCATTTCTTAGAATGAGAATCGTCTGATAAAAAGTATTCGCCGAGGTAACATGATTCTTCTCTCCCCAACCCGCTGTAATCAGCTGGTTTTGAGAAACCACCGTGTTGTTATGCTGAATAAGATATAAAAGGATAAGGCTTGCAGGACTTTGTAACGTTACGGTCTTCTGCATTGCGCTATTCGATAACGCCCGATTTCCAGGGTGAAAGTCAACCAGGTTATTAATTGTGTAACATCTGGCGTGTTTTAACAAATCCGACACAGTATTCCTTCTGGCATTCACATGATGAATGCCATGCTACAAAATTCTTATATCGAGATCACTATAAATATTTGATTATGCGATTACTGTCAAACGCCAGCGGTAAAATTACTTACAAATCAAAAACCTTAAGTCAAAAAAGATCATTTGTTCTTAATTAAGACTATTTTTAAAGCATTTTCATGCTCTCCTGATATTATTACGATAAGCTTAAAAAGCACACAAACACATAATTTATTAATTATGAAAAACAATAGCAATTTTACAATTAAGATACAGCAATTAACATTGATGCAACTTTTGTCCATAAATGCCATTTAACAAAATATCTTAAACATTTTTGCAATATAACTATTCCTGGATTTTGCTATAAAAGTCCTGGATGCTAAATTGTTTCTGTCTCTGACGAGACGTCGCTCCAGGAAAATAAGTAGCATGTAAATAACCACTATTATAAATGCATCGCAAGGCTTTAAGAAAAATAGCAATAAGTGATATACATCGATTTTTTACGCACGCTAATTGCCGTCTGGCAAAGTATTGACATATTTAAAAACGGATGAAATTATGAAATTATCTACGGATAGGGAGGTTCCTGTATGGAGCTGGATGTTAAATTAAAAAACCTTACGTGCAGTAGTTGTTCTTTACATTGTAAAATAATGCCAGAAAAATCACCTCGTTTACAATATTGTGCTAACGCATGTTTTTGTATGTGGCCGGAAGAAAGTATCTACTTTAACAGAGGTGTTATTGAGGGCATTTTAAATAATAATCATAATGCCCGATTAAATGGTTATATTTTTGTCGATTTCTCTATCAGCTTTTTGCGGCTGTTTCTCGACAAACAGTGGATTGATTATCTCGCCAGCACACGTATGGGTATTGTACTGGTGAGCGATCGGAACATGCAGTCGTTAGCCAACTACTGGCGTAAACATCATCCGGCGGTTTCTGTCGTCATTTATCACGATGATGGACTGGCGGTTGCAAATGAAAAAATCAGACAAGTATTTATTGGGCGACATCTGTCTTTTACAAAAGGGAATACCCTGACCCAGACGGAATTCATCATTATGGGTAACATGGTTGCAGGGAAAAATCCGCATCAAATCGCCGAGTTACTGAGTATGGATATCCGCAGCGTCTATGCTTATAAACAGAGGATCGAGAAAAGAATGGGCGGGAAGATAAACACGCTGTTTATTCATTCGCATCCACTCTCCAATGAAAAAGCCGCATTCCCAATGATCACAAAGGAATGCAAAGGCTCGCTTATTCATCTGCAAAGACGGCGTTAGCATTGAAGACAACAGTCGGGCACCGGTCCCGGCTATTTTATATAGGAATCCAGCACCTTCAGGATCACCTCCAGATCGTCTTCGCGCTTCACTTCATCGCTCTGATGAACAATGTGTTCGGTCAGATGCCCTTTGATCACCTCACGCATTAATCCGTTCACCGCGCCGCGTATCGCCGCGATTTGCTGCAATACCGCGGCACACTCGTGAGGTTCATCCAGCATTTTTTTCAGTGCGACAACCTGCCCCTGGATTTTACTGGCGCGAGCTTTAAGTTTTTGTTTATCCCGGATCGTATGTGACATAACAACGCCTTATTAACATAAATCATTATGGATTATAGCATTGTGACGCTACTGGGGGGTAGTATTTGGTACTGGGGGGGAGTAGAATGCGGGGAAATAAGACAACTAAGAATCATTCTCATGGGCGAATTTTCAACATTACTTCAGCAAGGAAACGCCTGGTTCTTCATTCCCAGCGCCATTCTGTTGGGCGTATTACATGGGCTGGAACCCGGGCACTCCAAAACGATGATGGCGGCGTTTATCATCGCCATCAAAGGGACGATTAAGCAGGCTGTGATGCTGGGGCTGGCAGCCACGCTTTCACATACCGCCGTTGTGTGGCTTATCGCCCTGGGCGGCATGTACATCAGCAGAGCGTTTACCGCAGAATCCGTGGAACCCTGGCTACAGCTGGTCTCCGCCATCATTATTCTGAGCACGGCGTTCTGGATGTTCTGGCGTACCTGGAAAGGGGAGCGGGACGGGTTGGCTAACAGGCTTCCTGCCCACACTCACCACCATCACGACCACGACCACGACCATCACCACGACCACCAGCATGTTCATATTTCCCTGAAGGGGCTAACGGACGGATCGCACGCCTGGCAGGATGCCCATGAACGGGCACATGCGACCGATATTCAGCGCCGCTTTCACGACCGGGAAGTGACAAACGGACAGATTTTACTGTTTGGCCTGACGGGCGGCCTGATCCCTTGCCCGGCAGCCATCACCGTATTGCTGATCTGCATCCAGCTTAAAGCCTTCACGCTGGGAGCCACGATGGTACTGTGCTTCAGCATTGGTCTGGCGTTAACGCTGGTAGCCGTTGGCGTGGGCGCAGCCATCAGCGTGCAACAGGCCGCAAAACGCTGGAGCGGATTTAATACCCTGGCGAGAAAAGCCCCCTATTTCTCCAGCATACTGATCGGTCTGGTGGGGCTTTATATGGGAATGCATGGTTATCTGGGCATTATCCACTAATTGTTCCCCGCCTTTTTCCACAAACGTGCAGCGACCCGAGTGCTGCACGTCCGTTCATATCAATTTTTCGCAAGCCATGAGCAGACCGTCGACAGGCGGTAAGCCGCTCTGATGAGTGAGGCGCATTAACGAATCTTTCCAGAAAGTCGCCTGGCCGTATAATTCGATGCTATTACCCAACGCGTATTGCAGTTCCGCGCTTTTGCGACAAGCGCGCAGGCATTGCGGATTTATTGCGGAAAAATTGTTCTCTCCCACGCTCAACATCAGCATAATTCCGCGCAGAAAACACACTTCATGCGAACAAAACGCACTATATCAACTGGCAACTTAAATACGATTGCATCAATTGTTGATCTTAATCAAATGGGGTTTATTGGAAACTAAGCCTTTTAAGCTCCAAAAGATCCAACAAAATAAAATAAAATTCCTAAAGTAAAGAGTGCGCACCTAATAGTCAGCAACAGAAACAGTATAGTGATGCTGATGATTATTATAAAACCGGTATCTATTTACATCACACATTCAATTAATTAACACACCGACATGGAACGACTTTACGGCTAAATCATTAATACCAATAAAGCGAATATCTAATTATCTTAATATCGACGCAACCGATCTATTTCCAGTTTTTAATAGCCACCACCTATTACAAAAGATTTATTCGGATGTTTTAAACGATTTTCATATTTAAGATTACTGTCGTTAAAATTCCGGCATAAGAAAAAAGATATATTTTCAGATGGGCTATTTGTCGCCTGGGACGCATTGTTGAATAAAAACTGAGAAGGCGCGTGCAGCAGCACATTTTTCTATTTCAACGCCTCAACACCAGGATTAATACCAATATTTTCGCCAACACTGACTTAATACAGCAACATTCCAGCACAGTGCCATTTTTATGAATGTCCCTGAGCATTGGGAACACTCTGAATTCTCAGGGTAAATCAACACGACTGAATGAAAATGGAGTTTAGTTATGAAACTGAATCGTGCCCTAATTCCGGCGCTGGTGATCTCCGCGATCTATTCTGCGGGCGCGCTGGCTTCTGATAATACCATTACATTTATGGGAGAAGTTTCTGATGAAACCTGTTCCGTATCGGTAAATGGTTCTGAGGCCTCACCTGTCGTCTTACTGCCTACCGTCACGGTAAACACCTTGAACACCAATCAGGTTGCAGGACAAACAACCTTCGACATCGGCGTCAGCGGATGCACCGGCTCAGCCTCTGGGATCAATATTTCAACCGTCTTCGTCGGGAACAACATCAGCGCCACGACCGGAAACCTGGCCAGCAATGGCTCGGCGAGCGATGTTGAAATTCAGATCCTCGACACCAGCGATACAGAGATCGATTTTCGCAACGCGTTTAATGGCGGCGGAGATTTAGCGCTGGCGGCAAATGAGACATCAGCCACGGCAACCTACAAGGCCCAATATTACTCAGGGGGCGCAGCAACCACCGGTACGGTACAAGCCTCCATGCAATACGCGGTTTCTTACCAGTAATTTAACCCAGGCGGGAATTTCGTCCCGCCCTCTTTCGACCAGGGAGTAATAAATGAACCCCATTCGCGACGCCCTGTATTCTCTCGCGGGGTTTCTGTTTATCTTTTTTACACTCTGGAGTGAACACGTCGCCGCCAGTATTACCATGACCGGGACGCGAATTATTTATAATGGCTCAGCCAACTCTGTCGATGTTCATTTAAAGAATAAAGATTCCTTCCCTTATGTGGTCTCAACCTGGTTCGATAACGGCAATATGGCAGACGGGCCGGAGAAATCAGCTCAACTTCCCTTTATCGCCACGCCGCCGGTATTTCGTATTCAACCCGGCGAAGGGCAAATTATTCGGATTGTTTTTACGGCGGCCCAGTCCCTGCCACAAGACAGGGAATCTCTGTTCTATTTTAATTTTATGCAGGTTCCGCCCGCGAATGTGGGCCAACGTAGCCCGGATCAGGGCAATCAAAACAGCCTGCTGATCATGCTACGTAACCGGGTGAAGTTATTTTATCGTCCGGCTGAATTAAACGGTAATCCACAAAAAATGCTGGCGAACCTTCAGGTCACGCGGACAGGTCAAACCGGCATCACCATTAAAAATAATCAGCCTTATTACATCACCATTGCCGGGCTACAGTTGATCAATGCCTCAGAAACCCGCGCCCAAAAAGCAGGCATGATTGCCCCTTTCAGCAGTGAGCGTTATGTCTTTACCGACGCCCGATCGGCTGCAAATCAGCGTGTTCGCATCACGTTGATTAACGATCAGGGAGCCAGAATCAGTGAAGATTTTCCTCTTTAATCGCCCGGCGGGTTTCGGCCTGATGGTATGCGTTACGGCATTTTCCGCTGCGGCCAGGGCTGATTACTATTTTGATCCCGCGCTGCTCCAGGGGTCCGCATACGGTCATGGTCTGGATCTCCAGCGCTTTAATCATACCCAAGACAGCGTGCCTGCTGGTGAATACGTGCTGGATGTTTATCTTAATAACCAGTTGATTCGCCAGCAGGAAAAGATCGAACTTATCGCATCCGCCACGCCGGATAGCGCCGTCGAACCCTGTCTGCCGTTTGAGGTGGTTCGCGCCAGCGCGATTCGCACGCGCTCCTCTGCGGCGTCTTCAACGCCGCACTGTCTGCGCATCAGCGAGACCGGGCAAAAAATCAGTTGGCAAGTGGATATGGCGAAGCTGCGCCTGAATATGACGATTCCTCAGGCCGGGCTTTACCACGCTCCCCGGGGGTATATTCCCGTTTCCGAATGGGACGCCGGAGAGACCGCGCTGTTTTTGCGCCACAATACCAATTTTTATCATACGGAAAATACAGACTCACACCTGCGCTACGACTACCTGTGGAGCAATATCAATGGCGGTTTCAACATCGGGCTGTGGCAATTTCGCCATCAGGGGAACCTCCGCTATGCCGATGACAACCAGACGGGTAGCCACTACAAATACAATGCGGTAGCGACCGCGCTTCAGCGCCCTCTTCCTCAGTTTGAGAGCGTGATAGCGTTTGGGGACAATTACACCAACAGCAGCCTGTTCGGCAGTCTCTCATTCAACGGCATAAAACTGAACACCGATCAACGGATGTGGCCGCAGGGCAAACGCGGTTACGCGCCGGAAGTGCGCGGCGTGGCGACCACAACCGCCCGCGTGGTGGTACGCCAGCAGGGTAAAGTGATTTACGAAACCACCGTCGCGCCCGGCGCTTTTGTTATTAACGATCTCTACAATACCCGTGGCCAGGGCGATCTGGCCGTCGATGTCATCGAAGCGAACGGGCAAATCTCAAGTTTTACCGTTCCCTACTCGGCGGTTCCTGATTCCGTTCGACCGGGAAACTGGAACTATGAGCTGGCAATGGGCTACGTTCGCCACTACTACAGCGTGGAGAATAAATTTGTCGAAGGCGTTTTGCAGCGCGGGATGAGCAACACGCTAACCGCCAATTTGGGTTCACGGCTGGCCGATGATTATCAGGCGTTTCTGCTGGGCGGGGTAATGGCAACATCCGTCGGGGCATTCGGCCTCAATACCGTTTACTCAAACACCAGAGTCGAAAACGACGATAACGAGCAGGGCTGGCGCATTGAGGCCAGCTACAGCAAAACGTTTACCACCGGCACAAATCTGGTGCTGGCGGCCTATCGTTACTCCACCAGCGGTTATCGTGATTTGCAGGATGTGCTGGGCGTGCGCCGTCAGCAGAAAAACAGCGTGGCGTATTATTCGGATACGCTGCACCAGCGTAATAACTTTTCCGCCACGCTCAGCCAGCCGATGGGCGACTGGGGCATGCTTAGCTTCACCGGCAGTACGTCAGATTACTACAGCGACGCGTCGCGCATCACCCAACTCCAGTTTGGCTACAGCAACAGCTGGCGCAACATCACCTTTAATCTTAGCGCCGCCAGACAGCGCAGCAGTTATGCCAGCCGCTACGACACCAGCGTAAACGACCAGGATTTTGACCGCGAAAACCAGCGTAAATACACCGAAAACACGCTTTCACTGGGGATCTCCATCCCCTTCGATGTTGGCGCCAGCCGCACGCAGCTAAATCTGGATATGAATCGCAGCCGCGACGTTCGCACCGCCACGGTGGGGATAAGCGGCGCCACGGGCGAGAACAGCGCCACATCCTGGGCCGTTTATAGCGGTCTGGAGCGAGATAAGCACGACGGCAGCAGCGCAACCTGGGGCGGCAACGTGGAGCAACGAACCGCCGTCGGCGCGTTTCGCGGCTTTGCCTCCCGCGGCAGCGATTACCAGCAATATGGTCTGGGGATGTCCGGCACGCTGGTCGCCCACCGCGGCGGGATCACCGCTGGCCCCTACACCAGCGATACGTTCGCGCTTATCGAAGCGCCAGGCGCACGCGGCGCGGCGGTACGTAACGGGCAAGGCGCAACGGTCGATTATTTCGGCTATGCCCTGCTCCCTTCCATGACCCCCTATCGCTATAACACCGTAAGTCTGGACAGCGGAAACATGAATGCCGAAGTTGAGCTACAGAGCGGCAGCAAGCGCATCGTGCCCTACGCCGGCGCGATTTCTCGCGTGAAATTCACGACCACCAGCGGTAAAGCGGCGCTCATCAACACAACGCTTCCCGATGGCGACCAGCCGCCGATGGGCGCTGACGTGACGGACGGCCACGGCGAATCCGTGGGAATGGTCGGCCAGGGCGGGCAAATTTACGCCCGACTGGCGGAACAATCCGGCGTGCTGTTCGTACAGTGGGGGCAAAAATCCACGCAGCGATGCCAGGTCTGGTATCAACTACCGGCTAAAACGCATGCGCCGCTGTATCAGCTCACACTACCTTGTCGTCAGGAATAACGTATGAAAATCAGACAGCTCTTTTACGGCCTGTTATTCAGCGGCATGGTTGCGCATCCCGCCTTGTCCGCCTGCATCAAGGTTACGTCAGCCAGCCCCCTTTCTCAGGCGGCGAAAGACGCAGGCTATGTGGGCGCCAGTTGGGGCGGCGTGGGGGATGGCGATGTAAAAGGGAAACTGGGCTTGCCCGGCGTCATTACCTTAAGCAACGGGACGGGATTTCAGAGCGAAGGCACGTTGCTGGGCAGCGCCGCTGCCAGTTTCGTCCCCAATGGACGAACGCAGGGCGTCACGGCCAATCAGATTATGTTTCGCTGTACCGTTTCCGAAATCGGCCAGGTATATGAATACTACGCCACCAACGGCGACGATTACTGGGGAGGCATGGTCGACGTACCGGGAATCGACGGCGCTTACTACACCTACGTTAAAAACGTGGCGGTCAGGCTGACCAATCTAAAAACCGGAGAATATTACTCCCGTTACTGGAAAGCGCGCGCAATCCCGGAAAGTGAAATGTTCAATGACGGCACCTATATCTACATCCCAGCCAGCGCCTTTAGCGACGTATTTGTTGAACTGTTTCGGGTTGATGACAGCGCCAGAGGCGTTGATGGTTCCAACCGTTATACCTATCCCTACGCGGGACCGGCAGGCTATATTGCTTTCCACGGTGGCGGCATGAGTTCAGGGCTTTTCGAGGGCGCTGACAGCCGAACCAACTATAGCGGCTGGGGCGCAGCGCAGTGGCCCGGCGGCTGGACGTTAACCAGCCAGACCGTGTTCGTGCGCGGCGCCGCCTGCCGGGTCAACGACTATCCTGCCATTGTCAGGTTACCGCCTACCAGCGTTGGCGAACTCATCAGCGGCGGCAGCAGTCAGGCTCCTTTTAGCATTAGCGTCGAATGCGAAACCGGGGCGTTGTCCGGCACGACGGCGTCCACCAGCTTAAGAGCATATGTAGCGATGGGATTCCTGGTCAGCAATCCCACCGCAGCCAATGCGGCCTCTCAGTTGGGCCTCAAGACCGGTTCCGGCGCCTATACATGGCTACTCGACAATCATTATGGCGTAAACGGCGTTGCATCAGGCGTCGGCATTCGCCTCTACAGCGACAAGCAAAATGGCAATGCGCTGAATCTTCTGCCCAACCAAATAGCCACAGCCACGGGCAACACGGGCGGCTGGTACGGCTATCAGGATCTGACCACGCAAACCGCCAGCGGCTCAACCAGCCTCTACAGCGGCGACTTTACCGCCTCTCTGGAAGCGATTCCGGGGGAAAACGTGACAGCAGGAACGGTCTATGCACAGCTCCAGGTGGTGGTCAGTTTTCAGTAACTGGCCCACATACACGCTTCTTATCGTCTGGACAGGATGGACAGCGCCCCCCGCACGGGCCGTGGTCAATACGGAAGTGACCCGCGTTATTTTTAACGCCGGGGAGAGCCATTATTCGCTGGCGCTGGCAAATTCAGCGCAGCACCCTGCCCTGGTTCAAATCTGGACGGATGAAGGCGATCCGCTGAGTCAGCCTGCTGAGACCATCACGCCCATCGTCGCGATACCGCCCGTATTCAAAATGCAGCCGACGGAAATTCGGACGGTAAAGTTACAGCTCGCAGAGAAACCTGGGTTAGCGCGCGAGCGGGAGTCGCTTTACTGGCTGAATATCTACCAAATCCCGCCGATGACCGATCAGGACGCGAAAACGCGGCAAAAACTCGTGCTGCCGCTGCGCATCCGCATGAAAGTGTTTATTCGTCCACAGGGCGTTGGGCCATTGAGAGAGCAGGATGGCGAACGGCTGACCTTCACATTCCAGCCGCAGGAGGCGCAGCTTTATGTTAATAACCCGACGCCGTGGTACATCACGCTGGCAGCGCTGGTGTGCGACAACGCCAGCGCAACGCCGCTGATGATCGCTCCGCTGTCTTCACAACCGCTAGCATTATCCGGGAAGGCAGGACATTGTCGTACCGTCAGGTACGAGCTTATCAACGACCACGGTAATCGCTGGGTTTATGAGAAACCGATAATAAACAGCGGAGCGCCGGAAAATACCGTGGGCAGAAACCCACGGCGATGACCGGTAAAACGCATCAGGCGCGGATATCGTCATACTCGCGCGTTTTATCAAACTCATGTTTGGCGAAAGGACAAAGTGGAATAACCTTGCGGTTCTCCTGGCGCATCTTTTCAACTACCTTCGCGACAAGCTGTTTACCGACGCCCTGCCCCTTCAGGCTGGGATCGACATCCGTATGCTCAATAATGCTCAGATGCTCGCCCGTCGGTACAAATACGATTTCGGCGACCTGATTACCCGCAGCATCATTCACATAAAATTTGTTGTGGCCTTCGAGTATCTCCATCATTTCCTCACTTATTTCTGGCGATATTTCAGCGCGCCGCTCGGACAGGTATCAATAACACGCACAACCGTTGCCACATCCACTTCATCCGGGATGATCCACGGCTTACGTTTCAGATTAAAGAGCTTCGCGCTACCGCGCACGCAATTACCCGAATGCTGACAAATGGCCGTATTGAAATAGACATCGATTTTCTCGCCGGTATAGGCCCGGTAACCCGCATCCAGTAGTTCCTGATCCATGACATTGCCTCTGTAATTGTTATGTTTTCGCTAGTAAGCATAGCCCCGTCAAAGTGGCGTGGCTACAGGAAAACAGAGGCATTTGCCAGTTGATGAGCAGTCGTCGTTGCGCAAAATAACGTTAAGTCATAAACCAGTAATAAAAGAGACCAACTTTTAATCCAAGGATCACAATATAGGCACAGCAGTACTTCATAGTGCCGGACATTATCTGATTCGCCTGTCCCTCCATTTTGGTTGCCGAAACCGCAATGGCGATACTTTGCGGTGAAATCATTTTCCCGCCTGTTGCGCCGGAGGTATTTGCCGCAGCCAGCCAGTTTGGATCAATATTTAATTTACTGGCGGCAATGGTTTGTAGTTTGCCAAACAGAATATTCGAGTTGGTGTCGCTGCCGGTAACAAACGTTCCCAGCGCACCAATCACCGGAGCGAGAAAAACGTACGAGCTTCCGGTCAGATCGACAATCGACTGGGCCAGCGTGGAGATAATACCGCTGAGATCCATTACCGTTGCCAGAGCGACGATCGCCATAATCGCAACAATGGAATTTTTAAGCTGGAATACGGTTTTGACAAACACTTCCAGCATACCGCGTGCTGATGCCCCCTGAATAAAACCGCCAATAATGGTCGCAAAGATAATCAACATTCCGGGCGTGGTGACCCATTCAACTTTCAGCGCCAGCGTTTTGCCATCGGCCAGCGTAAAATGCAGCACCGAAGCCAACTGAGAAGCCGCCGCTTTTATCGTTGGGAATAACGGCGAGCACAGCAGAATAAAGACAAAAATAAACAGATAGATAGAACCGACCCGGAACAGCACTTTCGCCGAGCGCGGCGTCGTTTCACGGGTGTGGCTGACTTCAATGCGCCACTCGGGATCTGTTTTCCCTTTGCGCAGGCGGCTGGCAATTGCGACGGCAAAAAGACTGACCAGGCTGCCGGCAAAGGCAGGTAATTCTGCCCCGAGATGTATGGCGACAAAATACTGCGGAACAAGCGTTGTGATACCGCAAAGCAGCGTAATAAGGAACACGCCGCGAATGGCTTTCAGGCCACCGCCAATAATGCAAATTATGACAAACGGCAGCAGGATATTAAAAAGGGCTAATTGCAGAATAATCGTTCCGCCTAAGGTGTAAACCGGCAGATTAACCTGTTCAGCCAGGATAGAGACCGGAATACCAACCGCCCCGAACGCCGTGGGTACGGTGTTGGCCACAAGTGAAGCAATTGCTGCCTTCAGTGGGTTGAATCCCAGCGCGATGAGAATACCGATAGGTATCGCGACCGCCGTACCGTACCCGGCAGCCGCTTCAAGGAATCCACCGAAACACCACGAAATCAGCAGTACCTGAATACGCTTATCTTCGCTAATACTGGCGAGAATATCGCGGAGAATATCCAGCGCTTTGGTCGCCTGCATGACGTTATAACTGAATATAGCGCCGAGGATCACAATCACGATCGGCCATAATCCTTTCAGTGCGCCATAACCCATCGAGGCTTTAAGATTTTGTACTGGCATGTCCCAGAATATTGCAGACAGCGCGGCAGTGAATGCCAACGAAATCAAAACTGAATAATGGATGGGCATTTTCAATTTCAGAATTAAAAATACCATAAGCAGCAAAGGAGAAAGTGCCAGGGCAAACATAAAATATTCGTTCATTACTATTCCTGATTGGTTCATTAAACCTGATTTATATTTATGGTGGGGAGGCTACATTGCCGGTCAAATGAAATATGTAAACTGAATCGCTTCAGTGAATAAAGTAATTATGATTTGTAGTTTTGTAACTATTGTAATCTTTTAATTAAAATTCAATGCCAGGCAAATATACTTAAGAGCAAGACAGATACCTATAAATAGTTATTTAACAACCTGTTTAATAATGATATTGACGAAATTAGTAATCACTTGAAACTATTTTTCGGACGTTCACATCGCTGTAGTTTTCATTATAAAAATGTGAGCGATGCCGAAATAAATAAACCCGGGTATTGCATATGGGTATTGATTGGTGGATTATTCTATTTTGTCATACAAATGAACATAGAGTAGGATAAACCGAAAAACAATGGTCGTTTTTATTATTGATTTATGACCCGGTGGCCGGTTGCCATCGGGGCTAAATAGAAGTGAAGCAATGGAGCATTGATTGTGAATGTAAATTTCTTTGTTACCTGTATTGGTGACGCGCTGAAATCACGGATGGCACGAGACTCCGTATTGCTGCTGGAAAAACTGGGCTGCCGCGTTAATTTCCCTGAGAAGCAAGGGTGTTGCGGCCAGCCAGCCATCAACAGCGGCTACATCAAAGAAGCGATCCCTGGGATGAAAAACCTGATCGCAGCGCTGGAAGACAACGACGACCCGATTATCTCTCCTGCTGGCTCCTGTACCTACGCGGTAAAAAGCTACCCAACATATCTGGTCGATGAGCCTGAATGGGCGTTACGTGCGGAAAAGGTCGCCGCGCGCATGCAGGATCTCACCTCCTTTATCGTTAATAAACTGGGTGTGGTGGATGTGGGAGCCAGCCTTCAGGGCAGAGCCGTCTATCACCCATCCTGTAGCCTGACCCGCAAGCTGGGAGTGAAGGAAGAGCCGCTCACGCTACTGAAAAACGTGCGCGGGCTGGAGCTGTTGACGTTTGCCGATCAGGATACCTGCTGCGGATTTGGCGGGACGTTCTCGGTCAAAATGGCCGAAATATCCGGCGAGATGGTGAAAGAGAAAGTCTTACACCTGATGGATGCCCGGCCTGAATATTTGATTGGCGCAGACGTCAGCTGCCTGCTGAACATTGGCGGTCGACTGCAACGGGAAGGCCAGCCGGTCAAAGTGATGCATATTGCTGAAGTGCTGATGAGCCGCTGAGGGGAAAGAGATGTCGATAAAAACCAGCGATGTAGAATTTAAACTGCGCATTCGTCAGCAAATTGAAGATCCGATCATGCGCAAAGCCGTGGCCAATGCGCAGGAGCGTATCGGCGCGAATCGGCAAAAAATGGTCGATGAATTAGGGCACTGGGACGAATGGCGTGACCGTGCCAGCCAGATCCGCGACCATGTTCTGAGTAATCTCGACGCTTACCTGTATCAACTCACCGAGAAAGTGACGGAAAACGGCGGACACGTCTATTTCGCCAAAACCAAAGAAGAAGCCACCCGCTACATTTTACAGGTCGCACAAAGTAAAAACGCGCGCAAGGTAGTGAAGTCCAAGTCGATGGTGACCGAAGAGATTGGCGTCAATCATGTGTTGCAGGATGCCGGAATTCAGGTGATCGAAACCGATCTGGGTGAGTATATTCTCCAGTTGGATCAGGACCCGCCTTCACACGTTGTGGTTCCGGCAATCCATAAAGATCGCTATCAGATCCGTCGCGTACTGCATGAACGTCTGGGCTATGACGGCCCGGAAACGCCAGAAGCGATGACCTTATTCATCCGCCAGAAGATCCGCGAGGATTTCCTCAGCGCTGAAATCGGTATTACCGGCTGTAATTTCGCCGTGGCGGAAACCGGTTCGGTGTGCCTGGTGACCAACGAAGGCAATGCGCGGATGTGTACCACGCTGCCGAAAACGCACATTGCGGTGATGGGGATGGAGCGTATCGCCCCCACCTTTGCCGACGTGGATGTACTGATCACCATGCTGGCGCGCAGCGCCGTTGGCGCACGTTTGACAGGTTACAACACCTGGCTGACCGGCCCACGCGAGGCAGGCCACGTTGACGGGCCGGAAGAGTTCCACCTGGTTATTGTGGATAACGGGCGTTCCCAGGTACTCGGTTCTGAATTTCGCGACGTGCTGCGCTGCATTCGCTGCGGAGCCTGTATGAACACCTGCCCGGCATACCGCCACATTGGTGGACACGGCTATGGCTCAATCTATCCCGGCCCTATCGGCGCGGTGATTTCCCCGCTGCTCGGCGGTTATAAGGATTTTAAAGATCTGCCGTATGCCTGTTCATTATGCACGGCCTGCGACAGCGTCTGCCCGGTGCGCATTCCGCTGTCAAAACTGATCCTGCGCCATCGCCGAGTGATGGCCGAAGAGGGCATTACCCCGAAAGCCGAGCGACGGGCGATCAAAATGTTCGCTTATGCCAATAGCCATCCTGGGCTGTGGAAAGTCGGGATGATGGCGGGCGCCCATGCGGCAAGCTGGTTTATTAATGGCGGTAAAACGCCGCTTAAAGTCGGCGCTATTGGTGACTGGATGGAGGCGCGAGATCTCCCTGATGCTGACGGAGAGAGTTTCCGTAGCTGGTTTAAGAAACATCAGGCAGAGGAGAAAAAGAATGGATAACCGTAGCGCGTTTTTAAACACCATCGCCCAGGCGCTGGGCCGCCCGCTGCGATTCGAACCGCAGGCAGATACGCTGCCGGTTAACAACTATGCGAACGAGCGACTGACCGAACTTAGCCAGCAGCAGCGCTGCGACGCGTTTATCCAGTTTGCGAGTGATGTCATGCTGGTACGCTGCGAACTGACCAGCGAAGCGCAGGCGCCGGAAGCGGCGTTACGCCTGTGTGAAGAACTGGGGCATAAATCGGTGGTGCTCAGCGGCGATAGCCGACTGGTTGAACTGGGGATCACCGAACGCTTGCAGCAGGAATGCAACGCCGTGGTCTGGGACCCGACCCGGGGAGCAGAGAATGTTACCCAGGCCGAACAAGCGAAAGTCGGCGTAGTGTATGCCGAATACGGCTTAACGGAATCGGGCGGCGTGGTGCTGTTTTCCGCGCCGGAGCGCGGGCGTTCATTAAGCCTGCTGCCGGAGTCCTCGATTTTCGTGCTGCGCAAGAGCACTATCCTGCCACGCGTGGCGCAACTGGCGGAAAAACTGCATCAGAAAGCGCAGGCCGGTGAACGCATGCCATCGTGTATTAACATCATCAGTGGCCCCAGCTCAACGGCGGATATCGAACTGATCAAGGTGGTCGGCGTGCATGGCCCGGTTAAGGCGGTATATCTGATTATTGAAGATTGTTGATACGACTGTTAATGACCGCACTACTGGCACGGACGCCATAATAGCGGGCAGTTAATCCTGTTGGGCGTTGAATGCGGAATTCAGGAAACTTGAAGCTGGAGCGGGCGAAGGGAATCGAACCCTCGTATAGAGCTTGGGAAGCTCTCGTTCTACCATTGAACTACGCCCGCTTCGAGATGCGTAAGGCATTATAAACCTTACGCTCTTATTGACAAGGTGCTTGCTCACTGACTGGCGATTAATTCACCGTCAGCATTTTGGTTTGCTCCCCTGCGGCGGTAAATAACGCAGTGGATCAATCGCTGTTGCGCGGTAGCGAATCTGGAAGTGCAAGCGAACAGAATCCGCATCAGTGCTCCCCATTGTGGCAATTTTCTGCCCGGCTTTCACGCTCTGCCCGTTGTTAACTAACAGCGTGTCGTTGTGGGCATAAGCGGTGATGTAATCCTCATTATGTTTAATCATGATGAGGTTCCCGTAACCGCGTAACTGGTTGCCGACATAAACCACCTTCCCTGCCCCTGCCGCATAAATCGGCGTGCCGCGCGCGGCGGATATATCAATGCCTTTATTGCCGCCTTCCGCCGTTGAATAAGGCAAAATGACTTTGCCGCTGGCAGGCCAGCGCCAGCAACGTTGCCCTACCGGAGGCCAGGAAGATTGCGGCACAGAAGAGGACGGTCTGACTGCCGCCGTTTTCGTAGAGGATTTCGCCGTGGTCGCACGCGATGAACCAGAACGCTTCGCCCCGCCGCCCAGTTTCAGTTTTTGCCCTACCTCAATGGTGTAAGGCGGGGAAATACCGTTCAGTCGGGCAAGTTCTTTCACGCTGGTTCCCGTCGTGCGCGAAATGCGGTAGAGCGTATCTCCCCGCTTAACGGTATAGACGGAACCCGAATCAGAAGATTGATTGCTGGAGCAGCCCGCTAAAAGCAAGCCTGCACAAAGCAGCATCACAATACTCAGGCTCTTGTTGTTCAGGCGTCCTGCACTCAAAACTATTCCTCGCAACATTTCAAACGCCTTATCATAGCAGCCAAAAGCCAGATGCCCAATGTATTGCCATCGGTGTCACGATATCTCCTTCTTGCCACCGCTACTTTTGGTAATGCCTTTCCACCCTATATAGACTACGCTAGTTGCCAGAGTATATGGCTTGCAGCAGTATGCGGCTATTTTCATATTCAGGA
The DNA here is from genome assembly GCF_030333295.1 of Citrobacter sp. CK198. Taxonomy (NCBI): domain Bacteria; kingdom Pseudomonadati; phylum Pseudomonadota; class Gammaproteobacteria; order Enterobacterales; family Enterobacteriaceae; genus Citrobacter; species Citrobacter sp. CK198. Next base: position 85,486 of record NZ_JAOWGE010000036.1, on the reverse strand, counting down.
GTTTTTATGACCGGGGAACATGTCATATTGCTGGATGAGCAGGGTAATCCTGACGGCATACTGGAGAAATATGCGGCTCATACCTCTGATACCCTTTTACATCTCGCCTTCTCATGCTGGTTGTTTAACGCGCAGGGGCAATTGCTGGTCACTCGCCGCTCGCTCAGTAAAAAAGCGTGGCCGGGAGTCTGGACCAACTCAGTATGCGGGCACCCACAGCAGGGAGAAAGCACTGAAGCGGCAATTATCCGACGCAGCCGTTTTGAGCTTGGCGTCGAAATTACCAACCTGACGCCCGTCTATCCAGATTTTCGCTATCGGGCAACTGACCCGAATGGCATCGTGGAAAATGAGGTCTGTCCGGTATACGCCGCGCAGGTGACCAGTGCGCTACAGGTAAACCCGGATGAAGTGATGGACTACCAGTGGAGCAGCCTGGAAACTGTACTGCAAGCATTGAGCGCGGCGCCGTGGGCGTTCAGTCCGTGGATGGTGTTGCAGGCGTCTGACGACAAGGCGCGTGAGTTGTTGCGGGAGTATAACCAGGGGTAATTTACTGGCTTTGTGCCCGGTGGCGCTGTGCTTACCGGGCCTACAGAGGAGCAAAACGTAGGCCGGATAAGGCGAAGCCGCCATCCGGCATCTCACGTCTTATTTTACCGGACGCATCGCCGGGAACAGAATCACGTCGCGGATGGTGTGGCTGTTGGTGAACAGCATTACCATGCGGTCGATACCAATTCCCAGACCCGCTGTCGGCGGCAGACCGTGCTCCAGAGCGGTAACGTAGTCTTCGTCGTAGAACATCGCTTCGTCGTCACCGGCTTCTTTCGCGTTAACCTGATCCTGGAAACGCTGCGCCTGATCTTCTGCATCGTTCAGCTCGCTAAAGCCGTTACCGATTTCACGGCCGCCGATGAAGAATTCAAAGCGGTCGGTGATTTCCGGGTTCACGTCGTTACGGCGCGCCAGCGGAGAAACCTCTGCCGGATATTCGGTGATGAAGGTCGGCTGAATCAGGTGCGCTTCCGCCACTTCTTCGAAGATCTCAGTTACGATGCGGCCCAGGCCCCAGCTTTTCTCAACCTTGATGCCGATAGATTCAGCGATCGCTTTGGCGGAGTCGAAGTTATCCAGATCGGCCATATCCGTTTCAGGACGGTATTTCTTGATAGCCTCGCGCATGGTCAGTTTTTCGAACGGCTTGCCGAAGTCGAACACTTCATCGCCGTAAGGCACTTCAGTTTTGCCCAGAATATCCTGCGCCAGCGTACGGAACAGCGATTCGGTCAGTTCGATCAGGTCTTTATAGTCCGCATACGCCATATAGAGTTCCATCATGGTGAACTCTGGGTTATGACGAACGGAGATCCCTTCGTTACGGAAGTTGCGGTTGATTTCGAACACACGCTCGAAGCCGCCAACCACCAGACGCTTCAGGTACAGTTCCGGCGCGATACGCAGGTACATGTCCAGATCCAGCGCGTTGTGATGGGTGATAAACGGACGTGCTGCCGCACCGCCAGGAATCACCTGCATCATCGGGGTTTCTACTTCCATAAAGCCGCGGCCCACCATGAACTGACGAATACCCGCCATAATCTGTGAACGGACTTTAAAGGTGTTACGGGATTCATCGTTAGAGATGAGATCCAGGTAACGCTGGCGATAGCGCGCTTCCTGATCCTGCAAGCCGTGGAATTTATCCGGCAGCGGACGCAACGCTTTGGTCAGCAGACGCAGTTCGGTGCAGTGGATGGACAGCTCACCGGTTTTGGTCTTGAACAGCTTCCCTTTCGCGCCGAGGATATCGCCCAGATCCCATTTTTTGAACTGCTCGTTGTAAACGCCTTCCGGCAGATCGTCACGGGCAACGTACAGCTGAATACGGCCGCCGACATCCTGCAACGTAACGAAAGACGCTTTACCCATAATACGACGGGTCATCATACGGCCCGCAACGGACACTTCGATGTTCAGCGCTTCCAGTTCTTCGTTCTCTTTCGCGTCGAAGTCAGCGTGCAGTTGGTCTGAGGTGTGATCGCGACGGAAATCATTCGGGAACGGGATACCCTGCTCGCGCAGGCTAGCCAGCTTCTCGCGGCGCGTTTTCAGTTCGTTGTTAAGATCGGTTACCGCGTCAGCGCCCTGTGCGTGTTGTTCAGACATGTTGGTTCCTCATAACCCTGCTTTCAAACTTGCTTCGATAAATTGATCCAGGCTGCCATCCAGCACCGCCTGCGTGTTGCGGGTCTCAACCCCGGTACGCAAGTCTTTAATGCGGGAGTCATCAAGGACATAAGAACGAATCTGGCTACCCCAGCCGATGTCGGATTTGTTATCTTCCATCGCCTGTTTCTCGGCATTTTTCTTCTGCATCTCCAGTTCATAAAGCTTCGCTTTCATCTGCTTCATGGCCTGGTCTTTGTTTTTGTGCTGGGAACGGTCGTTCTGGCACTGCGTCACAATCCCGGTCGGGATGTGCGTAATACGTACCGCAGATTCTGTACGGTTAACGTGCTGACCGCCCGCGCCGGATGCGCGATAAACGTCGATACGCAGGTCTGCCGGGTTGATTTCGATATCAATATCATCGTCAACTTCCGGGTAGACGAACGCGGAGCTGAACGAGGTATGACGACGACCGCCGGAATCGAACGGGCTCTTACGCACCAGGCGATGAACGCCGGTTTCGGTACGCAGCCAGCCATAGGCGTATTCGCCGGAAATCTTGATGGTGACGGATTTGATCCCCGCGACTTCACCTTCAGACTCTTCAATAATTTCGGTTTTAAAGCCGCGCGCTTCTGCCCAGCGCAGATACATACGCTCCAGCATGCTTGCCCAGTCCTGCGCTTCAGTACCGCCGGAACCTGCCTGAATATCGAGGTAGCAATCCGCGCTGTCATACTCACCGGAGAACATACGACGGAATTCCAGCTGCGCCAGCTTTTCTTCCAGCGTATCGAGTTCAGCTACGGCTTCGTTAAAGGTTTCTTCGTCGTCGGCTTCTACAGCCAGCTCCAGCAGCCCGGAAACATCTTCCAGACCCTGAGTCATTTGGTCGAGGGTGTCGACAATCGCTTCAAGGGAGGAACGCTCTTTGCCCAGCGCCTGCGCGCGTTCGGGTTCGTTCCAGACATCCGGCTGTTCCAGCTCGGCGTTTACTTCTTCCAGACGCTCTTTCTTGGCATCGTAGTCAAAGATACCCCCTAAGAACGTCAGAGCGTTCCGTGAGGTCCTGAATGCGGTTATTTACCGGGTTAATTTCAAACATGGTCTGATTTCTTTTATTGGACTAGTCAAAATGCAGTGATAAGAGCGGAATTCTACCGGATTCGCGCTCTTATTAATATACTGTTGTCAATTTGGCCAGAGGTGATCAATGATCAGCTGTAGGCTACGGTTGCCGCGAAACTCGTTGATATCCAGCTTATAGGCAAGCTGAACTTCGCGTACGCCGTTATCCGGCCAGCAGGCGGTATCAACGTTAAACGCAATGCCGTCCAGCAGCGGGCCGCCGCCAACCGGTTCGACCATCACTTTCAGGTGGCGTTCGCCGACCAGCCGCTGCTGCAACAGGCGAAAACGTCCGTCAAACAGCGGTTCCGGGAACATCTGCCCCCACGGCCCTGCGTCACGCAGCAGTTGCGCCACTTCCATCGTCATCTCAGCCACGCTCAGCGGGCCGTCAGAAACCACTTCACCCTGTAGCAACGATGGGTCGAGCCACTCAGTCACCAGCTCGCCAAAACGCTGCTGGAAATGTTCAAACTGCGTCTCTTCCAGTGACAATCCTGCCGCCATCGCATGGCCGCCGAATTTGAGCATCATCCCCGGATACAGCGTATCCAGACGCTCCAGCGCATCGCGCATATGCAGCCCCTGAATGGAACGACCGGAACCTTTCAGCGTACCGTCACCGGCGGGCGCAAAGGCAATCACCGGGCGATGGAAGCGCTCTTTAATGCGCGAAGCCAGAATGCCGACCACGCCCTGATGCCATTCTGGATGATACATCGCCAGGCCGCCAGGCAGCGTTTCACGGCTGCGTTCCAGTTTCTCGCACAGGGTCAGCGCTTCCGCCTGCATCCCCTGTTCGATCTCTTTACGCGTCTGGTTCAGTGCATCCAGTTCATTCGCCAGCACCCGCGCTTCGCCGATGTTATCGCACAGCAGCAACGCCACGCCGACGGACATATCATCCAGCCGCCCTGCGGCATTCAGACGCGGCCCAAGCGCAAAGCCTAAATCGCTGGCCGCCAGCTTCTGCGGATCGCGGTTCGACACCTCAAGCAGCGCCTTAATGCCTGGGCGACATTTTCCGGCGCGGATACGGCTCAACCCCTGCCACGTCAGGATGCGGTTATTGGCGTCCAGCGGCACCACGTCCGCCACCGTGCCTAACGCGACCAGGTCGAGCAGTTCCGCCAGATTCGGCGGCGTAATGCCACGCTCATCAAACCAGCCTTTATCACGCAGGAAAGTGCGCAGCGCCAGCATCAGATAGAACGCCACGCCAACGCCTGCCAGCGACTTCGACGGGAAATCGCAATCTCGCAGATTCGGGTTAATGATGGCTTCTGCGTCAGGTAGCGTATCGCCCGGCAGATGGTGATCGGTCACCACCACCGGAATCCCCAACGCTCTGGCATGTTCCACACCGGTATGAGAAGAGATACCGTTATCCACCGTCACAATCAGCTGCGCGCCGCGAGCATGCGCCTGATCGACCACTTCCGGGCTTAATCCGTAGCCATCTTCAAAACGGTTTGGCACCAGGTAGCTGATATTGTTACAGCCCAGCGAACGCATACCGAGGACGCTAAGCGCCGTACTGGTGGCGCCATCCGCGTCAAAATCGCCCACGACGACGATGCGAGTCCCCTCGCGAAACGCGTTATAGAGGATCTCAACCGCCTTTTCGACGCCGCTAAGCTGCTGCCACGGCAGCATCCCTTTTACGCTGCGCTCCAGCTCCTGCGCGCTGCGTACGCCCCGGCTGGCGTATAAACGGCGCAGCAGCGGCGGCAGGTCAGCAGGCAGCTCAGTTGTCTCGTCGGCCTCACGCCGACGAAGTTGTATCTGTTGTTTCACGCGAATTATTTACCGCTGGTCTGTTTCTGGTGCGCGTCAAGGAACGCCTTCATCTCTTTCGGCCCCTGATAGCCAGGCACCACATAGCCGTTGCTCAGCACAATCGCTGGCGTGCCGCTCACGCCGAACTGCACGCCCAGCGCATAATGATTGGCGATATCGATATCGCAGGTGGCGGCTTTCACGCCTTTGCCCGCCATCGCCTCATCAAAGGCTTTGTTTCGATCTTTCGCGCACCAGATGGACTTCATATCCTGCTCGGCCTGGCTTTCCAGCCCCTGGCGCGGGAAGGCCAGATAACGCACGGTAATCCCCAGCGCGTTATAGTCTTTCATCTCTTCATGCAGCTTGTGACAGTAGCCGCAGGTGATGTCGGTAAAGATGGTGATGACGTGTTTTTCCTGCGGCGCTTTGTAAACAATCATCTCTTTTTCCAGCGCATTCAGGTGTTTCATCAGCAACTGATTGGTGACATTTACCGGCGACGCGCCGCTGACGTCATACATCGGCCCCTGAATAATATGCTTGCCATCGTCGGTGACGTACAGCACGCCGCTGTTGGTCAGCACGGTTTTCATGCCTGCAACCGGCGCGGGCTGAATTTCCGTGCTCTGCACGCCCAGCTTAGTCAGCGACTGGCGAATGGCTGCATCGTCCGCATGAACCATTCCCGAAAATGCCGCCGCCAGCAGGGTGAACATCATAAAACGTTTTTTCATAACCTATCCTTTCCTGTCAGCACTCACGCTCGCGGGTGATGCTGTTGATGAAGTTGACGCAAGCGCTCCGTTGCGACATGAGTATAAATTTGTGTGGTCGAGAGATCGCTATGCCCAAGCAGCATCTGTACAACGCGTAAGTCAGCGCCATGATTCAGCAAATGGGTGGCGAAAGCGTGACGCAAAACGTGCGGCGACAGCTTTTCGCTGTCGATTCCCGCCAGCACGGCATAGTGTTTAATGCGGTGCCAGAAGGTCTGACGCGTCATTTGTTGCGCCCGCTGGCTGGGAAATAAAACGTCAATCGACACACCGTTCAACAGCCACGGGCGCCCGTGCTCCAGATACGTCTCCAGCCAGTACACCGCTTCTTCGCCCAACGGCACCAGACGTTCTTTATTGCCTTTACCGATAACCCGCACGACGCCCTGGCGCAGGCTGATATCGCTCATGGTCAGCCCGACCAGCTCAGAAACGCGCAGGCCCGTCGCATACAGCACTTCCAGCATTGCTTTGTCGCGTAATTCCAGCGGTTGGTCAACAACTGGCGACTGTAATAATCTCTCAACTTGTGCTTCGCTGAGATCTTTTGGCAAACGCTGCGGAAGTTTGGGCGACGCGAGCTGCGCGCTCGGATCGTCCTCACGAAATTTTTCACGGTACAGATGCTGAAAGAAGCGCCGCGTGGCGCTCAACAATCGTGCGGAACTGGTGGCTTTATACCCGCCATCCATACGTTCCGCCAGCAGCGTTTGTAAATCATCGCTCTGCACCGTCGCCAGCGTTTTTCCACGATGATGCAACCATTCGACCACCATCGACAAGTCGCGCCGATACGCGCTCAGCGTATTTTCCGCCAGATTACGCTCCAGCCACAGGGCATCGAGAAACTGCTCGATACGCGCCAGATCCTTATCCATCTCGGGCCCCTCTGCGTGTTAAATCAACGCCATTATGCCTGAAGCCGACGCCTTTCTGGTACACTAGCCGCATCGTCATCGCAAGAATCGAGAGCAGTACGTCATGAATATCGGCCTTTTTTATGGTTCCAGCACCTGCTATACCGAAATGGCAGCGGAAAAAATTCGCGACATTATTGGCCCGGAACTGGTCACATTACACAACCTCAAGGATGACTCTCCGACCTTAATGGAGCAGTACGATGTGCTCATTTTAGGCATTCCGACCTGGGATTTTGGTGAAATACAGGAAGACTGGGAAGCCGTCTGGAATCAACTGGACGATCTCAAGCTGGAAGGCAAAATTGTCGCGCTCTACGGCATGGGCGACCAGTTGGGCTACGGCGAGTGGTTCCTGGATGCGCTGGGTATGCTGCATGACAAACTTGTCACCAAAGGCGTTAAATTTGTCGGCTACTGGCCTACCGAAGGCTATGAGTTCACCAGCCCGAAACCGGTCATTGCCGATGGGCAACTTTTTGTCGGCCTGGCGCTGGATGAAACCAACCAGTACGATCTCAGCGATGAGCGCATCCAGGCCTGGTGCGAGCAAATTCTCGGTGAGATGGCAGAGCACTATTCCTGCTGACCGTTTTGCCGGATAGCGGCGTGAACGCCCTGTCCGGCCTGCATGGCGCACCGAACCGTAGGCCTTAAAGCTGCGCGCCATCAGGCCTTCGTTGGCGTTACCCCTGCGTCGCCTGTTGCAACATTAACCGCCGTAAATCCCGCCACTCGGCGTCATCCATGCTGTCTGCCGCCAGCCACAAGTGCTGACGCTTCCCGCTGTCGGCGCGCAAACGCAGCATCATGCCGGTTTTAAGCATCCAGGGTGGGCTCTGAATCGTCCAGTCTTGCCCTTGCCAACGTAAACGCCCATCCATCAGCAGTTTAATTTCGCCCTGCCGGGTATTAATCCGCCGCTGACTGCGCACACAGTCGAACACCACCAGCGAAAGCAATATCAGCCAGAGCGGCGTGTAGCTCAATGGCCAGGGCATCAATAAAACCAATGCGGCGACAAGCCCATGAATGAGCAAAGAGAGCCATTGTGCGCGCCAGGAGACGCGTAAATCAGATTGCCACAGGACCACGTTCCCGATTCCGTGTCTGGATGAGTTTCACCATTTGTTCCAGCTCTGCATCACCCGGTTTACCGTGGTTCATCAACCAGTTAAATAAATCAGGATCGTCGCATTCCAGCAAACGAACAAAGATGCATTTTTCTTCATCGCTTAAGTTATCGTACTCATGTTCGAAAAACGGCATGATGGAAATGTCGAGCTCACGCATACCGCGACGGCATGCCCAATGAATACGTGCTTTGTTATTAATATCCATGTTCTTCTTCCTGTCTCGCGAAAATGAAGTACCCGGCTATTGTAACGTGTTTTTCATGTTCTTTTACGGGAATCTCCATAAACGGAAGCATGATCGGCAAATAAAACCACATTAAGTCAAAGGGTTCATCGATTTTGCATCGCGCCTCGCAAAGCGGGCGATAAGGCACAAATGGGATGTTTAAACCGCTTGCAATGGGCTATAGCTCTTTTACCATTAGTCACTATTACTGCGTTAAGCAAATCAGGACATTATTATGGCTTTTACACCTTTTCCTCCTCGTCAACCGTCCGCGTCAGCCCGTTTGCCTCTGACGCTGATCACTCTCGATGACTGGGCGCTGGCCTCAATCACCGGCGCCGACAGCGAGAAGTATATGCAAGGTCAGGTCACCGCGGACGTCAACCAGCTTACCGAACAGCAACACTTACTGGTCGCCCATTGCGATGCAAAAGGGAAGATGTGGAGCAACCTGCGTCTGTTCCGCGACGGCGACGGTTTTGCCTGGATCGAACGCCGCAGTCTGCGCGAGGCCCAACTAACCGAGCTGAAAAAATACGCCGTGTTCTCTAAAGTCGCGATCGCGCCTGACGATGAGCGTGTTCTGCTCGGTATCGCTGGTTTTCAGGCTCGCGCAGCGCTGGCGAATATCTTTAGCGTGTTACCCAACAGCGAAAAGCAGGTCGTGAGCGAAGGGGCGTCCACCCTGCTTTGGTTTGAACATCCGGCAGAACGTTTTCTGCTGATTACAGATGTCGCCACGGCTGAATCCCTGACTGAAAAACTGCGCGGCGAAGCGGCGCTGAACAACAGCCAGCAGTGGCTGGCGCTGGATATTGAAGCGGGCATTCCGGTCATTGACTCCGCGAACAGCGGGCAATTTATACCGCAGGCAACCAACCTACAGGCGCTGGGCGGCATCAGCTTTAAGAAAGGCTGCTACAGCGGGCAGGAGATGGTCGCCCGGGCAAAATTCCGCGGTGCGAACAAACGCGCGCTCTGGTCTCTGGCGGGTAAAGCCAGCCGCGTACCGGAAGCCGGAGAAGATCTGGAGTTGCAGATGGGTGAGAACTGGCGTCGTACCGGCACCGTTCTTGCAGCAGTGCAACTGGATGACGGCCAGGTTCTGGTGCAGGTGGTCATGAACAACGATATGGAAGCTGACAGCGTATTTCGCGTACGCGATGATGCGAATACCCTGCACATCGTACCGCTGCCCTATTCGCTGGAAGAGTAAAAAAATACGCCTGATGGCGCGCAGCTTTAAGGCCTACGGTTCAGTGCGCCATGCAGGCCGGATAAGGTATTAGCCGCCATCCGGCAGTTGGGTTTCAGGCCCCATCCCTCGTAGGCCGGATAAGGCGTAGCCGCCATCCGGCAACAGTGTGTCAGACCTGCCCTACATACAGATAGATCGCCAGAAAGTGGCACACGCTGCCGCCCAGCACAAACCCGTGCCAAATTGCATGGTTATAGGGAATGCGTTTGCAGACGTAGAAAATCACGCCTAGCGAATAGACCACGCCGCCGACCGCCAGCAGCGTCACGCCTCCCGCCGCCAGTTTGATCGCCAGTTGATAAACCACAATCAGCGACAGCCACCCCATCGTTAAATACGTTACCAGCGAGAGAACCTTAAACCGGTGGGCAATAGTCAGCTTGAATAAAATACCGAGCAGCGCCAGGCTCCAGATGACAATCATCAGCCCACGCGCCAGCGGCGAATCCAGCCCCACCAGCAAAAACGGCGTATAGGTTCCGGCAATCAGCAGATAGATAGCGCAGTGGTCGAATTTTTTCAGCCAGATCTTCGCCCGTTGATGCGGAATCGCGTGGTAGAGGGTTGAAGCAAGAAACAGCAGGATCATGCTGCCGCCGTACAGGCTGTAGCTGGTAATAGCCGTTGCACTGGCATTCGCGTCTACCGCCTGAACCAGTAACAGCACCAGACCGACAATACCAAACACCAACCCAATACCGTGGCTGATGCTATTGGCAATTTCCTCTGCCAGCGAATATCCCTGTGCGATTAATGGTTTCTGAACCATAGCTTACTCCAAAGAACGTTCACAATCGTGATAGCGTTCCTAGCGTAACTGAGAATGGTTCCAGTGAACACCTGTTAGCTAAAATAAATATCAACTTAAGATTAATCTTTTTAAATCATGATGTTGAAACTTATTTTTCAACTAACAGTTGTTCATTAAAATCAAAGGCATTTAAAATCAATCACATAAAATTGCGTCTGATCCGGGTAAATCCCGGCAATCACATGTTTAAGTTCTTCAAGCGTCATGTTTTCCTGCCGGGCATGTTTTTCCGTCAGCGTGTCCAGCGTGACGGTTGAGGTGCCAACAACCTCAATTGTGCAGAAGTAACCCTCATCTTCGAAGCGTCCAACCCGTAGAATATCCCCGACTTTGAAGTGTGATTCGGACTCGTCACGAATGGTGATAGTTTTGCGTCCGGCCAGAATGTCATCCTGGAAACGCTGAAAAAAAGTGATGTCATTTGGCTGCATGTTATTATTCCCTGTAGATGAAGTCTGATGAGTGAGTTTTGCCATTGTGAGTATGTTCTCCCACGCTGCCATCGCCAGTCTCAACAATCTTGAGATGCTGGTCTACAACTATGTCATCAAAAACCGTGACAAAGTCATGTACATGACCATTCGCGAACTGGCTGATGCCGTGGGCGTTTCCACCACCACCGTGCTGCGCTTTTGTCGCAAACTTCACTGTGACGGCTACTCTGAATTCCGCGTGCGCTTTAAATTATATTTAGAGCAGGATGAGCCGCAACAGGCTAATTTTGGCGCCAGCGAAATTATCAGTTTCTTTAAAAGCGTCAATAACGATGAATTTGATAAATTACTCAATCAGGCTGTCGATATCATTTTATCTTCCGAACGTATTATATTTGTCGGCGCAGGAACTTCCGGCGCGCTGGCAAAATATGGCGCACGTTTTTTCTCTAACGTCGGGAAATTCAGTAATCATATTGATGATCCTTATTTTCCGGTCACCAACGATATGGCAAAAAACGCGCTGGCGATTGTGCTTTCAGTATCGGGAGAGACTGCGGAGATCCTGCGCTTTGCCAGCCAGTTCAGCCTGCACAACTGCAAAGTGCTGTCGATTACCAGCCATGAACACTCGGCGCTGGCAAAGCTGGCTGATTTTAATCTCTCCTGGCATGTACCACAAACCCGTATTGCTGGCGTTTATGATATTACAACGCAGATCCCCGTTATCTATATTCTTGAATCATTAGGCCGTAAGCTGGCGAAAAAATTAGCGTAAAAAAAACAATTTGTTTTTTGAGCGTAACAAATTACACCAGCGCCATTTTGTTATATCGTGACTTTTTGCCTTCCTTTGTTAGACTCAAAACCAGATTGTATTAATTTGAGATTGAGCAACAATGAAAAAACTCACCTTACCAAAAGATTTCTTATGGGGCGGCGCAGTTGCCGCTCATCAGGTTGAAGGCGGCTGGAACAAAGGCGGCAAAGGGCCGAGCATCTGTGATGTGCTGACCGGCGGAGCGCATGGCGTACCGCGTGAAATCACCCGACAGGTCGTAGCGGGTAAATATTATCCGAACCATGAAGCGGTCGATTTTTACGGTCACTATAAAGAAGACATTAAGCTGTTCGCCGAGATGGGGTTTAAATGCTTTCGCACCTCCATCGCCTGGACCCGCATTTTCCCGCAGGGTGACGAGACGCAACCGAACGAAGAAGGGCTGAAATTCTACGATGATATGTTCGATGAGTTGCTCAGATACAACATCGAACCGGTCATCACCCTCTCCCACTTTGAAATGCCGCTGCATCTGGTACAGCAATACGGCGGCTGGACCAACCGTAAAGTGGTGGATTTCTTCGTCCGCTTCGCGGAGGTGGTATTTGAGCGCTACAAGCACAAAGTCAAATACTGGATGACCTTCAACGAGATCAACAACCAGCGCAACTGGCGCGCGCCGCTGTTTGGCTACTGCTGTTCTGGCGTGGTGTATACCGAGCATGAAAACCCGGAAGAAACCATGTATCAGGTGCTGCATCACCAGTTCGTCGCCAGCGCGCTGGCGGTGAAGGCGGCACGCCGCATCAACCCGGAGATGAAGGTCGGCTGTATGCTGGCGATGGTCGCGCTCTATCCGTTTTCCTGTAAGCCAGAAGATGTCATGTTCGCGCAGGAATCCATGCGCGAGCGCTATGTGTTTACCGACGTTCAGCTACGCGGCTACTACCCGTCTTATGTACTGAACGAATGGGAACGTCGCGGCTTTAACATCAACATGGACGCTGGCGACGCGGAGATTCTGCGCGAAGGCACCTGCGATTACCTTGGCTTCAGCTATTACATGACTAATGCAGTAAAAGCGGAAGGCGGCAGCGGCGATGCCATTTCCGGCTTCGAGGGCAGCGTGCCGAATCCGCACGTCAAAGCCTCCGACTGGGGCTGGCAAATTGACCCGGTCGGCCTGCGTTATTCCCTGTGCGAGCTGTATGAACGCTATCAGAAACCGCTGTTTATTGTGGAAAATGGGTTTGGCGCCTACGACAAAGTGGAAGAAGACGGCAGCATCAACGACGATTACCGCATCGACTATCTGCGTGCTCACGTAGAAGAGATGATGAAAGCGGTGACGTATGATGGCGTGGATCTGATGGGCTATACGCCGTGGGGCTGCATCGACTGCGTGTCATTCACGACCGGACAATACAGCAAGCGTTACGGTTTTATTTACGTGAATAAGCATGACGACGGCAGCGGCGATATGGCGCGCTCGCGGAAGAAAAGTTTTACCTGGTATAAAGAGGTTATCGCCAGCAACGGCGAGAAGCTGTAATTTTTTGCCGGGTGGCGGCTAATACCTTATCCGGCCTACAAGTTCTGTCTCCGAATAAAAAAAAGCCGGGTAGCGCTTGCGCTTACCCGGCCTACAGCATGGCAGAGAGATTACTGATATTCGCTCATCGGTACGCAGGAGCAGAACAGGTTACGGTCGCCGTAAACGTCATCAAGGCGTTTCACGGTCGGCCAGTACTTGTTCGCTACCCCCGCCGGGAACACCGCGACTTCACGGCTGTATCCGTGGTTCCACTCCGCGACCAGCTCATTCTGCGTGTGCGGCGCGTTAACCAGCGGGTTATCCTCCAGCGGCCACTCACCGGCTTTCACGCGATCGATTTCCGCACGAATCGCCAGCATCGCATTGATAAAGCGATCCAGCTCCATCTTGCTTTCAGATTCCGTCGGTTCAACCATCAACGTTCCCGCCACCGGGAACGACATGGTCGGCGCGTGGAAGCCGTAGTCGATCAAACGCTTGGCAATATCCAGTTCGCTGATGCCGGTTTCTTCTTTCAGCGGGCGGATGTCGAGAATACACTCGTGCGCCACGCGGCCATCGCGACCGGTATACAGCACCGGATACGCGTCTTTCAGGCGGCTGGCGATATAGTTGGCGTTCAGAATCGCCACCTGGCTCGCCTGCTTCAGCCCTTCCGCGCCCATCATGCGGATGTACATCCAGCTGATCGGCAGAATGGATGCGCTGCCGAACGGTGCGGCGGACACCGCGCCCTGACGGGTCAGCATCCCTTCGATCTGCACCACGCTGTGACCCGGAACAAACGGCGCCAGATGTGATTTCACGCCGATCGGCCCCATACCCGGGCCGCCGCCGCCGTGCGGAATGCAGAAGGTTTTATGCAGGTTGAGGTGTGAAACATCCGCGCCGATGAAGCCCGGAGAGGTAATGCCAACCTGCGCGTTCATGTTTGCGCCATCGAGGTATACCTGGCCGCCGAACTGATGCACGATCTCGCACACCTCACGAATGGTTTCTTCGTACACGCCGTGGGTGGATGGGTAAGTCACCATGATGCAAGAGAGATTGTCACCCGCCTGCTCGGCTTTAGCGCGCAGATCCGCCAGATCGATGTTGCCGTTCTTATCGCATGCGACCACCACCACCTGCATACCCGCCATCTGTGCGGAAGCCGGGTTGGTGCCGTGAGCGGAGGCCGGGATCAGACAGATATCGCGATGACCGTCGTTGCGACTTTCGTGATAATGACGAATCGCCAACAGGCCCGCGTATTCGCCCTGCGCGCCGGAGTTCGGCTGCATACACACGGCATCATAGCCCGTCAGTTTCACCAGCCAGTCAGAAAGCTGGTTGATCATCTGATGATACCCTTCCGCCTGCTCTGCCGGGCAGAACGGATGCAGTTCCGCAAATTCCGGCCAGGTGATGGGGATCATCTCCGCCGCCGCGTTCAGCTTCATGGTACAGGAACCCAGCGGGATCATTGCCTGGTTCAGCGCCAGATCTTTACGCTCCAGCGAGTGCATGTAGCGCATCATCTCCGTTTCGCTGTGGTAACGGTTGAACACCGGGTGCGTCAGGATCGCGTCATCACGCAGCATACTCTCCTGGATAGAGCGGCTATCGTGCGCCACGTCTTTATCCAGCGTATCAATGTTCAGACCGTGGTCGTCGCCCAGCAGTACAGAGAACAGTTGCAGCACGTTTTCGCGGGTTGTCGTTTCATCCAGCGTGATGCCGACAGCATTGTGGATGTCGCTGCGCAGGTTGATCTCTGCGACCTCCGCGCGCGCCAGGACGGCGGCTTTATCGGCCACCTCTACGCACAGGGTGTCGAAGTAATGCGCATGGCGCAGTTTCAGCCCTTTTTGTTGCAGGCCCGCCGCCAGAATGTCGGTCAGGCGGTGAATGCGATTAGCAATGCGCTTCAGCCCAACCGGACCGTGATAAACAGCATACAGGCTGGCGATGTTGGCCAGCAGCACCTGCGAAGTACAAATATTGGAGTTCGCTTTCTCGCGACGGATATGCTGTTCGCGAGTCTGCATCGCCATGCGCAGTGCGGTATTGCCCGCCGCATCTTTCGATACGCCGATAATACGGCCCGGCATGGAGCGTTTGAATTCATCTTTGGCGGCAAAGAACGCCGCGTGTGGGCCGCCGTAGCCCATCGGTACGCCGAAGCGTTGCGCAGAGCCGAACACAATGTCCGCACCCTGTTTACCCGGCGCCGTCAGCAGCACCAGCGCCATAAAATCGGCGGCTACGCTGACGATAACTTTACGTGATTTCAGTTCGCTAATCAGCGCGCTGTAGTCGTGGACTTCACCGGTGGTGCCAACCTGCTGCAACAGCACGCCGAACACATCCTGGTGATCCAGCACTTTTTCCGCGTCATCGACGATCACATCAAAACCGAAGGTCTCCGCGCGGGTGCGCACGACGTCCAGCGTTTGCGGGTGAACGTCAGAGGCGACAAAGAAGCGGTTGGCGTTTTTCAGTTTACTGATGCGTTTTGCCATCGCCATCGCTTCTGCGGCAGCGGTTGCTTCATCCAGCAACGAAGCAGAGGCCATATCCAGCCCGGTCAGATCCAGCGTCACCTGCTGGAAATTCAGCAGCGCTTCCAGACGCCCCTGCGAAACTTCCGGCTGATAAGGCGTATACGCGGTGTACCAGCCCGGATTTTCCAGCATATTGCGCAGGATAACCGGCGGCAGTTGCACCGCGGTATAACCCATGCCAATGTAAGACGTGAAGCGCTTGTTGCGACCGGCAATCGCTTTTAATTCGGCCAGCGCGGCGTATTCCGTCGCCGCTTCACCTACCTGCGGCGGCATGGCAAGCTGAATGTCTTTCGGCACAATCTGGCCGATCAGCGCGTTTAACGACTCGGCGCCAACGGTATTCAGCATCTCTTGCTGCTGTGCGGCGTCCGGTCCAATGTGGCGTTCAATGAAAGCGCCGCTGTTTTCAAGCTGGCTTAGCGTCTGTGTCATGGGCGATGGTTCCTGAAACGTGCAGTGAATCGTGATTGTCTCTGGCTCAATTGCCCGGTGGCGCTAACGCTTACCGGGCCTACGCGTGCGAAAACGAATACGCAAAATCATTCACGTTGCAGGACGGCGGCGACGCAGAGAACCCCCAGGAGCTTACATAAGTAAGTGACTGGGGTGAGCGAGGAAGCCAACACACCTGCTGCGTGAAGGATGAAGCGTATTTATTCGTCTTCTAACAATGCTTCGTATGCGGTTGCATCCAGCAGCGAGTCGATTTCGCTTTCGTCGCTGGCTTTGATTTTGAAGATCCAGCCACCCGCATACGGCTCGCTGTTGACCAGTTCAGGGGAGTCGCTGAGCGCGTCGTTTACCGCCACAATCTCACCGCTCACCGGCGCATAAATATCAGAAGCGGCTTTTACCGATTCTGCTACCGCGCAGTCATCGCCCGCCGCAACGGTGGCGCCGACGTCTGGCAGATCGACAAAAACCATATCGCCCAGCAATTCCTGAGCGTGTTCCGTGATGCCAACCGTGTAAGTACCGTCTGCTTCTTTGCGCAGCCATTCGTGTTCTTTGCTGTATTTCAGTTCTACAGGTACGTTGCTCATCAATAAATCTCCAAAAAAGGATGAATCACGCGACGGCTTTGCCGTTACGCACAAAAACAGGTTTAGTGACTTTTACTGGCATTTCGCGGTTGCGGATCTGCACGATCGCCGTCTCGCCAATACCCGCCGGAACGCGCGCCAGCGCAATGCTGTAGCCCAGCGTCGGAGAGAAAGTGCCGCTGGTAATAATGCCTTCCAGCTGATTCCCCTGGGCATCGGTAAAGCGTACCGGCAGTTCATTACGCAGTACGCCTTTCTCGGTCATAACCAGACCCACCAGTTGTTCGGTGCCTTTTTCACGCTGGACTTCCAGCGCCTCGCGACCAATAAAATCGCGATCGGCCGGTTCCCAGGCGATGGTCCAGCCCATGTTCGCCGCCAGTGGAGAGACGCCTTCATCCATCTCCTGACCATACAGGTTCATACCCGCTTCCAGACGCAGCGTATCGCGCGCGCCCAGGCCACACGGCTTCACGCCGGATTCCACCAGCGCACGCCAGAAATCCGCCGCCTTTTCGTTTGGCATCGCAATTTCATAGCCTGCTTCGCCGGTATAACCGGTTGTTGCAATAAACAGATCGCCCGCCTGCACGCCAAAGAACGGTTTCATGCCTGCCACCGCCTTGCGCTGTTCTTCAGTAAACAGCGTGGCCGCTTTCGCCTGCGCATTCGGCCCCTGTACCGCAATCAGCGACAGGTCGTCACGAACGGTGATGTCGATGGCGTAAGGTTCGGCGTGTTGGGTAATCCAGGAGAGGTCTTTTTCGCGGGTGGCGGAGTTTACAACGAGGCGGAAGAAATCTTCAGTGAAGTAATAGACAATCAGGTCATCTATCACGCCGCCCGAGGCATTGAGCATGCCAGAGTAGAGGGCTTTACCGGTCTTTGTGAGTTTCGCCACGTCATTCGCCAGCAGATAACGCAAAAACTCCCGGGTGCGGCTGCCGCGTAGATCGACGATGGTCATATGCGACACATCAAACATACCGGCATCAGTGCGAACTGCATGGTGCTCATCAAGTTGAGAACCATAGTGCAGCGGCATCATCCAGCCATGGAAATCCACCATGCGCGCGCCACAAAGCGTGTGTTGTTCGTATAAAGGAGTCTGTTGAGCCATCTTGTCCTCATTGAATAAGCGGGGCTTACAACCATTTCATGGTGAAATCTTCGCCACGAAACCCGGCGTCGCAGCCACTCCAGGGCTTCGACGCAAACGTTCTCTTTTACCTGAACTTACCACCGAAGCAGACGCTAAACCATAAGGCAAAATTAACCATCACATTAGCTTATGACCAAAAAACGCCAAACCCGCATCAGCATAAAAAACCATGAAATAAACAAAAAACCTCCATAAACGATAATCAAATACGCAACCATCCCGCACATATCCATATTAAATGTGGAAAAAATGTCAAAAATGACGATAGTTGAAAATCGTAATATTAAAAAAACTAATGCGAAAAGAGAGGTGAAATTAGATTATTTCAAATGAGGAAAGCGTCCCGGCGCGAAGGCCGGGAGAGGAAAATGTGACGGGTTTCAAACTCTCAGAAGCAGGAGGGAAATGCTTAGCGGAGCCACTCAGGCAGATCGTTCAATCCCATCGCCTGACGAATCAGTTGCGGTTTTACGCCCGGAAGAGTATCGGCCAGTTTCAGACCAATATCGCGCAGCAATTTCTTCGCCGGGTTCTCTCCGGCAAACAGTTCGCGAAAACCCTGCATACCTGCCAGCATCATCGCGGCGCTGTGCTTACGGCTGCGCTCGTAGCGACGCAAATAGAGGTATTGACCAATGTCTTTGCCCTGGCGTTGCAGACGTTTGAGTTCATCGATCAACTCTGCGGCGTCCATAAAGCCGAGGTTCACCCCCTGCCCCGCCAGCGGATGGATGGTATGTGCGGCGTCGCCCACCAGCGCCAGCCGGTGTGCGGCAAACTGACGCGCATAGCGTCCCGTCAGCGGGAACACCTGGCGTTCGCTCTCAACGCGGCATAAGCCGAGGCGGTTATCAAACGCGACGCTCAGCGCCCGGTTGAACGCATCCTCACTCGCCTGCTGCATATGCTCAGCGTCCTGCGGAGACAGCGACCAGACAATGGAACACAGATGCGGATCGCTTAATGGCAGGAACGCCAGGATGCCTTCGCCATGAAACGCCTGACGCGCAACGGCGCCGTGCGCCTCTTCGGTGCGGATGGTCGCCACCAGCGCATGATGACGGTAATCCCAGAAGGTCAGCGGAATATCCGCTTTGTTGCGCAGCCAGGAGTTCGCGCCGTCTGCGCCAATCACCAGCCTTGCCGTCAGCATCGCGCCATCTTTCAGGGTCAGGAAGGTTTCATTTTCTCCCCAGGCGACCTGCTGCAATTCAGCCGGCGCCATCAGGGTAATATCCGCTGACTGCTGCGCCTTTTGCCATAGCGCGTAGTGGATCACCGAATTTTCAATGATGTGCCCCAGGTGGCTGTATCCCATGCTTTTGTCATCAAACTCGATGCGGCCAAAGCTGTCTTTATCCCAGACTTCCATACCGTGGTAGCAGCTTGCGCGGCGAGCAAGAATGTCTGACCAGACCCCAAGACGCGTAAGCAGTTTTTCACTGGCGGCATTGATAGCCGACACGCGTAATGCCGGGGGAGCGTCGCTCGCCAGCGGCTGTGGAACGCGCTGTTCCAGAACGGCCACGCGTAAACCGCTGCCCTGCAAACCGCAGGCGACAGCCAGGCCTACCATGCCTCCGCCAACAATGGCTACATCAACACTTTGCACTGTGTACTCCTGAAAATAGGACAATCAAAAACCGTAGGCCGGATAAGGCAAAGCCACCATCCGGCATTACATTACTTCCGCGGCATTGCCTGATGGCGCTGCGCTAATCAGGCCTACTTCTTTATTCCGACCTACCGGTGAATTATCGTGCGACCCAGCCCAACGTCCGTTTTGCCAACGTGTCGCGAAGGGGAGGCAATAACTCCATCGCCATTAAGCCGACGTTGCGCCCGGCAACCAGCGGCGCCCAGCGGTTAGCAAACAGATGCACCAGGCTATCCGTTATGCCAACCGTCGCCTCTCTGTCAGCCTGACGGCGCGACTGGTACTCAGAAAGCACGCCGTACTCGCCGACGTCTGCCCCAGACTCATGCGCCTGCACCAGCGTTTCGGCAAGGCTCATCACATCGCGCAGCCCCAGGTTAAACCCTTGCCCGGCGATAGGATGCAGCGTCTGCGCCGCATTGCCGACCAGCACGGTGCGATGGGTTATCGCTTTGGCCGCCGTGGTGAGCGCTAACGGATAAGCGCTGCGCTTACCCGCATGGGTGATTCGTCCCAGCCGCCAGCCAAACGCCGACTGTAGCTCATGGCAAAAACGTTCATCCGACCAGCGCATGATCTCGTCGCGCTGTTCAAGCGGATGGCACCACACCAGCGAACAGCGACCTTCGGACATCGGCAACATCGCCAGCGGGCCGTGTTGGGTAAAGCGTTCAAACGCACGTCCGTCATGCAGGGTAGCGGTCGCAACGTTGGCGATCACCGCCAGTTGTTCATAAGGCTGCTGCTGCCAGTCCACGCCGCAGGCGGTCGCCAGAGCGGAGTGCGTACCGTCGGCCGCCACCACGACATGACCAGAAATCACGTCACCGTTTTCCAGAGTGACATTCACCTTTTCTTGCGTTCGCGCCACGCTGGCAACGCGATCCGGGCAATGCAGCGTCACGCCCGGCGCTTTGCGCAACAGCGCAAACAGTCGCTGACCGACATCATGCAGCTCCACAACCTGCCCCAACGCAGCGATGCTGTAATCCTGCGCGTCCAGAGTGACAAAACCGGCATGGCCGCGATCGCTGACATGTACCGTGTTGATCGCCGTTGCGCAATCAGCAAT
Organism: Citrobacter sp. CK198; assembly: GCF_030333295.1. Lineage (NCBI taxonomy): Bacteria > Pseudomonadati > Pseudomonadota > Gammaproteobacteria > Enterobacterales > Enterobacteriaceae > Citrobacter > Citrobacter sp. CK198. The sequence continues at coordinate 65,027 of NZ_JAOWGE010000036.1, read as the reverse complement.
CGCCTGCCAGACGCCAATCCGCGCCAGTTGCTGACAGGTGCCTGCCGCCAGCGCGATCGCCCGGGCGTCGAACCCGGGATGCGCGGCGGCTTCAGGCGCGCTCGCTTCAATCAGGTGCACGGCCAGTTTGCCGTGGCTAAGCTGAGAAAGGGCCAGCGCCAGCGTCGCGCCCACCATACCGCCGCCAACAATAATCACGCTCATAGCTGACGCGCCGCCGCCATTAAGGCTTCAATATCGTCCGCCTTTTTCACCACGCTGGCGGTCAGGTTTTCGTTGCCCGTTTCCGTAATGACGATGTCATCTTCAATACGGATGCCGATGCCGCGATACGCTTCCGGCACGTCGGCGTCCGGCGCGATGTACAGACCCGGCTCAACGGTGAGCACCATGCCCGGCTCCAGCACGCGGGAGCGATCCTGCCCGTAAACGCCGACATCGTGTACGTCCAGCCCCAGCCAGTGGCTAAGGCCATGCATAAAGAATGGACGATGGGCGTTTTCCGCGATCAACTGCTCCACGTCGCCCTGCAAAATGCCCAGATTCACCAGCCCCGCGATCATGATGCGCACCACTTCTCCCGTGACCTCCTGGATAGACGTTCCCGGACGAAACAGGCGTAAGCTGGTTTCCAGCGACGCCAGCACGATATCGTAGATTTCGCGCTGGGCGGGCGTAAATTTGCCGTTCACCGGGAAAGTACGCGTAATGTCGCCAGCATAACCTTTGTATTCGCATCCGGCGTCGATCAACACCAGATCGCCGTCGCGCATTTCGCTTTCATTTTCGGTGTAGTGGAGGATGCAGCCGTTCTCACCGCTGCCGACAATGGTGTTATAAGACGGATAGCGCGCGCCGTGACGGTTAAACTCGTGGTGAATTTCACCTTCCAGTTGATATTCGAACATCCCCGGACGGCATTTTTTCATTGCGCGGGTATGCGCCAGCGCGCTGATCTCGCCCGCGCGACGCATGACGGCAATCTCTTCCGGCGATTTAAACAGGCGCATCTCGTGCACCATTGGCCGCCAGTCGGTCATCGTCGCCGGTGCAGTCAGGTTCTGTCGGGAACCTTTACGCAGTTTATCCAGCGCGGCGAAAACAATCTCGTCGGCATACGCATATTCGCCCTGCGCGTGGTAAACCACGTCAAGGCCATTGAGTAACTGATAAAGCTGCTGGTTGATTTCGCTGAACGCCAGCGCGCGATCCACGCCCAGTTTTTCCGGCGCGGCGTCCTGCCCCAGGCGGCGGCCAAACCAGATCTCCGCCGTCAGATCGCGAACGCGGTTAAACAAAACGCTGTGGTTATGAGTGTCATCACTTTTAATCAGCACCAGCACCGCTTCCGGTTCGTTAAAACCGGTGAAATACCAGAAATCACTGCTCTGGCGATACGGATATTCACTGTCCGCGCTGCGCGTGGCTTCCTGAGCTGCAAAAATCAACGCGGCGCTGCCCGGCTGCATTTGCGCCAGTAATGCCTGGCGGCGACGCTGATACTCCTGCTGAGATATATCGCTCATAACACTCTCCATTGCGTTTACGTTCTTAGTGCAGAGTCGGTTTCTGGACTTCCGGCGCCGTCGGCTGCTGACGCGTAAAGGTGTCGTGGCACAGCAACGCCGCAACCCGCACATATTCGATGATCTCTTCGAGCGACATCTCCAGCTCTTCCTGATCTTCGTCTTCGTCATAACCGAGCTGGGCGATGTTGCGCAGATCGTCAATGGCTTCACCGGTTTCGCCGGTCACTTTATCCAGCTTAGGCTGCGTGACGCCAAGCCCCAGTAAAAAGTGGTTAACCCAGCCGGCCAGCGCATCAGCGCGATCGAACACGCTCACGTCGTCGCCTTCAGGCAGAAAAAGCTGAAAAAGGAAGCCGTCGTCTTCCAGCGCGTCGCTGGTTGCCGCGTGCATTTTACGCAGCGCCTGCGCCAGTTCGTGACCAAATGCCAGCCCCTCGTTCGTCAGGTCGTGCAACAGCGGCTGCCATGAGCTGTCGTTGTTGCCGCCGCAAATCATCCCACTGATCAAACCGTGCATTTCGGCCGGGGTTAACCCCGTCCCCTGTTGGTTCAAAAACTGGTTCATTTCGTTGTAACCAGGCATTTCGTTCTGTATAGACATAAGCATTCGTCATCAAAGGGAGGATATTCATGATATGCTACCACTTTGGACCCTGGTGAACCAGAAAAGGGCTTGTATCTTCACACCGGGGTAGCTATAGTGTCGCCCCTTCGCCGACCCAGGGTCTGGAGGCGAAGGCAGCGCAGTCAATCAGCAGGAAGGTGGCATGTCTGCACAACCCGTCGATATCCAAATTTTTGGCCGTTCACTCCGCGTGAATTGCCCGCCTGAACAAAGGGATGCGTTGAATCAGGCTGCGGACGATCTGAATCAGCGGTTGCAAGATCTAAAAGTTCGCACTAGAGTCACAAATACTGAGCAGCTGGTTTTCATTGCCGCATTGAACATCAGCTATGAATTAACTCAGGAAAAAGCGAAGACCCGCGACTACGCGGCGAGCATGGAACAACGAATTCGGATGCTTCAACAGACCATTGAACAGGCGTTGCTTGATCAGGGTCGCATAACCGAAAAAACGGGCCAAAACTTTGAATAACACTTTTCGGTTTACTATGGTAGAGTGACCGTGAAGACAAAATTTCTCTGAGATGTTTGCAAGCGGGCCAGTCCCCTGAGCCGATATTTCATACCACAAGAATGTGGCGCTCCATGGTTGGTGAGCATGCTCGGCTAGTCCGAGAAGCCTTAAAACCGTGACGACGCATTCACCTTGAACCAAGGGTTCAAGGGTTACAGCCTGCGGCGGCATCTCGGAGATTCCCCTTCTACCTGGCGATAGCCATGACGCAACTTCCTGAACTTCTTTTATCCCGACAAGAAATCCGCCAGATGATTCGGCAACGTCGCCGTACGCTGACGTCTCAACAGCAAACCGCGTTCGGTCAACAGGCCGCCACCAGAATGCTTGCTTATCCTCCCGTGGTTCTTGCCCACACCGTCGCGGTGTTTCTTTCATTTGATGGCGAGCTGGACACGCAACCCTTGATTGAGCAGCTCTGGCGCGCGGGAAAACGCGTGTATTTACCGGTTATCCATCCGTTCAGCCCCGGCAATTTATTGTTTCTGCATTATCATCCGCAAAGCTCGCTGGTGATGAATCGTCTGAAAATTCAGGAACCGAAGCTGGACGTGCGCGACGTACTGCCGCTCTCTCAGTTAGATGTGCTGGTTACACCGTTAGTCGCTTTCGACGAAGACGGCCAGCGTCTGGGAATGGGCGGCGGGTTCTACGACAGAACGTTGCAGAACTGGCGACAGCATAAGATTCAACCGGTGGGTTATGCGCACGATTGTCAGTTAGTGGAAAAGTTGCCTGTCGAAGAGTGGGATATCCCGCTGCCTGCGGTGGTGACGCCGTCAAAAGTGTGGGAGTGGCCGCAGTGAATTGCCTGATGGCGCTACGCTTACCCGGCCTACGAACCGATCTCACAGGCCGGGTGAGGCATAGCACCCACCCGGCACAGTATACAAATTAGTACAGCAGACGAGCGCGAATCGTACCCGGTAGCGCTTTCATCGCCAGCAGGGCTTTCTCCGCCACATCTTCATCCGCTTCGATATCAATCACCACGTAACCGACCTGGGCAGACGTTTGCAGATACTGCGCGGCGATGTTAACGCCCTGCTCGGCAAAAATCTGGTTAAGCGCGGTCAGCACGCCCGGACGATTTTCATGGATGTGCATCAGACGACGACCGCCGTGCAGCGGCAGGGAGACTTCCGGGAAGTTCACCGCAGACAGCGTAGAGCCGTTATCAGAATACTTCGTCAGTTTGCCCGCCACTTCAAGGCCGATGTTCTCCTGCGCTTCCTGGGTAGAGCCGCCGATATGCGGCGTCAGAAGCACATTGTCGAATTCACATAGCGGAGAAGTAAACGGATCGCTGTTGGTCGCAGGTTCCGTCGGGAACACGTCGATAGCTGCGCCCGCCAGGTGTTTGCTCGCCAGCGCATCGCACAGCGCCGGGATGTCCACCACCGTACCGCGAGACGCGTTGATCAGCAGCGCGCCCGGTTTCATCAGTGCGATTTCCGTCGCGCCCATCATATTTTTGGTGGAGGCGTTTTCCGGCACATGCAGGCTCACAACGTCGCTCATGTTCAGCAGATCGGAAAGATGCTGTACCTGGGTCGCGTTGCCCAGCGGCAGTTTATTTTCAATATCGTAGAAGAAGACGTGCATGCCCAGCGATTCCGCCAGAATGCCCAACTGCGTGCCAATGTGGCCGTAACCGATGATCCCCAGCTTTTTGCCGCGCGCTTCAAACGAACCGGCCGCCAGTTTGTTCCACACGCCACGGTGCGCTTTCGCGTTCGCTTCCGGCACGCCGCGAAGCAGTAGCAGCAGCTCGCCAATCACCAGTTCCGCAACAGAACGCGTGTTGGAGAACGGCGCGTTAAACACGGGGATTCCGCGTTTTGCCGCTGCGTTCAGATCAACCTGGTTGGTGCCGATGCAGAAACATCCAATCGCCACCAGTTTCTCTGCGGCGTCAATCACATCTTCGGTCAGATGGGTTCGGGATCGCAGGCCAATGAAATGGGCATCACGGATGGACTCTTTCAACTGCTCAGTATCCAGAGCGCCTTTGTGAAATTCGATGTTGGTATAACCTGCCGCGCGAAGGTTTTCGAGTGCCTTTTGGTGCACACCTTCAACCAGCAGAAATTTAATCTTGTCTTTCTCCAGTGATACCTTTGCCATTTCCCCGACCCTGTCTTTTTATCGAAACTGATGTGTTGTATGTGGATTTGTATCCGCCTTTCAACATATCAAAAAAAACTATTGCGGCAATATGAACGTTTGCGTCGCCACTCTGAAGAAATATCATTCAGCGTGAAATGGCAGAGGAAAATGCTGGGGATAAGATTTTCTTTGGAGAGATCGGCAGGGCAACATCCAAAACGTGACACAAGTCACCAAATTTGCCCTGCCAAATTTTTTTAACGCGGGATGAATCACCCTCGCCAGATCATTTTACGATAGTTTTTACGCCGTCTGCCGTACCAATCAGCGCCACATCCGCGCCACGGTTGGCGAACAGGCCGACGGTCACGACGCCCGGAATGGCGTTAATCGCGTTTTCCATCGCGATCGGATCAAGAATTTCCATGCCGTATACGTCGAGGATCACATTGCCGTTATCAGTGACTACGCCCTGACGGTACTCAGGACGACCGCCCAGCTTCACTAACTGGCGTGCGACAGCGCTGCGCGCCATCGGGATCACTTCCACCGGAAGCGGGAATTTACCCAGAATATCGACCTCTTTGGAGGCATCCGCGATGCAGATAAATTTCTTCGCCACCGAAGCAATGATTTTCTCACGCGTCAGCGCCGCGCCGCCGCCTTTAATCATCTGCATGTGGCCGTTGATCTCATCCGCGCCATCAACATAGACGCCCAGGCTGTCCACTTCATTCAGATCGAAAACGGTAATGCCGAGGCTCTTGAGTTTTTCAGTAGATGCATCCGAGCTGGACACCGCCCCTTCAATCTGACCTTTCATTGTGCCCAGCGCATCAATAAAGTGCGCGGCTGTTGAACCGGTACCTACGCCCACAATGGTGCCGGGCTGTACATACTGAAGTGCCGCCCATCCTACTGCTTTTTTCAGTTCATCCTGCGTCATGATCGTTTCGCCTGTGGTGTGAAAATTCAGGCGCATTATAGATCATTGTGCGAAAAAATCCCTCCGACCCCGCTCGCAAGCGGCGGATTTCGTCTGTACCTGAGTGAAATTTATGTCATAGTGCGGGATAAGAAAAATTTCAGGAGTACCTCAGAGCAATGAAACGTCCAGACTACAGAACACTACAAGCGCTGGATGCGGTGATTCGTGAACGGGGATTTGAACGCGCCGCACAGAAGTTGTGCATCACACAATCCGCTGTCTCACAACGCATAAAACAGCTTGAGAATATGTTTGGGCAACCGCTGCTGGTACGAACCGTTCCGCCGCGTCCTACCGAACAAGGGCAAAAATTGATGGCGCTGCTGCGTCAGGTAGAGCTACTGGAAGATGAGTGGCTTGGCGATGAGCAAACCGGCTCCACGCCGCTGCTGCTGTCACTGGCGGTCAACGCCGACAGTCTGGCGACCTGGCTGCTTCCGGCGCTGGCGCCGGTTCTGGCCGACTCGCCTATTCGCCTCAATTTGCAGGTGGAAGATGAAACCCGCACCCAGGAACGTCTGCGTCGCGGCGAAGTGGTTGGCGCGGTGAGTATTCAGCACCAGGCGCTGCCAAGCTGCCTGGTAGACAAACTTGGCGCGCTCGACTATCTGTTCGTGGGATCAAAACCCTTCGCCGAGCGCTACTTCCCCAACGGCGTCACCCGTTCCGCGCTGCTGAAAGCGCCCGCAGTGGCGTTTGACCATCTGGACGACATGCACCAGGCCTTTTTACAGCAGAACTTCGATTTACCGCCGGGCAGCGTGCCGTGCCATATCGTTAACTCTTCCGAAGCCTTCGTACAGCTCGCGCGTCAGGGCACCACCTGCTGTATGATCCCGCATTTGCAGATCGAGAAAGAGCTGGAGAGCGGTGAGCTAATCGATTTAACGCCCGGCCTGTTCCAGCGTCGGATGCTCTACTGGCACCGTTTTGCGCCGGAAAGCCGTATGATGCGTAACGTGACTGACGCGCTGCTGGAGTATGGGCATAAGGTTTTAAGGCAGGATTAACGCGCCGTGCCTGATGGCGCTACGCTTATCAGGCCTACAGGTTATTTTGTAGGCCGGATAAGGCGTTTACGCCGCCATCCGGCAATTTGCCCGGGGCGCTGCGCTTGCCGGGCCTACGATGGTTTGTAGGCCGGATAAGACGTTTCAACAACGCTTACTGCGCTTTTGTCTCTGCTGCTGGTTCTAACTGGAACACCACATCGACCTGATCAGCAAACTGAATTGTCGGCTGCTCATAGGTTTCCTGGGCCGACACCGCAGGCGCCGCGTCCGCTTTCATCATTCGCACCACCGGGCTCGGCTGATAATTAGAAACGTGGTAACGCACGCTATAAACCGGCCCCAGCTTGCTGTTAAAGCCCGCAGCCAGTTGCTCAGCCTGGTGAACCGCATCGTCAATCGCCGCTTTACGCGCTTTATCTTTATAGGCATCCGGTTGCGCAACGCCTAATGACACCGACCGGATCTCATTCAGACCCGCTTTCAGCGCGCCATCCAGCAGAGAGTTGAGTTTGTCCAGCTGGCGCAGCGTAACTTCAACGGTTCGCACCGCGCGGTAGCCTTTCAGCACACTTTTACCATTCTGGTAGTCATAGTCCGGCTGAGTGCGCAGGTTTGCAGAGCTGATGTCTTTCTTGGCAATCTGATTTTGTTCAAGGAAAGAAAGGTATTGCGCAACACGCTCATCGGCCTGTTTCTTGGCGGAAGCGGCATCCTTTGCCGACACGTTGACTTCAATCGCCAGGGTGGCGATGTCAGGCGTCGCATCCACGCTTGCCGTCCCGGAAGTCACGATGTGCGGTCCATTCGGCAACTCATTTGCCTGTACCGGGATTGCGCTAAATCCGACTAATGCCGCAAGGGCCATCACTTTGAACTTCACTGTCGCTCCTCCATGTTACGTTAATCGCCCTGAAACTCAGGGCGCATGCAGGCAAGCTTAGCGGGTATCTGCGCGTTGTCCATCAGACAACGCTTAGTTGAACAATGCGTGAACGTGTGCAACCCCTTCTTTTGCCAGTTGAAAAGCGATAAACCACATCACCAGCCCTACCAGAGTATTGATGATACGCTGGGCTTTGGCGGTACGCAGTCGCGGCGCCAGCCAGGCGGCCAGCAGTGCCAGACCGAAGAACCACAAGAAAGAGGCGCTGACGGTTCCCAAAGCGAACCAACGCTTCGGCTCCATATCCAGTTGCCCGCCCAGGCTACCCAGCACCACGAAAGTATCCAGATAAACGTGCGGATTCAGCCACGTCACCGCCAGCATCGTGGCGATGATTTTCCAGCGCCCCTGCTTCATCACCTCGGCGCTGGCCAGTTCCAGGTTGCTGCTCATTGCCGTTTTTAACGCGCCAAAACCGTACCACAATAAAAACGCCACACCGCCCCAGGTCACTAACGCCATCAGCCAAGGGGACTGCATGAGCAATGCGCTGCCGCCAAAGATGCCTGCGCAGATAAGCACTAAATCGCTGATCGCGCAAAGCAGCGCAATCATGATGTGATACTGCCGACGAATCCCCTGATTCATCACAAACGCATTCTGCGGGCCGAGCGGCAGGATCATGGCTGCACCAAGCGCAAGACCTTGAAAATAATAAGATATCACGATAATTATTCCGAACTGTTTCTCTTAATCGCAGACTATAGCGCGAGAGAATCATTAGCGGAAATTGATAATTTTAATCGCAGATTAGGGGAATTAATAAAGGGGGAAGGAAATGCCGGATGGCGGCTAACGCCTTATCCGGCCTACAAAACAACCTGTAGGCCCGGTAAGCGACAGCGCCACCGGGCGAAACGGCTTATTCCGCGTTCTCTTTCACTCGTTTGAAATTCACGTCCATCTGCGGATACGGGAAGCTGATGCCTGCGGCATCGAACTCACGTTTAATGCGTTCCAGCACATCCCAATAAACATTTTGCAGATCGCCGCTTTTACTCCATGCACGCACCACGAAATTAATGGAGGAGGCGCCCAGCTCATTCAGGCGCACCGTCATTTCACGGTCTTTCAGAATACGCTCGTCGGACTGGATAATATCGGTCAGGATTTTTTTCACCTGGTCGATATCAGAGTCATACGCCACGCCAATGATAAATTCGTTACGACGCACCGGCTCACGGGAAAAGTTAATGATATTTCCGGCAATAATCTTGCCATTCGGGATCACCACAATTTTGCCGTCCACGGTACGCATGGTGGTCGAAAAAATTTGTACGTTCAGTACCGTACCCGCGACGCCGCCGAGATCGACATATTCTCCCGCGCGGAAAGGACGGAACATCACCAGCAGTACGCCTGCCGCGAGGTTAGACAAAGAACCTTGTAAGGCCAGACCGACCGCTAAACCGGCGGCACCCAACACAGCGATAACGGAAGCCGTTTGTACGCCAACGCGCCCCAGAGCGGCAATCAGCGTGAAGGCAATAATGCCGTAACGCACCAGCGCAGACAGGAAGTCAGCCACGGTCGCATCAATATGGCGCGCCAGCATCAGGCGATTAACGGTATTGGAAACAATACGCGCCACGATCATCCCGATGATGATGATAGCGATAGCCGCAACGATGTTAACCGCATAACTCAGCAGCAGCTCCTGGTTGCGCACCAGCCAGGTGCCCGCACCATTTATGCTGTCGACAACATTCAAATCTTCCATTCAATATTCCTTGGTCATATCAAAAAAACGCAAATGAGATCATTCTCACGAAAACGACCTTTTAAAGGTAAACAAAAACAGTCGAATATGCCATTTTTCAACATGATCCCATCAAGGAAACGCGCAGCGTTAATACTCCGCAGGTCGATCGACCATTCTGATAAATCCGCTCACTAATGCACTCTTCTGCTTAAATACGTCGGCGATTTCACTCACCACTTTTCCGCTGCCCGCATTCTTCCAGGCGATAGAAAGCGGCGAAGGCTGGCGTGGATTGACCACTGAGCGGGCAACCAGCGCCCCGGACTCGACATACGGACGGCACAATCGCTCCGGTAAAAAACCGACGCCGAGGCCGCTTAAATGGCAGGCCAGCTTGGTGCTGAGATCTGGAACCTTGATCTCTTTTTGTCCGCTCAGCAACCAGGCAACACGGCGCGTCAGCGTTCGCGAAGTATCTTCAATATTAATGGCGGGGTAACGGCGCAGCATATCGTCAGACAATACCGGCGCAGGATGGCTCGCCAAAGGATGACTCTGCGCCACCACAAACTGCCAGCTGATATCCCCCAGCGGCAGCAGAGAGATGTTATTGGAGAGCGACTCCGAGCCCGTTACGCCAATCGCTAACTGGAAGTCGTCATACAAAAGCGAATCCCACACGCCCATGTAGACCTGACGGGAAATTTGAAAACGGGTAAACGGAAACTGTTGATGTAACCACGTCAGTAAGTCCGCCGTGGTCTGCGGCTGATACAGCAGGTTATTGATAACAATATTTACCTGCCGCTCAACGCCTGCATTGATCTGCTGAAGCTCGTCCGGCATTGCATCCAGCCAGTTAAGCCACTGGCGGCAATGCTCAAGCAGGTGCTGCCCGGCAAGGGTCAGGCTGACCGATCGAGTCGTGCGTAAAAAGAGCTGCGTTCCCACCTGCTCCTCCAGCGTTTTTATGCGATAGCTGATCGCCGCTGGCGTTTTATGTAGCGAGCTGGCCGCGCGGGAAAAGCTCTCCGTCTCCGCAACCCGAATAAATGTGCGTATTGTTTCCTGATCGAGCATGCCTTCCCCTTGAGTCGACCATCTGTAACCACCGTTGCGCTATTGCTATCCCCAGTAATGTATCGGCGCCTGAAGTGTGTCCAACCGCGAGCAAACGCTGAATCGCGGGCTGCGGGTCGCGCCCTGACTGTAAACGGCGCATCACCTTCAGCACCGGTATTGAAAACTCCCCCATTCTGGCGCTGTTCAGATAACTGCAACTTACCGACGTTGTAAGTTGCGCAAGCTGATCCGCCGGAGGTAAGAAATGCCTCAGCCGTGCAGAAAACCCGGCGGCATACAGCACGGCAAGCATACCCGTCAGCATATCATCGCCGCTGGGCGTCAGTCCTGGCCCGCACCCGATAAGCCAGCGCCAGTCTGGCATCATGCCATGATGCCAGCATGCAAGCTGCTTAATTATTTCAGGATAGTGCGGCATAGCCGTCAGCGGTTGATTTAACGCCCCGGAGAAGCCGCTACGTTGCGTACAGAATGAGAGATCGACAGGAGCGACAGCAGCAGAACTCAGCGACACACGAAGTATGCGACGAGGGTCAAGCATTATGCCCTGCCCCCACAGGGTGTTCCCCTGTTTGATAAGTCGTTCAACATGGGACACGCGGGAAAACTGCGCGGTGCTCAGTAACACGCCCGTCGGCCCCATACCTTTCCCATAGCGAAACAGCGTCAGCAGCTCGCCACCGGAATGGCAAAAGTTAATCGCCTGCGAGAAGCGGCTGTGTAACGACCACTCACCATCGGGAAGTCGATAAAGTCCGGCACAGGCCAGGGGATTGATAATGCTCATCGGTACACTCCAGTATGCCGGATGGCGGCGTAAACGCCTTTACAGCATTGCCAGACCGTAGGCCCGGTAAGCGTAGCGCCACCGGGCAAAGCGATTACGCCGTGATGTGATGCAACTCCGCCAGCGCTTCCAGCGCTTTTTCAAAGCAAAGCAGCGGAGCGCGTACGGTTCCCGCCCCCACCTGCCCAATTCCCGCTTCACGATGGGCAATACCGGTATTAATCAGCGGCGTGATCCCCGTTTCAACAACGCGGCGAATATCCAGCCCCAGGCAGGCTCCCCTGAAATCCCAGGACGGAATCTGGAACAGCGGATTGCTGGACAGATAGATTTCGGCCATCTCTTCCGACGTTTCCAGCGCCGCCCCCATACCGCCTGCGCCGACAAAACGCGTTACGCCAGGCGCGGCAATCATTGCCGCGCCGCCGATCCCCAACGTTTCCGTGATGGCGCTATCGCCAATATCCGGGTTCGCATCGGCCTGACTGTAACCGGTAAAAAACAGCCCCTGCGGCGTGTTCACCGGCGCGGTAAACCAACGGTCGCCGGTGCCGCTTACGCGAATACCAAAGTCGCGACCATTACGCGTCATGGCCGTAACGACCGATCCGGCTTTAATTTCCGCCGCCGCATCCATCACCGCTTTACTGTAGGCCATCGCCAGGTTGAGGAAGAACTGGTCGGTGACACTGAGGAATTGCAGCACGTCAATGATTTCAGCCTTCGGACGATCCAGTCCGGCGATCACCGGCGACAACGTGCGCAGCAGCAAAGAAGAGGCGGCAATATTACGCTGGTGGAACTCATCCCCCATAGTGATCGCCTGCGCCATCAGCGCCGTCAGATCGACGCCGTTTTCCATCCGCGAGAGCGCTTCCTGCAACACCGGCGCCAGCACATCACGCATCCAGCGCAGGCGTTTCTGGACGTCATCACCGTAAGCGCCGAAACGCATCACTTTGCCGATCCCTTCATTAAGGTTGCAGCAGGACAAGTTGCCATGCACCACGTCACGTACCACCAGCACCGGCATACTGGCGGAGGTGATACCGCCCATCGGCCCCACCGCGCCCACATGATGACAAGGAATAAACGCCACCTCACCTTGTTCCAGCATGCGTACAGCCTCTTCCTCGCTGGCCGCCCAGCCTTCAAACAGCGACGCGCCGATACAGGCGCCGCGCATCGGGCCGGTCATCTCATCCCAGGCGATCGGCGGGCCGGCGTGCAGTAATTTACGTCCAGACGCTAATTCGGCCACCGCGTCTTTCGCCGGGCGTACCGCAACCCAATGTGGGCGCGCGGCTTTGATTCGTTCAATAATGGCTTCGTTGGCCTGTGCAATAGATGAATACATATCCGTACCTCTGAACTTAATGTAACTGTTTGAGTAGACTGGCGAGACGGGCGTTGCCACCGGCAACGGGCGCCCACTGATAATGCACAACCGGCGTACCGCTGCTTTGCAGATCCAGCGCGAAGCTGCGCAACCCGGCGTTGATGACCTGCACGCCATCAAGAAGCGCGCGATGTGCTTGCGGTATGCCGCGCTCCTGATGGCGTGTAAGACTGATGGCGAGCAGGACGGCTTCTTCCAGCGTTTCCACCACCGCGATCCCGGCCTCGCGAAGTTTTTCCGCCTGCCCGCTGCGCCCCTGCGGGTCGGCATCAGTACCGGTCAGGGTGGCAATCACCACCAGCGGCGCGGCGCGTTTGGCGCGCACTTGCTCTATCGTCTCGACGACCGCTCCCGCCGGGTCGGCACAGGCGCCATAGCCCAGCACCACATCCAGCAGCAGCACGCCCACTGTCGGCATTGCAGTCAGTTTTTCAATTTCAATACTGCGGGTTGTTGGATCAATCATCGGATGAGGTCTGCCCAGGGTGTAACTGTCATCACCGAGGTCGACAATGCGATGGCCGCCAGCCTCCAGCATCACGCCCTGGTCGTGGCTTTCGCTGACGGGGACGCCCAGCCCGGCGGAGAGCAGCATGGCGGCTTCGGCTGCCAGCGTGCCCCCGGCGTACAGGCCATAAATACCTTTCCCTGCCACTTCCGGCTGAATCCGTCGCTGTTGCGCCACGCGCATCAGCAGCACCGCCAGCTGGGCGGCATCTGACAAGGAGTTCGCCAGCCAGACGTTACCTTCACGGCGCTGTTCCGGTTGACGCCCGAGGAACAACGCGACCACCGGTTTCCCCACGTTTTGCATGGCCGCAATGATGCGGGTTCGCACCTGCGGCGACGGCGGTTTGGAGACAAAAGCAATCACCCGCGTGGCGTCATCCGCGGCCAGCATGTCAAGCGCGGTCAGTGCGCTGATGCCGCCCACTTCCGCGCTCAGGTCGCGCCCGCCCAGACCTATCGCATGGCTGATTCCCTGCTGATGCAGCGCAATCTGCGACGTCACTTCCTGAATCCCCGTCCCCGATGCGCCAATTACGCCAATCCCGCCTTCAGGCAGTACGTTGGCAAAAGCCAGCGGACTTCCGGCAATCATCGCCGTGCCACAGTCAGGCCCCATCACAATCAGCCCCCGCTCGCGCGCCATTGTTTTCAGCTCGACTTCCTGTTCCAGCGGCACGTTATCGGAAAACAGCATCACGTTTTTATTCGCCAGCAGCCCCTCTCTGGCAACCGATGCGGCATATTCCCCGGCAACGGAAACTAACAGCAGATTGGCCTGGGGTAATTTTTGACATGCGCTCTCCCAGCGGCGCGCTTTAGTCAACTGGTGCGAGCTGCCCGAGGCATTCGTCATCGCATTCAGTTCTTTCTCCAGTTGCTCACGAATCAAATCCAGAATGCCGGGATGTTCGCCTTCGGTTCGCACCGCCACGCAAATATCGTTTGGCGTGGCATCGGCAAAATCGTCATGCCAGAACCCGGTTGAATCCAGCATCGACTTATTCGCTGGCGTGCCCATCATCACCGAGACCTGATCAACTTCCGGGCGTTCACTGAGTTTTCGGGAAATAATCATCAGGCTGACGGAGTCCTGAAAACTTCCCTTTTTAATAAAGGCGTAAATCATTACCGCTACCTCTTTATGTGCGTTTTTCTTTTAAAAACAACATGGCGAATAAACCGACAGCCAGCAGCGCGGCTGAAACATAGAAACTGGAAGCCAGACTTCCGGTGATATCACGCGCCGCGCCTGCAATAATGGGTGCCAGAATGGATGAACTCATGCCGATGAAATTAAATAAGCCAAATGCCGTGCTGTAATTATTTTCATCGACGCTATCCGCCACCAGAGCGACCAGCACCGGGTCCAGCGCCAGTTTCCCGACAAGGCCATAAACGCACAGAGCGATAATGACGCCGGTCATATTTGGCATCCAGATAATTGACAGCATGCTGAGAATGGCAACGGGCACCAGGAACATAATTAATGGTTTACGCTTACCCAGTTTGTCAGACAAGCTGGAGAATAACAGCGCGCCAGGAATTGAAATCCATGCCACCAGCGAAGAAATAAATCCGGTTTCACTGCCCGCGATGCCACGTTCACTTTGCAGATAATAGGGAAGCCAGGTCAGAATAACGAAGAAACCAAACAGGCTACAGAACACCATAATATAGGTGATAATTAAATTACGGTTTTTCAGAAGGTCGCTGAAATTCCCTTTTTTTACCGGTTTGCCATCGGCTTCGGCCGTGCGTTTCTTCTCTTTCACAAACAACCAGATCGCAATCCCAACCAGCACGGAGGGGATCGCCATCGCGTAAAATGGCATACGCCACGAATACCCCTGGTCGTACACCAGCCAACTGGAGGTCATCAGGCCCAGCGCAATACCAAAGGCCATCCCGCTATTGATGATTGCGCTGCCCAGCGAACGGTATTTTTTGGGGATCTGCTCGGAAGACAAGCCATACTGCGGGCCATAGTAAGTCCCTTCTCCCGCTCCCGTTACCACGCGGGCAAACAGCAGCGTATACCAGCTTTTCGCCCAACCGGTGACGGCGGTGAATACGCCAAAAAGAATAAACCCCGGCACCAGCACTTTCTTTTTGCCAATCTTATCGCCCAGAATTCCTGCCGGAACCTGAAGCAAAGCATAAGAAAAATAGAAAACTGAATTAAGAATACCTAATTGCGTACCACTTAAGCCAAATTCTTTTTCCAGCTCTCCCATTACCGGATTGAGTATCGTGCGGTCAGCGTACATAAAAATCCACCCTAACCAGAACAGGAAAACGGTGACCCACCAGGCCGGTATTCCTCTTTTATTCGTGACCTCAGTCACTTCATATGATCCAGACATAAGCAATCTCCCGGTAATATTTACCGCTGAACACCTCATGCTATCTGACATGATACGTGAGGTTTGATGTTTTAACTGAGGCTACCTTATCGGGGGAAAAATCCATTTCATTTGAACAAAATCACACAAAATCCATTGTTATAAATTCCTGGGAACTGACCGCTGCATTATTAAAAAAAGTCTAATAATCATTTTTAAAACAATTTAAATAAAATAGATAAAAACGCTAAGGATTAGCGAGATATTTTTGTGGGTAAATGAGCTGTCGGTTACATCACATTATGAAAATAACAAGACGATATTTTTACCGCGAGATATTTCGCACAATGAGGTCATCATGAAAAAGAAAATCGTCATTGCCCTTGGCGGCAATGCGTTATTACAGCGCGGAGAAATTCTTAGCGCGGAAAATCAGCAGCGTAGCATTCAGGTATTCGCCAGAATGGCATCCGTACTGGCCCGGGATTATCAACTGGTGATTGTTCACGGCAACGGCCCGCAAGTGGGTCTGCTGGCGTTACAGAATGCGGCCTGTACAGACTCCCCCGCCTGGCCGCTGGATATTCTGGTCGCCGAAAGCCAGGGAATGATCGGTTTTGCTATCGCTCAGGAACTGGCGTCATACACTGGCGGCGCGCCCGTCACAACGCTGATGACCCGCGTGGCGGTCGATCTGCGAGATGACGCCTTTGCAACGCCCGGCAAGTATATCGGCCCGGTATATCAACCGGCGCAGCAGGCGGAGCTGGAAGCGCGCTACGGCTGGCAGATGAAAGCCGATGGCAACTATATTCGTCGGGTTGTTCCCTCTCCAACGCCATTAAAAATTCTCGACAGTGACGCAATACAAACGTTGATAGATGCCGGACATACGGTAATTTGCTGCGGTGGCGGCGGCATTCCGGTTATCGCACAAGACGAGGGATACCAGGGAGTCGAAGCGGTCATTGATAAAGATTTAACGGCCTCGGTGCTGGCGCAGTCTCTCCACGCCGATCATCTGTTGATCCTGACGGATGCGGACGCTGTGTATGAGAACTGGGGAACGCCACAGGCGCGCGCGCTGCGCCATGCAACGGTAGAAGAACTGGCGCCGTTTGCCGCCCCCGATGGTGCGATGGGCCCCAAAGCCGCAGCGGTGATGCAGTTTGTTAAACAGACCGGGAACACTGCGTTTATCGGCGCGCTAAAAGATGCGCCACAGATTCTGGCGGGGGAAAAAGGCACCTGTGTGACGCGGTAAACTTTTTTTGCCGGATGGCGACGCGAAAGCGTCTTATCCGGCCTACGGGAAGCACGGTTGCCAATCGTAGTCGCCATCCGGCAAAAAAAAATGGCTTCCCGAAGGAAGCCATTTTTACAATCAGCAGGCTGAATTACAGAACGTCAATCGCGTTCAGTTCTTTGAAAGCCTGTTCCAGACGCGTGATCATGGAAGTCTGGCCGGCACGCAGCCATACGCGCGGATCGTAGTATTTCTTGTTCGGCTGATCTTCGCCTTTCGGGTTGCCCAGCTGACCCTGAAGATACGCTTCGTTATCTTTGTAATACTTCAGAACACCTTCCCAGGTCGCCCATTGGGTATCGGTATCGATGTTCATTTTGATTACGCCGTAGCTTACGGAGTCTTTGATTTCCTGAGCGGTAGAGCCGGAACCACCGTGGAATACGAAGTTCAGGCTGTTGTGCGGCAGGTTGTGTTTCTTAGAAACATATTCCTGAGAGTCGCGCAGGATGGTCGGGGTCAGAACCACGTTACCCGGTTTGTAAACACCGTGTACGTTACCGAAGGAAGCCGCGATGGTGAAACGCGGGCTGATTTTGCTCAGCTCAGTGTATGCGTAATCAACGTCTTCCGGCTGGGTGTACAGTGCAGAAGCGTCCATGTGGCTGTTGTCCACGCCGTCTTCTTCACCACCGGTGCAACCCAGTTCGATTTCCAGAGTCATGCCCATTTTGGCCATGCGCGCCAGGTATTTGGAGCAGATTTCGATGTTCTCTTCCAGAGACTCTTCAGACAGGTCGATCATGTGAGAAGAGAACAGCGGCTTACCGGTCGCAGCGAAATGTTTTTCACCCGCATCCAGCAGACCGTCGATCCACGGCAGCAGTTTCTTCGCGCAGTGGTCGGTGTGCAGAATTACCGGAACACCGTAGTGTTCAGCCATCTGGTGAACGTGATGCGCGCCAGAGATAGCGCCCAGGATTGCCGAGCCCTGAGGAACGTCGGTTTTCACGCCTTTACCCGCGATAAAGGAAGCGCCACCGTTGGAGAACTGGACGATGACCGGCGCTTTAACTTTCGCAGCGGTTTCCAGAACGGCGTTGATGGAATCGGTGCCCACGCAGTTAACTGCTGGCAGAGCAAAGTTGTTTTCTTTTGCTACCTGGAACACTTTCTGTACGTCATCACCAGTAATTACGCCTGGTTTTACGAAATCAAAAATTTTAGACATGTTTCGTTGTCCTGTATCGTCGGGCCTTAGAAAAAACACGGGCCGCCCTGAATGTCAGCACGGCAATAAATCAACGGGCAGGAATCCCTGCCCGTAACGATTACTTCTTAGCGCGCTCTTCGAGCATTGCTACTGCTGGCAGCACTTTGCCTTCCACGAATTCGAGGAATGCGCCGCCGCCAGTGGAGATGTAGGAGATTTTGTCAGCAATGCCGAACAGGTCGATTGCCGCCAGAGTGTCGCCGCCGCCTGCGATGGAGAACGCTTCGCTGTCTGCGATCGCGTTGGCAACAATTTCGGTGCCTTTACGGAAGTTCGGGAATTCGAACACGCCAACCGGGCCGTTCCACAGAATGGTTTTCGCATTCTTCAGGATGTCAGCCAGTTTCTCAGCGGAAGTATCGCCCAGGTCCAGAATCTGCTCGTCGTCTTTGATGTCGTTAACAGATTTCAGGGTCGCGGTAGCGGTTTCGGAGAACTCGGTTGCTACGCGTACGTCAGTTGGAACCGGGATATCACAGGTGGTCAGCAGGCGTTTCGCTTCGTCAACCAGGTCAGCTTCGTACAGGGATTTGCCCACATTGTGGCCCTGAGCGGCAACGAAGGTGTTTGCGATGCCGCCGCCAACGATCAGTTGGTCAGCGATTTTGGACAGGGAGTCCAGAACGGTCAGTTTGGTAGACACTTTAGAACCGCCAACGATAGCCACCATCGGGCGAGCCGGTTCTTTCAGCGCTTTACCCAGCGCATCCAGTTCTGCCGCCAGCAGCGGACCTGCGCAAGCGACGTCGGCGAATTTACCGATACCGTGGGTAGAAGCCTGAGCGCGGTGCGCAGTACCGAAAGCGTCCATCACGAATACGTCGCACAGCGCAGCGTATTTCTTAGACAGGGCTTCGTCATCTTTCTTCTCGCCTTTGTTAAAGCGAACGTTTTCCAGAACCACCAGTTCACCGGCAGCCACTTCAACGCCGTCCAGGTAATCTTTTACCAGGCGAACCGGATTGGACAGTTTGTCTTTCAGGTAGTTAACAACCGGCAGCAGAGAGAATTCTTCGTTGTACTCGCCTTCGGTAGGACGACCCAGGTGGGAAGTAACCATCACTTTCGCACCCTGTTTCAGGGCCAGTTCGATGGTCGGCAGGGAAGCGCGAATACGCGCGTCGCTGGTTACTTTCCCTTCTTTAACTGGAACGTTCAGATCCGCACGGATAAAAACACGTTTACCAGCAAGATCCAGATCGGTCATCTTAATTACAGACATGGTGAATCCTCTCATTGATTCATAAAGTTTTGCAGACGTCATGCGCTTCATCCTTTTGAAGGATTTTGCGCATGGAATGTCCTACTTGAAACCAACTGCGGCCATCGCTAACGTCGTGTCGAGCATTCGGTTAGCAAAGCCCCATTCATTATCGCACCAGACCAATGTCTTGATCAGGTGGGCGCCACTGACCCGTGTCTGGGTGCCATCAACGATGGCGCTATGCGGGTCGTGGTTGAAATCTATCGAGACCAACGGCAATTCCGTATAGTCAACTATACCATGAAATGCCCCATGTGCTGCTTTTTGCAGCAACTGGTTGACTTCATTGGCTTTTACCGGCTTTTTCACCGTCACGCTTAAGTCGATCGCCGTCACATTTATGGTCGGTACGCGTACCGCAATCGCCTCAAAACGGTCGTTGAACTGCGGGAAAATTCGCGTAATGCCCGCCGCCAGTTTGGTATCAACCGGAATAATCGACTGGCTGGCGGCGCGGGTGCGTCGCAGATCGGAATGGTACGCGTCGATCACCTGCTGATCGTGCATAGCGGAGTGGATCGTCGTGACGGTTCCCGACTCAATGCCGTATGCATCATCTAACAATTTAATGACGGGGATGATGCAATTCGTGGTACAGGACGCATTCGATACGATGCGGTGTTCCGCACGCAATTGATCCTGGTTCACGCCAAACACGACGGTGGCGTCAAGATCGTGGCTGCCGGGATGTGAAAAGAGCACTTTTTTCGCGCCAGCGGCAAGATGCGCCTCGCCGTGTTCACGATTACCGTACACGCCCGTGCAATCCAGCACGACATCAATACTCAGTTCGCGCCAGGGGAGCGCATCCAGCGTTCGCTCGTGCAAAATGCGAATCGTGTCGTCGCCGACGATGAGCTGCTCGCGCTCCTGGCGAACATCCCATGCAAAACGTCCATGGCTGGTGTCATATTTCAACAAATGCGCCATGCCCGCAGCATCCGCAAGTTCGTTGATTGCCACCACGCTGATTTCCGCCCGGCGTCCTGATTCATACAAAGCACGAACCACGTTACGCCCGATGCGACCAAAGCCATTAATCGCTACGCGTACGGTCATAGGTCTCCTGCAAGGCTATCCCGATTCAGATGAGGCTGACAGAGTAATCCAGCAAATCGTCGAGGAAAACCTTACCTGTCGCAAACTGCGACTGATTGATTATTTGTCGAACATTTAATCGACTGAAACGCTTCAGCTAGAATAAGCGAAACGAGGAATAAAAGGAATGATTGTCCAGTCAAAGAAGCCAGTTATCTGACCTGCATCACACTTTCGCCCCCTTCAGCGCCCAATTTATTCCATATTCCAGAATGGCGAATAAGCGTAGCAATATCTTTTCGTTGCCGCGTCACAAATCCTGATTTATATCAGGAAGTACGTGAGCCAGCGTCTATGCAAGACGATACTCACCCTTTGCCGTCATCTCTAACGTAAGACTCGCAGGTAAGCTGTTTTCCAGCACCCGACAAACGTTAGGCCCGTCGGTACGGTCAAAAAATATCTGCGCCTGCTCTTCGCTCAGCCCTCCTGCCTGTTTACGTGCGATTAAACGGCCGCGCAGCACATCGGCAGGCGCGCGGATAAACAGTGAATAATCGCAATACTGCCGTAGCTCGCGCCAGGACGGCGCGTTATACAACAGCCAGTTTCCTTCAATAATAACGACAGGCGCCGTCACCTGAATGGCATTTTCGACAGGGTCATGCAGTTGGCGATCATATTGAGGCCAGGTTGCATTTTGCTCATGGAGCTGACGTAAATTACTCGCCAGTTTTTCAACGTTAAAGGTTTCAGGCGCACCTTTAGCGGCGCGCAGTTCATGCTCATCCAGCCAGCAATTATAATGATGGAAGCCATCCATCGGCAGCGTCTGGATCGTCGGTAATTCTGGATCGTTACGCGACAGATATTCCCAGAAGGTGGTGAGCGTTGACTTTCCTGTTCCTGGCGGGGCGCTCAGAAAAATAACGGTGCGGCGCTCAGGTGTTTTCGCGTTTAATGTTGCCAGATGCCGTAACAGCGGTTTATGGACATTTTCTACTTCATCGTCATCATACCAGGCGTCAGTCATCAGCCCATTAATCTGGAGCGATATTTTCACGGTGTTAATTCCCTTAATATCGTCGTTACCGCTAAAGCCAGCCCGGTTTTGATCATGGTGACAAAACGTATTTCTGAATAGATGGCGAAATCGGCAAACTTCATTGATTTCAACGAATTGTAGAGTGTGGCATTCGTCGTTATGCTATTGACGTTACTCATAAAATCCCAGGTGATATCATCAGAAAAACGGGGGATTTCACGCTGTTCACGTAAATACTGATAAAACTGAGAGAAGTGAATCACATCGGCATACAGCCATTTATCCATTTTTCCCAACGCATAAATCAAACGTATTGCCACATCAATGTCATCAAGCGGGCCGCTTTGAGCCAGTAACGGCTTCACTGCATATTCGACGATTTCTTCATCGTTATTGACGAATAATGACGGCAGAAAATTTTTGATGGCCTGCAACAGGATGTCATTTGCGGTTGCCATAAACGAAAGTAAATTATCCTGAGCGTCCAGTTGCTCAAGTACATCATCTTCTGTCAACGTCGTCATGCGTTTCTCGATAAATCACCAGCAATGCAGAGAGTCTATTATATTACACGTTCGATCGATGCCGCCGATCAGTAATGTTTGCGTACTGACGCCATTTTCCGTTTTCTGCACGCCATGTAACAGATCGCCTCCCGTTACGCCCGTTGCTGAAAACAGAATATCCTGGCTTCCCACGAGTTCATCCAGCGTATAAACCCGGTTCACCGCGACACCCATTTGCTTACAGCGGCGTAACTCATCGTTCGCGATCAATCGGTGTTCCGCCGTTTCACCTTTCGCCTGACAAAAGTCAATCAACTCAGCCTGCATATCACCATCAAGCGCCTTCACGGCGCAGGCTGATATCACCCCTTCCGGCGCGCCGCCAATAGCGTACATCACATCGAACGGATGATGTTGCTGGCAGGTTAATACGCTGGCGGCGACATCGCCATCCGGCAAGGCAAACACCTTGACGCCAAGCTGCGCGGCCTGCTGAATAACCGCCTGATGGCGCGGTTTATCCAGCGTCGCCATACGCAACGACGTGAGCGGCTTATTCAGCGCAGCGGCAATATTACTCAGGTTCTCTTCCAGCGATAACGCGAGGTTAATCGCCCCTTTCGCCTGACGGTTAACCACCAGTTTGCGCATATACATGTCAGGCGCATGCAGCAGGCTCCCCTGCGGCGCCAGCGCCATCACGGACAACGCATTATTCTGCCCCATCGCCACCATGCGCGTTCCCTCAATCGGGTCGACGGCGATGTCCACGCTCGGCCCTGTCCCGGTTCCGACCTCTTCACCGATATACAACATCGGCGCATGGTCGATTTCGCCTTCGCCGATAACAATTTTGCCCCGCATGGCGACTTCATTTAATGACTGACGCATGGCTGTCACCGCCAGTCCATCGATTTTGTTTTTATCGCCGCATCCGGTTTGCGGCCAGGCAGCAAGCGCTGCCTGTTCCGTAATCCGAAAAAGCGGCCACGCCAGAGACATCATGCCGCCGCCTCCCCAATATCTACGCCAAACTGCGCCAGCAAATATCTCTCCGCGTTTTCATTCCAGATGCCGTGCGTCTCTTCAACCAGACGCGCCAGCGCTTTGAATAACGGGTCGGTTTTTCCTTTTTCGGCAAAATCGGCGATAGCGGTCAGCGGCATGGTCACGCCGTTATAAATGAGTTTTTTCCCTCCCGGAATATTGGGCAGGTTAAGCACCGTTTCCGGGACGGCATCCAGCCCACCAATGTGCGTTACCATAAACGAAGGCTGTAATTGCCCTGTGGCGCTTAACGCAATGGCCTCTTTCATGTCATCGGTCGAACCGCCGGACGTTCCCACAACATGGGTACTGTTGTAATGCACGTTGTAGAAGTTAAACGGAACCTTAAAATCTTTATCCGTTGGGCCCGCGAAAAAGTTCAGACAACCGTCTTCAGCCAGCAGTGTATCGGCCATTTCCACCACCGCCGGGACGGCGGCGTAAACGAAAACGTCATCGAAACCCGCATCTTCCGTTAGCGCACGCAGTTTTGCCGTCGGGTTTTCCATGCCGCAGGTATTCACATAAACAAGCTCAATCCCCTTCGCCGCTGCCAGCTCGACCGGCAGCAGTTTTTTCGCTTGTGACAGACGGGCTTCATCAATATCGACCACCACCACTCGCGAAGGCTGGATACCACCGTTGATGGCATAATCAATGGCGCCGATCCCCATCGGCCCGGCACACGCCAGAAGCGCAATATTACCGCCGGGTTTCACCCCCATGCGGTGCTCATAAACATAAGGCGTCGTGTGGTAGTTCGCATTGTATGCGCCGATAATACAGCACATGGGTTCTGCCAGTGACGCCGCCGCGAAATAGGAGCCGTGATACGGTAAAACACAGCCGAGGTTAATCGCCAGCTCAGGAATAATCATATACGTCGCATTGCCGCCAAAATATTCATAGCTATATCCCGCTGAATATCCGCTGGGCAACCCCATCGCCGGTTGCAACACAAAACGTTGTCCCTTTTTATATTTATCGGTCAGGTTTTTCCCCACCTCAACAATAATACCTGCGCACTCATGACCAGTAATAACCGGGTGATTCTCTAAGTCATCAGGCACACGTTTATGCTCGCTACCTAACGTGGCGGCTTTCCATGTCGATAAACATACGCTGTCTGATATTACACTCACTAACAGTTCATTATCTGTAATTTCAGGCAATTCAAACTCGCGGATGCGAACATCCTGCTTACCATAAATAGCAGCGACTTTGGTCTTCATAGTTACTCCGAAAAATTGATGATGCTAATCCGCGATGAGTTTTTTAAATAATTCATCCAGCAGTGGGTCACCGATGTAATTTTTAATTAACACCGTGGGCTTATTACTCACACGCTTAACGCGGCCCTCAAGGCTGGCATGCGTCACGATAATATCGGCGTCATCAGGAACATTTTCGATAGCATGATGAGCCACCGCAATCACCAGACCGGCTTTCTCCAGACGCTTACGGAATATCGTTGCCCCCATCGCGCTGGAACCCATTCCGGCATCGCAGACAAAAGCGATACGTTTAATATTCTTATAAGAAAATGCGCCTTCCTGTTTCATTGCTTTCACGGCTTTCGCAGACTCTGCGAAATTGTCTTCTTCATTCTCCGTTTCAACGCTCTTTTCCATTTTCAGGATGATCGAAGTCACGATGAAGGTCACCAGCGTTCCCGCCGTTACACCCGCGATCGTGGCCAGGAAAGATCCTTTCGGCGTCAGCGCAAGGTACGCGAAAATCGAACCTGGACTTGGGCCTGCAACCAGTCCGCCGCCTAACAGATTAAATACCCAGGTTCCCGTCATCCCGCCAGCGATCATCGCAATCAGCGTTAACGGTTTCATCAATACATACGGGAAGTACAGCTCGTGAATCCCCCCCAGGAAGTGGATGATCATCGCTCCCGGCGCGGATTTTTTGCTCATACCACGGCCAAAGAAGGTAAAGCCCAGCAGCAGCCCTAATCCCGGGCCAGGGTTAGAGGCCACCATGAAGAAAATCGATTTCCCCGTCTCCGACGCCTGCTGCATCCCCAACGGGTAATAGACGCCCTGATCAATCGCGTTATTCAGAAAGAGAATTTTCGCGGGTTCGTTAATAAGCGACAGCAGCGGCAGATAACCGGCATGCACCAGCGATTCAATACACTCTTTCACAAAATTATTCGCGATAAGCACTGCCGGGCCAATCACCTCAAACCCCAGCAGGCACAGGAGCATCCCGGCAATACCCAGAGAGAAGTTATTAATCACCATCTCAAAGCCAGCGGGAATACGCTTGTCCAGCAGTCGGTCGATATGTTTAATCACCAGCCCACCAAGTGGCCCCATGATCATTGAGCCGAGGAACATAGGAATATCCGCGCCGATAATGACGCCAATCGTACCAATTCCCCCCATCACCGCGCCTCGTTTCCCGCCCACCAGATGGCCGCCAGTAGAACCGATCATTACTGGCAGCAAATAGGTGATCATAGGGCCAACTATTTTGGCGAAATGTTCATTCGGTAGCCAACCGGTTGGAATAAATAAGGCAGTAATAAACCCCCAGGCAATAAATGCGCCGATATTGGGAATGACCATTGCAGTCAAAAAGCCCCCAAAAGCCTGGACCTTTGCACGAGCAGACTTGTGTTCCATAATAATATCCTGTAGAGGAGAAATTAATTATGCGCGAGCAATAATATCCGCTAGCTGTTTTTCAGATGTCGCTGTTAACAACTCAGTAAGAATTTCATCTTCACATAATAATTCACTTAACACCTGAATAGCGCCAATGTGAGAGTCCGCATCTGCGGCGGATAAGCCGATTAATAGTTTGATCGGATCATCTTCTGTAAACTTCACTTCTTGCCGGAGGAGTGTTAACGACATCCCCGTTTTTAAAGCACCACATTCAGGACGCGCATGCGGCATTGCGACGCCTGGAGCCAGAATATAATAAGGTCCATTGGTTAATGTGGACTCTTTAATGGCCTGAATATACCGTGAGTTAACATAATCATGAGAAAGCAGAGAGGACATGGAAAAATCAATTGCTTCGCGCCAGTCAGTCGCTGCATTTTTTATTGCTATTGACGATTCAGGGAAATAATCAATCAGCCGCATAAATTATCCTTATTTATATAGGGTACTGCTTATCGTTAAAAACAAAATACTCGCGCGGCAAAGCGAAATCAATCGAGGGGAAAAATGCGAAGAAGGAGAAAGTGTTTTTTTAGAACTCAATAAAAACAGATAGTTAAAAACATAAAAATAAAAAGCAACCGTATTTATGTGTCATTCATCACAATTACATCAAATCACTAAATATCAAATATGTGAATTAGATCAAATATAGCCACTTGTCTGAACTAAATTATTTATAATCCCTTTATAAAAAACGGGCCGCCTGAGCGACCCGTTCGGTGTTGTATCGTGATTACAGCAGTTCTTTTGCTTTCGCGACAACGTTATCAACGGTAAAGCCGAACTCTTCGAACAGCAGCTCAGCAGGCGCAGACTCACCGAAGGTGGTCATGCCGACGATAGCGCCATTCAGGCCCACGTATTTGAACCAGTAGTCAGCGATACCCGCTTCTACTGCCACGCGAGCGGAAACCGCTTTCGGCAGTACGGCTTCACGGTAAGCGGCATCCTGCTTGTCGAACGCGTCGGTAGACGGCATGGAGACCACGCGCGCTTTCACGCCTTCGGCAGACAGTTTGTCCCATGCGGCAACGGCCAGCTCAACTTCAGAACCGGTTGCGATGAAGATCAGTTCCGGCTGACCGGCGCAATCTTTCAGCACATAACCACCGCGCGCGATGTTCGCCAGCTGCTCTTCGGTACGTTCCTGCTGCGCCAGATTCTGACGGGAGAGGATCAGCGCGGTCGGGCCGTCCTGACGCTCAACGCCGTATTTCCACGCCACTGCGGATTCAACCTGGTCACACGGACGCCAGGTGCTCATGTTCGGCGTTACGCGCAGAGAAGCCACCTGCTCTACCGGCTGGTGAGTCGGGCCATCTTCGCCCAGACCGATGGAGTCGTGGGTGTAGACCATCACCTGACGCTGTTTCATCAGCGCAGCCATACGCACCGCGTTACGGGCATATTCCACGAACATCAGGAAGGTAGAGGTGTATGGCAGGAAACCACCGTGCAGGGAGATGCCGTTAGCGATGGCGGTCATACCGAACTCGCGCACGCCGTAATGGATGTAGTTACCCGCAGCATCTTCGTTGATGGCTTTAGAACCCGACCACAGGGTCAGGTTGCTTGGCGCCAGGTCAGCGGAACCGCCGAGGAACTCAGGCAGCAGCGGCCCAAACGCTTCAATCGCATTCTGAGACGCTTTACGGCTGGCAATTTTCGCCGGGTTAGCCTGCAACTTAGCGATAAATTCATTCGCTTTCGCGTCGAAGTCAGACGGCATTTCGCCTTTCATACGACGGGTAAATTCAGCGGCCTCCTGCGGGAAGGCTTTTGCATAGGCGGCGAATTTCTCATTCCAGACCGCTTCTTTTGCCTGACCGGCTTCTTTCGCATCCCACTGCGCGTAGATTTCAGACGGGATTTCGAACGGCGCGTATTTCCAGCCCAGCTGTTCGCGGGTCAGTGCGATTTCAGCATCGCCCAGCGGCGCGCCGTGAGAGTCGTGCGTACCCGCTTTGTTCGGGGAACCGAAACCGATGATGGTTTTGCACATCAGCAGGGACGGTTTGTCAGTAACGGCACGCGCTTCTTCAACCGCGCGTTTAATCGCTTCAGCATCGTGACCGTCGATACCGCGCACAACGTGCCAGCCGTAGGCTTCGAAACGTTTAGCGGTGTCATCAGTGAACCAGCCTTCAACGTGACCATCGATAGAGATACCGTTGTCATCGTAGAACGCGATCAGTTTGCCCAGCTTCAGCGTTCCTGCCAGAGAGCAGACTTCATGGGAGATACCTTCCATCATGCAGCCATCGCCCATGAAGGCATAGGTAAAGTGATCCACGATATCGTGGCCTGGACGGTTGAACTGCGCCGCCAGTGTTTTTTCCGCAATCGCCATACCGACCGCGTTCGCAATCCCCTGGCCCAGCGGGCCGGTGGTGGTTTCAACACCTGCGGTGTAACCCACTTCCGGGTGGCCCGGCGTTTTGGAGTGCAGCTGACGGAAGTTTTGCAGCTCAGACATCGGCAGGTCATAGCCGGTGAGGTGCAGCAGGCTGTAGATCAGCATGGAGCCGTGGCCGTTAGACAGCACGAAGCGGTCACGGTCAGCCCAGGAAGGGTTCTGCGGGTTGTGGTTCAGGAAATCACGCCACAGGACTTCGGCAATGTCAGCCATACCCATAGGGGCACCCGGGTGACCGGATTTGGCTTTCTGTACTGCGTCCATGCTCAGCGCACGAATAGCATTGGCAAGCTCTTTACGTGAGGACATTTTGACTCCAGATCGGATGATGAAGGCCATGCCCTTAACGACTTGACGACAGCGCGTTTTGGGCTACGCCGGAAAAAAGTGCCAACAATGTAACCCAAGCCGCGAGCCATGTACATGGAGCATCCTTTCGCCGCTTCAGAAATCTCCGGATCGTGTTCGCATGTTGCGCAATCTGCTCACCCCCTTGTCGTTCTTTTCTTTATACTTAGCGTGGCGCTGGTTCATCGACACAAGGCGCACTTTTAGAACAATCCTGATTTCGTGCGGAAGAGAAAACATGAAAATTCGCGCTTTACTGCTTGCTATGAGCATGGCGACGGTTCTGACCGGTTGCCAGAATATGGACTCCAATGGACTGCTCGCTTCAGGTGCAGGCGCTTTTCAGGCTTACAGCCTCAGTGATGAGCAAGTAAAAGCGCTCAGCGACCAGGCATGTACGGAAATGGACAGCAAGGCGACGATCGCCCCGGCCAGCAGCGAATACGCGAAGCGACTGAGCAAAATCGCCTCTGCGCTCGGCGACAATATCAACGGCCAGCCGGTGAATTACAAAGTCTATGTGGCGAAAGACGTTAACGCGTTTGCAATGGCGAACGGCTGTATCCGCGTCTATAGCGGCCTGATGGACATCATGACCGATAACGAAGTGGAGGCGGTCATCGGCCACGAAATGGGACACGTTGCGCTCGGCCATGTGAAGAAAGGGATGCAGGTTGCGCTGGGGACTAACGCGGTTCGCGCCGCAGCCGCTTCCGCTGGCGGTATTGTCGGCAGTCTGTCGCAGTCACAGTTGGGCGATCTTGGCGAGAAACTGGTGAACTCACAGTTCTCCCAGCGCCAGGAGTCCGAGGCGGATGATTACTCCTATGACTTGTTGCGCAAACGCGGCATCAGTCCGGCCGGTCTGGCAACCAGCTTTGAGAAACTGGCGAAGCTGGAAGCGGGACGTCAAAGCTCCATGTTTGACGATCACCCGGCCTCCGCCGAACGCGCCCAGCATATTCGTGACCGAATGGCGGCAGACGGTATTAAATAAAAACGAGAGCAACATGTAGCTCTTGTTAGCTGTTCCGTTCGCCTTATGTTCGTTACCTGTCTGAAACCATAGCATTTGCGAACGTGTTAAGGAGGCTCGTCGCCGCCTCCTTAACAATCCTGGCTCCCGGCGGGAAAATCGATGAGACGTTGACGGCAGGCTCGGCCCCGACCCGAAAGGCAGACGGAATAAGGCGAATGAACCGCGCAGCGGCGATTTTCCTTGCCGGAGAGCCTGGGTTGCAAGGGAGGCGGCGGCGAGCCTCCCTTGCACGTTCACGGGTACTGAGTCTTCAGAGGAATATTGAACATCAGGTGAACGGAAACAATCTTCCTGGCTAAATATTCTCCCGGCAGACAGAATAGCGCTCAAATGGTAATTACCCCATTCTTATAACGCATAAATTGATAACTTAAGCGCACAGAACGTTAAATATCAGAATATAAACAGTAGCGATATATTCGACGTTTTATTCTCTGATAGAGAATTATTTTAGTATTTATATTCCCCGGCATGTTTTATCACTTCTTTTAACGCCACAGACAAAATATAAAATAGTCCAGCCCCGATATGGCCGGCACGCCAACGGCTGTAAGCCTTTGTCACAAAATGTTTGCAATCAATAATTATTCAGGTAACTATCCGTAACGCAGCAATTCAATTTGATATTATCCATAAAGAGAAGTTCCCTCAGTGAAAAAAGAAATATCGTTAATCGCATTAAGTT
Source organism: Citrobacter sp. CK198 (assembly GCF_030333295.1). Classification (NCBI taxonomy): domain Bacteria; kingdom Pseudomonadati; phylum Pseudomonadota; class Gammaproteobacteria; order Enterobacterales; family Enterobacteriaceae; genus Citrobacter; species Citrobacter sp. CK198. Next base: position 34,889 of record NZ_JAOWGE010000036.1, on the reverse strand, counting down.
TATTCGCCGCATTGCCTGCCATTGCCAGCCAACAATCCGACAGCCAGGGTTTTGTTAATGACAGCCATTTAAATCTCTTTTTACGTAACGCCTGGATTAACCGCGACTATCAGGGCGGCGTACAGGACAAAGCCGAATGGGGCCAGGGCATTGTCGCCACCTTTGAATCCGGCTATACCGAAGGTCTGATCGGCTTTGGCGTTGACGGTATTGCGCAGTATGGCGTGCGTCTGGACGGCGGCCGTGGCCGCAGTGGCGCAGGCGGTATCGACTTCTTCAAACAAGACAGCGACGGCCGCGCGAAATCCGATCTGGCAAAATTTGGCGCAACCGCCAAAATGCGCATCTCCAACACCGTCCTGAGCTACGGCAACCAGCGTCCGCAGCTCCCGATCGTCTACGCCGACGATTCCCGTCTGCTGTTTGAAAGCTTCACCGGCACCATGTTGACCTCCAGAGAGATCGACGGTCTGGAGATTAATGCCGGTTATTTCACCGACGAGCAGCGCAAAAGCGACGACCGCCACAACAGCGGCCTGAAAAGCCTCTCTTTCGGCGGCGCGAGCTACCAGTTTAACGATCAGTTCAGCGGCGCCCTGTATGCCTCGCACGTCGAAGATGTGCTGAACAAACAGTATCTGGGGCTGAACTTCAAACAGCCTTTCAGCACCGGACAGCAGCTGGTGCTGGACTTCAACGGCTACAACTCACGTCTGGATTCCGGTTACGCCGATAGCCTGAATACTGGCCGCAGCAACAGCATCTGGAGCCTGGCGGCAAGTTATATCTGGGATATTCATACCTTTAAAGTGGCGTATCAGCAAAGCAGCGGCAGCACCGGTTATCACTACGGCAGCTATCGCGATCAGGGCGGCGTCGGCGATGGCGGCAACACCATCTGGCTGGCGAACTCTTACTGGTCTGATTTTAACGGTGAAGACGAACGTTCCTGGCAGGCGTCATATGGACTGGATTTTGCCGGTCTCGGTTTACCGGGGCTGAGCTGGACAACCGCTTATGTTCGCGGCGATAACATCAAAACATCGGCAACCAGCAACGGCAAAGAGCACGAGTGGTTCAACCAGGTGCAATACCAGGTTCAGGACGGCATGGCAAAAGACCTGAAACTGAAGCTGCGCTATTCCGTATTACGCGTGTCCAGCAACGCCAGCGACTATAACGTTAGCGGCAACGAGATTCGCGCTTACGTGGAATATCCGTTTAACATCTTTTAAGTTAAAACCCCTCTCCTGATGACGGAGAGGGGGAAGCACTTATTCGCCTTTTTTCGCCGCCTGAATGTAGAGCATTTCCAGCGCCAGGGTCGCCGCAGCCAGCGCGGTGATTTCGGACTGGTCATAAGCCGGAGCCACTTCCACCACATCCATCCCGACGATGTTCAGATCTTTCAGACCGCGCACCAGTTTAATGGCGCGATCGGAGGTCAGGCCGCCGATCACCGGCGTCCCTGTGCCCGGTGCGAACGCCGGGTCCAGACAGTCGATATCAAAGGTCAGGTAGACCGGCATATCGCCAACGATCTGATTAACCTGCGCGATGATGTCATCCACGCCGCGATCGTTCACCTGGCAGGCATCCAGCACGGTGAAACCGTTGTCTTTATCAAATTCAGTACGAATACCAATCTGCACGGAGTGGTTCGGGTCAATCAACCCCTCTTTCGGCGCAGTGTAGAACATGGTGCCGTGGTCAAACTCGCAGCCGTTCGCGTAGGTGTCGGTATGCGCGTCAAAATGCACCAGCGCCATTTTGCCAAAGTGCTTTGCATGAGCGCGCAGCAGCGGCAGGGTCACGAAGTGGTCGCCGCCGAAGGAGAGCATACGTTTACCGGCTGACAGCAGTTTCTCCGCATGCGCCTGCAATTTTTCACTCATCTCGCGCGCGTCGCCAAACGCATAGACCAGGTCACCACAGTCCACAACGTTCAGACGCTCGCGCATGTCGAAGTTCCACGGGAAGCGGTTGTGCTCCCAGGCCAGGTTAGTGGAAACCTGACGGATTGCCGCCGGGCCGTGGCGGCCGCCCGCACGACCGGAAGTCGCCATATCAAACGGTACGCCGGTGATAACCCAGTCGGCGTCGCTGTCATAAGGCTGGAAATTCAGCGGCAGACGCAGAAAGCCAAAGGCGTTGGAAACCAGGGAGTTATCGTACTGATGACCTAAAGTGCTCATGTCCTGACCTCTTTTAAAGTCGATACATTAAAAACAGATGAAAAAAAATCCCCTCCGCGTCGTTAAACCCGACGAGGAAGGGATTGATTCGTAAATCGCTTATTGGGGCGAATTATCGCCGTTAATTCATACGGGTTCAAGTGAGTATAGCATTCTGCCGGATGGCGGCTTCGCCGTATCCGGCCTATATTCGTAGGCCCGGTAAGCGCAGCGCCACCGGGCATCAGCGGCTACTCGTCTTCCAGGTAAGTGTACCCGTACAGCCCCGTCTCAAACTCTTCGAGGAACTGCTGTTGCAGCGCATCGTCCAGACCGGTCTGCTTCACCTGATCGCGGAAGTGGGTCAGCAGCGTGTTCGGATCGAGCTGTACGTATTGCAGCATATCCGCCACGGTGTCCCCTTCGTCAGACAGCTCAACTTCCACGCTGCCATCCGGGAAGACAAACACGTCAACCGCTTCGGTGTCGCCGAACAGGTTGTGCATGTTGCCAAGGATCTCCTGATAGGCGCCGACCATAAAGAAACCGAGCATCGGCGGGTTTTCTGGATCGTACTCCGGCATCGGCATAGTGGTGGCGATGCCGTCACCGTCGATGTAGTGATCGATCGCGCCATCGGAATCACAGGTGATGTCCAGCAGCACCGCGCGGCGCTCAGGCACCTGATCCAGCCCTTCCAGCGGCAGCACCGGGAACAGTTGATCGATACCCCACGCATCCGGCATTGACTGGAACAGCGAGAAGTTGACGTACATTTTGTCCGCCATACGTTCCTGCAACTCATCAATGATCGGACGATGCGCACGGTTCTGCGGGTCCAGCTGTTTCTGTACTTCGTGGCACATGCTCAGGTAAAGCTGTTCCGCCCAGGCGCGTTCCTGCAAGCTGAACGTCCCGGAAGAGTAGCCAATGTGAATGTCGTGCAGGTCCATCTGGCTGTCGTGCAGCCATTCACGCAGCGAGCGACGGGTGCCCGGCTCGTGCATCTCCTGCCAGGTTTCCCACATGCTCTGCAACGCGCGCGGCGCGTCGTCGGCAGGCGCGGTAGGCACGGTATATTCGTTACGCTCCACGCCGATAATGTTCGATACCAGCACGGTATGGTGCGCAGTTACCGCACGGCCAGACTCGGTGATCACCGTTGGGTGCGGCAGACCGTGTTCTTCACACGCATCGCCAATCGCCCAGATGATGTTGTTGGCGTATTCGTTCAGGCCGTAGTTCACGGAGCAATCAGACTGCGAGCGGGTTCCTTCGTAATCCACGCCCAGACCGCCGCCGACGTCGAAACACTGAATGTTGACGCCCAGTTTATGCAATTCAACGTAGAAACGGGCGGATTCGCGCACGCCGGTGGCAATGTCGCGGATATTCGCCATCTGCGAACCGAGGTGGAAATGCAGCAGTTGCAGGCTGTCCAGTCGCCCGGCTTCACGCAGGGTTTCAACCAGTTGCAACACCTGCGTCGCCGCCAGGCCGAATTTGGATTTTTCGCCGCCGGAAGACTGCCATTTACCGGAACCCTGCGAGGCCAGACGCGCACGCACGCCCAGGCGCGGGATCACGTTCAGACGCTCGGCTTCATCCAGCACGATAGCGATTTCTGACATCTTCTCGATGACCAGGTAGACCTTGTGGCCCATCTTTTCGCCAATCAGCGCCAGACGGATGTATTCACGGTCTTTGTAGCCGTTACAGACGATCACGCTGCGGGTCATTCCGGCGTGCGCCAGAACCGCCATCAGCTCCGCCTTCGAACCGGCTTCCAGCCCCAGCGGTTCGCCGGAGTGAATCAGCGATTCAATCACCCGGCGGTGCTGGTTGACCTTGATCGGATAAACGAGGAAGTAGTCGCCGTTATAACCGTAGGATTCACGCGCGCGTTTAAACGCCGCGTTAATGGAGCGCAGACGGTGTTGCAGGATCTGCGGGAAGCAGAACAACGCAGGCAGACGCTGGCCTTGCGCTTCGCGAGCTTTCACCAGTTTGGCGAGATCGACGCGCGCCTGAGGGACGTCAGGGTCCGGGCACACGCTGATGTGTCCCAGTTCGTTGACGTCGTAGTAGTTATTGCCCCACCAGGCAATATTGTAAGTACGCAGCATCTTGCTGGCTTCCTGGGAGCTCATTGCAACCTCCTGCATGGAGCGTAGTACACCCTGTTCGCCTGCTGACGAAGGCGAACCCATAGACATGTCGTCAGACATAGCGAACCTCAAATTTTATTAACAAGTGTAAAACAGTTGACTACTATCGCAATCCGTAGACGCGATAACAACCCATAAACAGACGTATTTTCCAGCAGATAGTGCTGACGCTCCGCCTGCGCGACCGGTTTCTTTTTCATATCATTGTAAAACACGTAACCGAACTTAAGTATGACGGTTCGGCGAAACCACGAGAAAACTCTTGTTTCAACAAGAGCGCCCTTGTTCAGTCTTCCGTTACCGACCGGCTCTGGAGTCCTGAGAAGCGCCGAGATGGGTATAACATCGGCAGGTATGCAAAGCAGAGATGCAGATTGCGGGGGACATGCGCACACCAGAACGGTGCGACAGATTCAGCAGAATACAACGGTTCATTATCTCGTATCACCTCCACGGCCGCCCCGTAAGACAAGCCTCTAAGCCAAAGCAACGTTTTAGCCCGGCTGGAAGTGGCGACACGAGGAATCCGTCGTGTGCTTTTTAGTATGAGCCGCGCGCCGCGTTTTATACCGACAAGAGGGGAAAAATGCAAAGCATAAATGCGCACATTGCCAGCAGTGTCCTGAAAAATTTCCAGTCGTGTTTTCAACGCAACGGGAGTTGATTCAAAAAAAACTGGAAATCGGGTGAAGAAGTGACCTAAAATAGCCATCCAGATGTTAATCCATCCATACTGATTAACACTCAGACTGCTAGTGTCATCAACCTGCAAGCCTTGGTAGAATCCTCTGCTTTGGCTATTCCACACAACAGTTTGAGCTAACCAAATTCTCCTTAGGTGAAATAAAACATGGCAAAACACCTTTTTACGTCCGAGTCCGTATCAGAAGGGCATCCTGACAAAATTGCTGACCAAATCTCTGATGCCGTGCTGGATGCGATCCTGGAACAGGATCCGAAAGCGCGCGTCGCATGCGAAACCTACGTTAAAACCGGTATGGTTTTAGTTGGCGGTGAGATCACGACCAGCGCATGGGTTGATATCGAAGAGATCACCCGTAACACGGTCCGTGAGATTGGCTATGTGCATTCCGACATGGGCTTTGACGCCAACTCTTGCGCCGTGCTGAGCGCTATCGGCAAACAGTCCCCGGATATCAACCAGGGCGTTGACCGTGCCGATCCGCTGGAACAGGGCGCGGGCGACCAGGGCCTGATGTTCGGTTACGCGACCAATGAAACTGACGTGCTGATGCCAGCGCCGATCACCTACGCGCACCGTCTGGTACAGCGTCAGGCTGAAGTGCGTAAAAACGGCACGCTGCCGTGGCTGCGCCCGGATGCGAAAAGTCAGGTCACTTTCCAGTATGACGACGGCAAAATTGTCGGCATCGACGCGGTAGTGCTGTCTACTCAGCACGCTGAAGAAATTGACCAGAAATCGCTTCAGGAAGCGGTGATGGAAGAGATCATCAAGCCGATCCTGCCGTCAGAATGGCTGAACGCGTCGACGAAATTCTTCATCAACCCAACCGGTCGTTTTGTTATCGGCGGCCCGATGGGCGACTGCGGTCTGACCGGTCGTAAGATTATCGTGGATACCTACGGCGGTATGGCGCGTCACGGCGGCGGCGCATTCTCCGGTAAGGACCCGTCTAAGGTTGACCGTTCCGCAGCCTACGCCGCGCGTTATGTTGCGAAAAACATCGTTGCCGCAGGTCTGGCTGACCGTTGTGAGATTCAGGTTTCTTACGCTATCGGCGTGGCTGAACCGACCTCTATCATGGTTGAAACCTTCGGTACTGAAAAAGTGCCTTCTGAACAGCTGACCCTGCTGGTACGCGAATTCTTTGACTTGCGTCCGTACGGCCTGATTCAGATGCTGGATCTGCTGCACCCGATCTACAAAGAAACCGCTGCATACGGTCACTTTGGCCGCGAACATTTCCCGTGGGAAAAAACCGACAAGGCGCAGCTGCTGCGTGATGCCGCAGGTCTGAAGTAATTTACTGACGTTGCTTTTTTTAAGGCCAGCCTCGTGCTGGCCTTTTGTATTTGTGCGCGCATCTTTTGCCCGGAGTCGCTTCGCTTGCACGGGCCTACAGGTTCTGTCGTTTTGGCGTAGCCGTCACCCGGCGATTAATGAAACCGTTTACCCTCCATTCTATAAGCCACGCTTTGAAAATAATCCTTTTGCATGATCGTTTTTCTTCTGATGTTACATTTTTTTCAGTTAAGTCTTAAATGTGCGTATTCGCGATACAAATCGCCTCACTTACCTCTATGTTTTCAAAGCATTAATTACTTCCACCATCAAATGCTAGTGTAAACGATTACACTAACGTGATTCGAATCACATATTTTTGCGGGCCACTCACCTACCCTTAGCATCAACAAAACTGGCAACCCAACCGGAGGCATCATGCCTGACAATAAAAAACAGGGGCGTTCAAACAAGGCCATGACATTTTTTGTCTGCTTTCTTGCAGCCCTGGCAGGATTACTTTTTGGCCTGGATATCGGCGTTATCGCCGGTGCTTTACCCTTCATCACTGACGAATTCCAGATTACCGCGCACACTCAGGAGTGGGTGGTCAGTTCGATGATGTTCGGCGCCGCCGTCGGTGCCGTCGGCAGCGGCTGGCTCTCCTTCAAATTAGGTCGTAAGAAAAGCCTGATGATCGGCGCGATCCTGTTTGTGGCCGGTTCGCTGTTTTCCGCCGCCGCGCCTAACGTTGAGGTGCTGATCGTTTCCCGCGTGCTGTTAGGCCTGGCCGTTGGCGTCGCGTCCTACACCGCCCCGCTGTACCTGTCTGAGATCGCGCCGGAGAAAATTCGTGGCAGTATGATCTCCATGTACCAGTTGATGATCACCATCGGTATTCTTGGCGCCTATCTGTCTGACACCGCGTTCAGCTACAGCGGCGCATGGCGCTGGATGCTGGGCGTGATCATCATTCCGGCCATTCTGCTGCTGATCGGCGTGTTCTTCCTGCCGGACAGCCCGCGCTGGTTCGCGGCGAAACGTCGCTTTATTGATGCCGAACGCGTACTGCTGCGCCTGCGCGATACCAGCGCAGAAGCCAAACGCGAGCTGGATGAGATCCGTGAAAGTCTGCAAGTAAAACAGAGCGGCTGGGCGCTGTTTAAAGAGAACAGTAACTTCCGTCGCGCGGTGTTCCTCGGGGTGCTTTTGCAGGTGATGCAACAGTTCACCGGGATGAACGTCATCATGTACTACGCGCCGAAAATCTTTGAACTGGCAGGTTATACCAATACCACCGAGCAGATGTGGGGCACCGTTATCGTTGGCCTGACGAACGTGCTGGCCACCTTTATCGCTATCGGCCTGGTAGACCGCTGGGGGCGTAAACCAACGCTGACGCTGGGCTTCCTGGTCATGGCTATCGGCATGGGCACTCTCGGCACCATGATGCATATCGGCATTCACTCGCCGTCAGCGCAATACTTCGCTATCGCCATGCTGCTGATGTTTATCATCGGGTTCGCGATGAGCGCCGGCCCGCTGATTTGGGTACTGTGCTCTGAAATTCAGCCGCTGAAAGGCCGCGATTTCGGTATCACCTGCTCTACCGCCACCAACTGGATCGCCAATATGATCGTCGGCGCAACGTTCCTGACCATGCTCAACACGCTGGGCAACGCAAACACCTTCTGGGTCTATGCCGGTCTGAACCTGTTCTTCATCATCCTGACCATCTGGCTGGTTCCTGAAACCAAACACGTCTCTCTGGAACACATTGAACGTAACCTGATGAAAGGCCGTAAGCTGCGCGAAATCGGCGCTCACGACTAACGCTGATAATTAGCGGTAAGTGCCCGATGGCGCAAGCTTATCGGGCCTACTGCACTCAGTTGAACGCAGCGCGGTTTGTCGGCCGCCATCCGGCAAAACTTAGCGGGGTGAAGCGTCCCTCTTGCAGTCTCCATCACCTCCCATTATCCTCTGTCGTTATGAAAACCTCCCGTCTCCCTATCGCTGTCCAGCAAGCCGTCATGCGCAGCCTGCGGGAAAAACTCGCCCAGGCCAATCTCAAACTGGAACGTCATTACCCGGAACCCAGGCTGGTTTATCAACAACGTGGAACTGCTGCGGGAACAGCATGGCTACAAACCTACGAAATCCGTCTCAATCCTGTGCTATTGATGGAAAACGTCGACGCGTTCGTTAATGAAGTGGTGCCGCACGAACTGGCGCATTTGCTGGTCTGGAAGCATTTTGGCCGGGTTGCGCCGCACGGCAAAGAGTGGAAATGGATGATGGAAAGCGTACTGGGCGTCCCTGCCAGACGCACGCATCAGTTTGAACTGCAATCCGTTCGCCGCAATACCTTTACCTACCGCTGTAAATGTCAGCAGCATCAGCTCACCGTGCGCCGCCATAATCGCATCGTGCGCGGTGAAGCCACCTACCGCTGCGTTCACTGCGGCGAACCGCTTATTGCTGAATAATCGCCAGAATAATCAGGAACTTTTCTGATCTGCCTGATTGCATACAAGAACAACTTTCGCTACGTTGCGGGCTCGTTTTGACACGGAGTTCGTGATGTACCGTAATTTCTCTTTTGCCGCAGCGTTGTTGGCGATGATGCTCTCAGGGCAGGTGCTGGCTACAGGCATCAACAGTTTTTCTCAGGCCAAAACCGCCGGGGTAAAAGTCAATGCCGATGTTCCCGGCGATTTCTACTGCGGGTGTAAAATTAACTGGCAGGGTAAAAAAGGCGTCGTGGATCTCGCCTCCTGCGGCTATAAAGTCCGAAAAAATGAAAACCGCGCCAGCCGCATTGAATGGGAACACGTCGTACCCGCCTGGCAGTTCGGCCACCAGCGTCAGTGCTGGCAGGACGGCGGGCGAAAAAACTGTGCGAAAGATCCTGTCTACCGCAAGATGGAGAGCGACATGCACAATCTGCAACCCGCCGTCGGCGAGGTGAATGGCGATCGCGGCAACTTCATGTACAGCCAGTGGAATGGCGGCGAAGGTCAGTACGGCCAGTGCGCCATGAAGGTCAATTTCAAGGAAAAAATCGCCGAACCGCCTGCTCGCGCCCGTGGTGCGATCGCCCGTACCTACTTTTATATGCGCGACCAGTACAATCTGACGCTCTCCCGTCAGCAAACGCAGCTTTTCAACGCCTGGAACAAGCTGTATCCGGTCACGGACTGGGAGTGCGAGCGCGACGAACGCATCGCCAGGGTACAAGGGAACCACAATCCATACGTGCAACGCGCTTGCCAGGCGCAAAAGAGCTAACCTACACTAGCGGGAATATTTTTAACCCTGCCCCACGCGATCAGATGGCGTGGGGAGATGACGCGGATTTTTCTATTATGCGCATTCCCCGCATTTATCACCCTGAACCCATCACATCCGGCAGCCAGTTCTCCCTGTGTGAAGACGCCGCCAACCATATCGGACGCGTGCTACGTATGGGGCCAGGCCAGGCGCTCCAGCTGTTTGACGGCAGCAATCAGGTGTTTGACGCCGAGATAACCAACGCCAGCAAAAAAAGCGTCGATGTAAAAGTGCTCAGCGCCACCCTCGACGATCGTGAATCCCCGCTGCATATTCACCTCGGCCAGGTGATGTCGCGCGGCGAAAAAATGGAATTCACTATCCAGAAATCGATCGAACTGGGTGTAAGCCTCATTACGCCACTTTTTTCTGAGCGCTGCGGCGTTAAACTGGACAGCGAACGTCTGAACAAGAAGCGCCAGCAGTGGCAAAAAATCGCTATTGCCGCCTGCGAACAGTGCGGTCGTAACCGGGTGCCGGAAATTCGCCCGGCAATGGATCTGGAAGCCTGGTGCGCCGAGCAGGACGAGGGGCTGAAACTGAACCTTCACCCGCGCGCCAGCGCCAGTATCAACACCCTGCCGCTCCCCGTGGAGCGCGTACGCCTGTTGATTGGCCCGGAAGGCGGTTTGTCGGCAGATGAAATCGCCATGACCGCCCGCTACCAGTTTACTGATATCCTGTTAGGACCTCGCGTTCTGCGTACTGAGACAACTGCGCTCACCGCCATTACCGCGCTACAGGTGCGTTTTGGCGATCTGGGCTAACGGAGAAGAACAATGATCAAGCTCGGCATCGTGATGGACCCCATCGCAAGCATCAACATCAAGAAAGATTCCAGCTTCGCTATGCTGCTGGAAGCACAACGTCGTGGCTACGAACTTCATTACATGGAGATGGCCGATCTGTATTTGATCAACGGTGAGGCTCGCGCCCGCACGCGTACCCTGAGCGTAGAGCAGAACTATGACAACTGGTATACGTTCAACGACGAGCAGGATCTGCCGCTGGCCGATCTGGACGTCATCCTGATGCGTAAAGATCCGCCATTCGATACCGAATTTATCTACGCCACTTATATTCTGGAGCGCGCGGAAGAGAAAGGCACGCTGATCGTCAATAAGCCCCAGAGCCTGCGCGACTGCAACGAAAAACTGTTCACCGCCTGGTTCTCCGACCTGACGCCGGAAACGCTGGTCACGCGCAACAAAGCGCAGCTGAAAGCCTTCTGGCAGAAGCACAGCGACATCATTCTCAAGCCGCTGGACGGCATGGGCGGCGCGTCTATCTTCCGCGTGAAGGAAGGCGACCCCAACCTCGGCGTGATCGCCGAAACGCTGACCGAGCATGGCACCCGCTATTGCATGGCGCAGAACTACCTGCCTGCCATTAAAGACGGCGACAAACGCGTGCTGGTTGTTGACGGCGAACCCGTTCCGTACTGCCTGGCGCGGATTCCGCAGGGCGGCGAGACCCGTGGCAACCTGGCGGCCGGTGGTCGCGGCGAACCGCGCCCGCTTACCGACAGCGACTGGGAAATCGCCCGCCGCATTGGCCCAACCCTGAAAGCGAAAGGGCTGATTTTTGTGGGTCTGGATATCATCGGCGATCGTCTTACCGAAATTAACGTCACCAGCCCAACCTGTATTCGTGAAATTGAAGCGGAGTTCCCGGTTTCGATTACCGGAATGCTGATGGATGCCATTGAGGCGCGTTTGCAGAAGTAAATTAGTTGCCGGATGACGACGCCTTCGCGTCTTATCCGACCTGGAATTTCACCCCACAGGCCGGATAAGACGAAGCCGCCATCCGGCAAAGCTATTTTCAGAGGGTGACATCTTCGCGCTTTCCCCACATACTGGACGCTGTTGCTTTTTTGAACCCGGATACAGAACCTCTGACAATGAATTTACAGCATCACTTTCTTATTGCCATGCCTGCTCTCCAGGACCCAATTTTCCGCCGCTCCGTGGTGTACATTTGCGAACACAATGAAGATGGCGCAATGGGGATTATCATTAATAAACCTCTGGAAAATCTACAGATTGAAGGGATTCTGGAAAAACTGAAGATTACGCCTGAACCGCGCGATCCGGCAATTCGTCTGGATAAAGCCGTAATGCTCGGCGGGCCGCTGGCGGAAGATCGGGGATTTATTTTACATACTCCGCCCTCCCGCTTTTCGTCCAGTATTCGTATTTCTGACAATACGGTGATCACCACATCCCGCGACGTGCTGGAGACGTTAGGCACACCGGAGCAACCCTCTGAGGTGCTGGTGGCGCTGGGTTATTCATCATGGGATAAAGGTCAACTGGAGCAAGAGCTGATGGATAATGCCTGGCTCACGGCCCCTGCCGATCTCAATATTCTGTTCAAAACGCCGATTGCCGACCGCTGGCGCGACGCGGCCAAATTAATCGGAATTGATATTCTGACCATGCCTGGTGTGGCGGGGCATGCCTGATGAGCGGAACCTTACTCGCATTTGATTTCGGCACCAAAAGTATCGGCGTAGCGATAGGACAGCGCATCACCGGCACCGCCCGCGCGCTGCCAGCGATAAAAGCGCAGGACGGAACGCCAGACTGGAACATTATCGAGCGTTTGCTGAAAGAGTGGCAGCCGGATGAAATTATTGTCGGGCTACCGCTCAATATGGATGGCACAGAGCAGCCCCTCACCGCTCGCGCCCGCAAGTTCGCCAACCGCATTCATGGCCGTTTTGGCGTACCGGTTACGCTGCATGACGAACGCCTGAGCACCGTAGAAGCGCGCTCTGGCCTGTTTGAACAGGGCGGTTATCGCGCACTCAACAAAGGCAAAGTGGATTCCGCCTCGGCCGTCATCATCCTCGAAAGCTATTTCGAGCAGGGTTACTGATACGAATTGCCTGATGGCGAGCAGCGTTAAGGCTGACAAATTAGCTTCCATATCAACGCCTGATGGCGCTTCGCTTATCAGGCCTACGGGCTACGGGCACGCTTGTAGGCCGGATAAGGCCATCGGCCGCCATCCGGCACAACCGTTCGCTAAAGCCTGCCCTGCGCCTGCCGCTGTTGCAGACTCTGGGCAAACGTCTGCATCCCCGCCTGTTGGCTGGTCTGAATAACGCCGGGCAACTGGTGAATCTTCCCCTCCCGAATAAGATTGCCAACCGCTGGCGTGTTGATGAGCAGTTCAAATAACGCCACGCGTCCGTCCTGCCTGTCGGTTTCCAGCTTCTGCGACAACACGGCGCGCAGGCTGCCCGCAAGTTGACTGCGTACCGGATCTTTCTCCTGCGCCGGAAAGGAGTCGACCAGCCGCTCTACCGCCTGTGCCGCGCCGCGCGTATGTAGCGTCGCCAGAACCAGATGCCCCGTTTCCGCCGCCGTCAGCGCCAGGCTAATGGTCTCACTGTCGCGCAGTTCGCCTAATAAAATCACATCCGGGTCTTCACGCAGTGCAGCGCGTAACCCGGCGGCAAAGGAGCGGCAGTGTACGCCAACCTCCCTCTGCTGAATCAGGCAGCGCTGGCTGGTATGGCGGTACTCAATAGGATCTTCCAGCGTCAGAATATGACCATCGAGATGCTGGTTGAGGTATTCCACCATTGCCGCCAGCGTGGTGGATTTCCCGCTTCCCGTCGCCCCGGTCACCAGAATCAGTCCGTTCTCGCCGCCAAGGAGCGCGGGTAGCGCGGCAGGCGTCTGGAGCGCGTCCAGTTGCGGGCACGTAGTGGGCAACAACCGCAGCGCCAGCGATGCGCCCTGCTCGTGATGAAAAGCGCTGGCGCGTAACCGCAGTTCGCCCGGCAGCGACACCGCAAAGTCGAGCTGACCATCCGCCTGCCACGCCCGGCGCTGCGCGTCGTTAAGCCATTGTGACAGCAAAACCTCGACATTCGGGCTGCTAAACGGGGCTATTTCCACTTTTCCCCGTTTACGCCAGCGTGCAGGCCATGCGTTGCACAGGTGTAGATCCGAGACGTTATGCTTTACACTAAGGGCCACTATTTCTTCCATATCCATACGAACATCCTCGGAAAATGAACGATATCGCGCATAACCTGGCACATGTCCGGGACAAAATCTCAGCCGCCGCGACGCGTTGCGGGCGGTCTTCAGAAGAAGTTACGCTGCTTGCAGTGAGTAAAACCAAGCCTGCGAGCGCCATCGCAGAAGCCATCGCGGTCGGGCAGCGGGCGTTTGGCGAAAACTATGTTCAGGAAGGGGTAGAGAAAATTCGCCACTTCAAAGAAAGCGGCGTCGAAGGGCTGCAATGGCACTTTATTGGCCCCTTGCAGTCCAACAAAAGTCGTCTGGTGGCAGAGCATTTTGACTGGTGCCATACGATCGATCGTCTGCGTATCGCCGCCCGTCTGAGCGAACAGCGCCCGGCAGGTCTGCCGCCGCTGAACGTGCTGATTCAAATTAATATCAGCGATGAGAACAGCAAGTCCGGGATTCCGCTTACGGAACTGGACGCTCTGGCGGCAAGCGTTGTTGAGCTTCCCGGTATCAGGCTGCGCGGACTGATGGCGATCCCCGCCCCTGAGTCAGATTATGTAAGGCAGTTTGAAGTTGCACGCCAAATGGCTGTAGCATTTGCCGGGCTGAAAACGCGCTATCCTGGCGTTGATACCCTTTCTCTGGGTATGTCGGATGATATGGACGCCGCAATTGCGGCAGGTAGCACGATGGTGCGCATCGGCACCGCTATTTTTGGTGCGCGTGATTACACAAAAAATTAAGGAAAACTGAGGAACGCCATGAAGACGTTGACCTTCCTGCTCTCAACGGTAATTGAACTGTATACCATGGTGCTATTGTTGCGCGTATGGATGCAGTGGGCTCGCTGTGATTTTTACAACCCTTTCTCACAGTTTGTGGTGAAAGCGACTCAACCCATTATCGGGCCGCTGCGTCGTATTATTCCGCCAATGGGGCCGATTGATAGCGCCTCCATGCTGCTGGCATTTATTCTGAGCTTTATCAAAGCGATAGTGCTTTTCATGGTCGTGACGTTCCAGCCGATTATCTGGATCGCCGCCATACTTATCGTCCTGAAAACCATCGGCCTGCTGATTTTCTGGGTACTGCTGGTGATGGCGATCATGAGCTGGGTGAGCCAGGGCCGCAGCCCGATTGAATACGTTCTGCTTCAACTGGCGGACCCTTTGCTGCGCCCGATTCGTCGTCTGCTCCCTTCGATGGGCGGCATCGACTTCTCGCCGATGATCCTGGTTCTGCTGCTGTATGTTATCAACATGGGCATCGCTGAAGTCTTACAGGCGACAGGCAATATGCTGCTGCCGGGGCTGTGGATGGCGCTATGAGTGCCGTTACACCCTGCGCTGACGGTCTGATTTTACGGCTCTATATTCAGCCAAAAGCCAGCCGTGACAGTATTGTGGGTTTACATGGCGACGAAGTGAAAGTCGCCATTACCGCCCCGCCGGTTGATGGCCAGGCCAACAGCCATCTGGTGAAGTTTCTTGGCAAACAATTCCGCGTGGCGAAAAGCCAGGTCGTCATTGAAAAGGGCGAACTGGGCCGCCACAAACAGGTTAAAATCATTCATCCGCAACAGATCCCGCCAGAAATCGCGGCGTTAACTGATTAGGTATCCTATGCAAAAAGTTGTCCTCGCTACCGGCAATGCCGGTAAAGTGCGTGAGCTTGCCTCACTGTTGAGCGATTTTGGGCTTGATGTCATCGCGCAAACCGAACTGGGCGTTGACTCAGCCGAAGAGACCGGTCTGACGTTCATCGAAAATGCGATTCTGAAAGCGCGTCATGCCGCAAAAGCTACCGGTCTGCCCGCCATTGCCGACGACTCCGGCCTGGCCGTTGATGCGCTGGGCGGCGCGCCGGGTATTTACTCCGCCCGTTATTCCGGCGAAGACGCCACCGACCAGCGTAACCTGGAAAAACTGCTGCATACCCTGCGGGAGGTGCCGGATGAGAAGCGCCAGGCGCGCTTCCACTGCGTGCTGGTCTACATGCGCCATGCAGAAGACCCGACGCCGCTGGTGTGCCACGGAAGCTGGCCAGGAATGATTACCCGCGAAGCGGCGGGCAATGGCGGTTTCGGCTATGACCCTATTTTCTTTGTTCCGTCGGAAGGTAAAACGGCAGCCGAGTTAACCCGTGAAGAAAAAAGCGCGATCTCCCACCGTGGGCAGGCGCTGAAGCTGCTGCTGGACGCCTTACGCAATGGTTAAGCTGCCGCCGCTGAGTCTTTATATTCACATCCCGTGGTGCGTGCAGAAATGCCCGTACTGCGATTTCAACTCGCATGCGCTGAAAGGCGAAGTGCCGCACGATGATTATGTTCAGCACCTGCTGAGCGATCTCGATACCAACGTGGCATATGCGCAGGGACGCGAAGTAAAGACCATTTTTATTGGCGGCGGTACGCCGAGCCTGCTCTCAGGCTCGGCAATGCAAACGCTGCTGGACGGCGTGCGGGCGCGCCTGCCGCTGGCGGCGGATGCAGAAATCACGATGGAGGCGAATCCGGGGACGGTAGAGGCCGACCGTTTCGTTGATTACCAACGCGCCGGGGTAAACCGTATCTCCATCGGCGTGCAGAGTTTTAGTGAGCCGAAGCTAAAACGCCTCGGGCGCATTCACGGCCCGGAAGAGGCGAAGCGGGCAGCGAATCTGGCGAGCAGTCTGGGGCTGCGCAGCTTCAACCTGGATCTGATGCACGGCCTGCCGGATCAAACGCTGGAAGAGGCGCTGGGCGACCTGCGCCAGGCCATCGCGCTCAATCCGCCGCATCTTTCGTGGTATCAGTTGACTATCGAACCTAACACGCTGTTCGGCTCACGCCCGCCGGTATTGCCAGACGATGACGCGCTGTGGGATATCTTCGAGCAAGGCCACCAGTTGCTGACGGCGGCAGGTTATCAGCAGTACGAAACCTCCGCGTATGCCAGGCCGGGTTATCAGTGTCAGCACAACCTGAACTACTGGCGCTTTGGCGATTATCTCGGAATTGGCTGCGGCGCGCACGGTAAAGTGACCTTCCCGGACGGGCGCATCCTGCGCACCACCAAAACGCGTCACCCGCGCGGTTATATGCAGGGGCGCTATCTGGAAAGCCAGCGTGATGTCGAACAGGCCGACAAGCCGTTTGAGTTCTTTATGAACCGTTTTCGGTTACTGGAAGCGGCTCCCCGGGCAGAGTTTACGCAGTATACCGGGCTTGCCGAAGCGGTAATTCGTAAGCAGCTCGACGAGGCCATCGCCCAGGGGTATCTCACCGAATGCGAGCAGCACTGGCAGATTACCCAACACGGCAAGCTGTTTTTAAACTCCCTTCTGGAGCTGTTTCTGGCGGAGTGATGGCGGGTGAAGATGTAGGCCGGATAAGGCCTTGAGCCGCCATCCGGCAAATTGCCTGATGGCGCTGCGCTTATCAGGCCTACAGGGTTAGGGCGATAAGCGCAGCCACCTTCACCGATTAATACTGATTAAACATCGTCTGGATCTGTTGCGGATCTTTGGTTTGCGTCAGCGCCAGTTGCAACAGCACGCGCGCTTTTTGCGGGTTCAACGAACCGGAAGCGACAAACCCGTATTTCGCGTCATCGACTTCAGCATCCTGCGTGGTGGCGCCAGTCGGTACACGAGAAGAACGCACGACAACTGTGCCTTTATGCGCAGCAGTCGCCAGCGTATCGAAAACCGTTTTGTACAGGTTGCCGTTACCCACGCCCGCGCTCACAATCCCTTCGTACCCCGCATCCACCAGCGCTTTCGCCGGCAGATCGGACGCATTCGCGTAGTTATAAATAATCCCGACTTTCGGCAGCTCAGTCAGCTTAGAAACGTCAAACGGCGTGGAAGTGGTGTGCTTGCGCGCTGGCGTACGCTGATAATCGATTTTACCGTTGTGAATGTAGCCCAGCGGCCCGTAATTCACAGACTTGAAGGTGGCGACATCGGTGGTATTGGTCTTGGTGACGTCACGGCCGTCCAGCACAGTGTCGTTCATCACCACCAGTACGCCGCGATTCGAGGACGCTTTATCCGCCGCAGTAACCACGGCGTTATAGAGGTTGAACGGGCCGTCGGCGCTCATTGACGTGGACGGACGCATCGCCCCGACCAGCACTACCGGTTTATTACACTTGACGGTCAGGTCAAGGAAATAAGCCGTCTCTTCCATCGTATCGGTACCGTGGGTGATCACGAAGCCGTCGGTGTTATCGCAGTCGGTGTTGATTTTCTTCGCCAGCGTTAACCAGACTTCATCGTTCATATCCTGCGAACCGATATTGACGACCTGCTCACCTTTTACAACTGCGATATCCTTTAACTGAGGCACCGCGTCCACCAGGCTTTCGACGCCAACTTTACCCGCCGTATAATTTGATTTTGTCGCGGAGTCACCGCCACCGGCAATGGTTCCCCCGGTCGCCAGAATAGTGACATTCGGCAAAGCCAGCGCCGCGCCGCTGCAACCCATTACCAGAGCGGCGAGTACCGTTTTCCTGAAAAACTCCATTTTATTTCTCCAGTTACGTGAATTTGACGCATTATCCCAATGTCGAAGATGAATAATGTGACGTCTTCCAATTAACCAGATAAATATCTTTTTACGTTTGTGGTTTTTAGAGATGGATATCAAAACGGCGGGATATGACAACATAAAACGGCACAGCAGGCGCTGTGCCATAGACAAGAGTTTTATTTCAGGCTGCTCACCAGCGCTTTGCGGCTGTCTTCCAGCGTCACAACGCGACTGCACACATCTTTGCCGAACTGCTGGAAGTCTTTTTCCTGATTCTTCCATTCGTTCTGAATCGACGTTTGCAGACCGCCGAGGCTACCCAGCACGCCCTGCAACGGATTACCGCCGCCTTTGAGCACCGCTTTCGCGCCCATTTCGTTAATGCTGTCCTGCAAAATGCCGCCCATCGCCTGATTCACCAGCTGCTGGCCGTCGGCGCGTACCTGATCAATCGCCTTGTAGTGGAAGGTCAGGCCGTCAGTACGATGCTCAATGATGCGGTTCATCTGCTCTTTCAGTTGCGCATCGAGTTTGGTCAATCGACCACGCATATTGCTGCTTTCGCCCACTTCCTGCGCGATGATTTTATCCAGCGCCACGCGGCCTTTCTCGACGCGGCTTCTGGCGCCCTCATCGATCCACGGCAGCGCGCTGCGCAATTCCGCCTGGTAATCTTTCGCCTGTTCGCGCTGCGCGGCGCTAAGGGTGTACTGTTTGCCGTTAAACATCACATTGCCGTCCGGCGCGATCACCAGGTTGCCGTTTTCGCCTTT
The DNA here is from genome assembly GCF_030333295.1 of Citrobacter sp. CK198. Taxonomy (NCBI): domain Bacteria; kingdom Pseudomonadati; phylum Pseudomonadota; class Gammaproteobacteria; order Enterobacterales; family Enterobacteriaceae; genus Citrobacter; species Citrobacter sp. CK198. The sequence goes on along the minus strand of NZ_JAOWGE010000036.1, from coordinate 15,949 downwards.
TACCTGAACCGTTTGCGGGCTAAGAATCACATCGTCACGCGGAGTGACGCTGCATTGATAATCTGCGTGTGCGGCCATCGCCGTCAACGAAAGAACTGCCGCCAGCAGCGTTTTGCGCATCATAACTTTCCCTCAAGACAAATCGGGCCAGCAAATGCTGGCCCCGTATGCTTTATTAGTCCCACCAAACGTCGAAAAGTTCGCTGGTGCGCACGTCTTCAAGTTTGTGTTCTTCCAGCCACTTACGCACAATCGCCTGATGTTCTTCGGTGCATTTGCCGATTTCCTGCATGCAGATCAGCCCTTCCCAGGACAGATAACCGCTGCCGTCAAACGCCAGTTTATTTGGCTCAATAACGTCATTGATAAAGTCATCGACAATTTTATCAACCTGCTCTTCAGAAGTGCCTTCCGGGAAACGCCATGCAACCGAAAACCCTAATTCCTGGAATTCGTCGATATGCATTTTTTTACGCAGACGACGACTACGGTTCTTTGCCATTATTTCACCCTCTCGAACATTAAGTCCCATACGCCGTGGCCAAGACGATGACCACGTTGTTCAAATTTGGTTACCGGGCGCGATTCCGGGCGCGGTACATAATCGTTACTCTCTGACAGGTTTTTGTACCCGTCGATGGAGGACATCACTTCCAGCATATGCTCCGCATAGGCTTCCCAGTCGGTCGCCATATGGAACACACCGCCCAGCTTCAGTTTGCTTTTCACCAGTTCGGCAAACGGAACCTGAACGATACGGCGTTTATTATGACGCGCTTTATGCCACGGGTCAGGGAAAAAGAGCTGAACCATCGATAAAGAATTGTCAGGAATCATTTTATGCAGCACTTCAACCGCGTCATGACACATCACACGCAGGTTCCCCACGCCTTCTTCGTGCGCAGACGCCAGACATGCGCCAACACCAGGCGAATGCACTTCAATACCGAGGAAATTTTGTTCCGGGCGGGCTTTCGCCATCGCCACCAGCGAGGCGCCCATACCAAAACCAATCTCAAGCGTAACCGGCGCGTCGCGGCCAAACAGCGTGGCGAAATCCACCGGTTCTTCGCTGAATTCAACGCCCATCACCGGCCAGTAGTTTTCCAGCGCGTGTTCCTGCCCTTTCGTCAGTCGCCCCTGGCGACGAACAAAGCTACGAATTCGGCGCAACGGGCGGCCGTTTTCATCAAATTCCGGTGAAATGACGTCGTTCTTCATAAAAGTTAAGTCTGCTTGTGATTGAGTTCCGAAAACGGGCATTATCCAAAGTTAGTTGCCGGATGCAAGTAAAGGAAGAGAGTGATCACAGGAAAGTTCCGGTTTACACCTCGTTGCCTCTGTGCTGCAATCTTGCCCCCAGCAATTTTAAAGCGGTGACCATGCAAGCGTCTCAATTTTCGGCTCAGGTTTTGGGCTGGTACGATAAATACGGGCGGAAAACCCTGCCCTGGCAAATTGACAAGACGCTCTACAAAGTATGGCTCTCGGAAGTGATGTTGCAACAGACGCAGGTTGCGACAGTTATCCCCTATTTCGAACGTTTTATGTCGCACTTTCCAACGGTGACGGATTTAGCCAACGCGCCGCTGGATGAGGTTCTGCATTTGTGGACGGGCCTCGGCTACTACGCCCGCGCGCGCAATCTGCATAAGGCGGCGCAACAGGTGGCGACGCTGCACGGCGGCCGGTTCCCGGAAACGTTCGACGAGGTCGCCGCCCTGCCCGGCGTAGGCCGCTCCACCGCCGGCGCGGTTCTCTCGCTCTCTTTGGATAAACATTTTCCGATTCTCGACGGCAATGTTAAACGCGTGCTGGCACGCTGCTATGCTGTCAGCGGCTGGCCGGGGAAGAAAGAGGTTGAGAAACGGCTGTGGGATCTGAGCGAACAGGTTACGCCTGCCAACGGCGTGGCGCGTTTTAACCAGGCGATGATGGATTTAGGCGCTATGGTGTGTACGCGCTCCAGGCCGAAATGTTCGCTGTGTCCGCTCCAGAATGGCTGCGTTGCCGCCGCGAACGAGAGCTGGTCGCTGTACCCCGGCAAGAAGCCAAAACAGACGCTGCCGGAGCGTACAGGCTATTTTTTGCTGTTGCAGCATAATGACGACGTGTTTCTGGCGCAGCGTCCGCCGAGCGGCTTATGGGGCGGATTATACTGTTTTCCTCAGTTTGAGGATGAAGATGGCTTGCGTCAGTGGCTGGCGCAACGGCATATTCAGGCCGATAATCTCAGTCAACTTAATGCTTTTCGCCACACGTTTAGCCATTTCCACTTAGATATTGTGCCTATGTGGCTTCCCGTGTCTTCATTCACCAAGTGCATGGATGAAGGCAACGCGCTCTGGTATAACTTAGCGCAACCGCCGTCGGTCGGACTGGCGGCCCCCGTGGAGCGTTTGTTACAGCAGTTACGTACCGGCGCGCCGGTTTGAGCACCCCGGTCGATAAAGAGGATTTTTTATGAGCAGAACCATTTTTTGTACTTTCCTGCAACGTGAAGCGGAAGGCCAGGATTTTCAGCTGTACCCGGGCGAACTGGGGAAACGCATCTACAACGAGATCTCTAAAGAAGCGTGGGCGCAGTGGCAGCATAAGCAAACCATGCTGATCAACGAAAAGAAACTCAACATGATGAACGTCGAGCACCGCAAACTGCTGGAGCAGGAGATGATCAACTTCCTGTTTGAAGGGAAAGACGTGCATATTGAAGGCTATACGCCGGAAGAGAAAAAATAAGCATCTCTTGCTGGCAATCTCGTAGGCCGGATAAGGTGCTTGCACCGCCATCCGGCAAAACGATACAACAACAAACACAACACGCACTCCCGGAATGATGAAAAAATTTTTCGCGCTTGCTCTTGTTGCGCCGTTGCTCATCTCCTGCTCCAGTTCGACCAAAAAAGGCGATACCTATAACGAAGCCTGGGTCAAGGATACCAACGGTTTTGATATTCTGATGGGGCAGTTTGCCCATAACATTGAGAATCTGTGGGGGTTCAAGGAAGTGTTGATCGCGGGTCCGAAGGACTACGTGAAGTACACTGACCAGTATCAGACCCGCAGCCACATCAACTTTGACGACGGTACCATCACCGTCGAAACCATTGCCGGAACAGAGCCCGCCGCGCACCTGCGCCGCGCGATCATCAAGACGCTGTTAATGGGCGACGATCCCGGTTCGGTCGACCTCTACTCCGACGTCGATGATATTCAGATCTCCAGAGAGCCGTTCCTGTATGGTCAGGTGGTCGATAATACCGGGCAACCCATTCGCTGGGAGGGACGCGCAACCAACTTCGCTGACTATCTGCTGAAAACGCGTCTTAAGAGTCGCAGTAACGGTCTGCGCATCATCTACAGCGTGACGATCAATCTGGTGCCGAACCACCTGGATAAACGTGCGCATAAATATGTTGGCATGGTTCGCCAGGCCGCACGCAAATACGGCGTCGATGAGTCGCTGATTCTGGCGATTATGCAAACCGAGTCCTCTTTCAACCCGTATGCGGTCAGCCGTTCCGACGCGCTGGGGCTGATGCAGGTAGTACAGCACACCGCCGGGAAGGACGTATTCCGTTCACAGGGGAAATCGGGCACGCCAGGCCGCAGTTTCCTGTTCGATCCTGCCAGCAACATTGATACCGGCACCGCTTATCTGGCGATGCTCAACAATGTCTATTTAGGCGGCATTGATAATCCAACATCGCGTCGTTACGCGGTGATCACCGCCTATAACGGCGGTGCAGGCAGCGTGTTGCGCGTTTTCTCTAACGATAAGGTTCAGGCGGCAAACATTATCAACAGTATGTCCCCGGGCGATGTGTACCAGACATTAACCACGCGGCATCCTTCTGCGGAATCGCGTCGCTATCTGTATAAGGTCAATGCCACCCAGAAATCCTATCGTCGGAAGTAATCTCGCCGTTCCCGCCCCCGATCGCACTGGGGCGGGAAGGCCGAAAAGTGTTAACTCCATCACTCTTTTGCTTTGCAATTAGAAATTGTTTGCAAATATTTGTCACAGGTAACAAAAAATACCCTTTCCTCATTGATAGAATCACATCATATTGCAACGGCAAATGTGCCTTTTAAAACATTCATCCGCTATATGGTGTGAGGAAATTAACATGAATCTTAAGCTGCAGCTGAAAGTCCTCTCCTTTCTGCAGTTCTGCCTGTGGGGAAGCTGGCTTACCACCCTCGGCTCATATATGTTTGTCACCCTTAAATTCGACGGTGCATCCATCGGTGCTGTGTATAGCTCGCTGGGGATTGCCGCTGTCTTTATGCCCACGCTGTTAGGGATTGTGGCCGACAAATGGTTGAGTGCGAAATGGGTATACGCCATTTGCCACGTCGTTGGCGCTGCAACATTGTTCATGGCTGCCGAAGTGACCACGCCAGGCGCCATGTTCTTTGTGATCTTGCTTAACTCGCTGGCCTATATGCCAACGTTAGGGTTGATCAACACCATCTCCTACTACCGCCTGCAATCCGCAGGGATGGACATCGTCACCGACTTCCCGCCTATTCGTATCTGGGGCACCATCGGCTTTATTATGGCGATGTGGGGCGTAAGCTTCTCTGGCTTTGAACTGAGCCATATGCAGCTGTACATCGGCGCGGCGCTTTCCGTTATTCTGGTACTGTTTACGCTTACGCTGCCGCACATTCCGGTTGCCAGACAGCAGAAGAACCAGAGCTGGACTTCAATGCTGGGGCTGGATGCTTTCGCGCTGTTCAAAAACAAACGCATGGCGATTTTCTTTATCTTCTCCATGATGCTGGGCGCCGAGCTGCAAATTACCAATATGTTCGGTAACACCTTCCTGCACAGCTTTGATAAAGATCCGCTGTTCGCCAGCAGCTTTATCGTGCAGCATGCCTCGGTCATGATGTCGATTTCGCAGATTTCCGAGACGCTGTTCATTTTGACCATTCCGTTCTTCTTAAGCCGTTACGGTATTAAGAACGTCATGCTGATCAGTATCGTGGCCTGGATGCTACGCTTTGGCCTGTTCGCTTATGGCGACCCAACGCCGTTCGGTACCGTGCTGCTGGTTCTGTCGATGATTGTTTACGGCTGCGCCTTCGACTTCTTCAACATCTCCGGTTCGGTGTTTGTGGAAAAAGAGGTACGCCCTGAAATCCGCGCCAGTGCGCAGGGCATGTTCCTGATGATGACTAACGGCTTCGGTTGTATCCTTGGCGGCGTCGTGAGCGGTAAAGTGGTGGAACACTACACCCTGAACGGCATTACCGACTGGCAGACCGTGTGGCTGATTTTCGCAGGCTACTCTCTGGTTCTGGCCTTTGCGTTCGTAGCGCTGTTTAAATACAAACACGTTCGCGTTCCGGCAGGCGCGCAGACTATCGCGCACTAATCTTTACGCCGGATGGCGCTAATGCTTATCCGGCCTACAAGGGAGTCGCCCCGTAGGCCGGATAACGCGAACTTATTTCAGCACATAGCCATACAGCCGTTTAATCCCATCGGCATCAGTTTCGCTGTAAACTCCCTGCAACTCAGGCGAGAAGCCGGGCAGCAAATTGACGCCCTCTTCCAGCGCCAGGAAGTAGCGCTGTACCGCCCCACCCCACACTTCGCCCGGCACGACGCACAGCACGCCCGGAGGATATGGCAGCGCGCCTTCTGCCGCGATACGCCCTTCAGCGTCACGAATACGAACTAACTCAACATCGCCGCGAATAAAAGCGCTATTGGCATCCTGCGGATTCATCGCCACCGCAGGCAGGCTCTCTTTGCGAAACATCGCTTTTTGCAGATCTTTCACGTCAAAACTGACGTACAGATCGTGCATCTCCTGGCATAACTGGCGCAGGGTGTAGTCGCGGTAACGTACCGGATATTTGTTAAAGATGGTCGGCAGCACATCCGCCAGCGGCGTGTCGTCTTCGATATGTTGTTCGAACTGGGCCAGCATCGCCACCAGTTGCGCCATTTTGGCTTCGCTTTCGGCAGGCGTCAGCAGGAACAAAATCGAGTTGAGATCGCATTTTTCCGGCACGATGCCGTTCTCACGCAGATAGTGCGCCAGAATGGTGGCCGGGATACCAAAGTCGGTATAGCGCCCGGTTTCAGCATCAATGCCCGGCGTGGTCAGCAGCAGTTTGCACGGGTCGACAAAATACTGATCCTCCGCATAGCCTGCAAAGCCATGCCATTTCGCCCCGGGTTCAAAGCTGAAGAAGCGTCGATCGCTGGCAATCAGTGCCGTTGGATGCTCCTGCCACGGCTTACCGTCCACAAGCGGCGGAATGAATGGCTGAAGCAGTTTGCAGCGGGCAAGTATCGCCTTGCGCGCCTCGATGCCCAGCGCCACACACTCTGCCCACAGGCGGCGACCGCTCTCCCCTTCATGGATTTTGGCATTGACATCCAGCGCGGCAAACAACGGGTAGAACGGACTGGTGGAAGCATGCAGCATAAAGGCGTTGTTCAGGCGCTTGTGCGGGCAAAAACGCGCCTGACCGCGAATGTGGTTGTCCTTTTTGTGAATCTGCGAGGTTTGCGAGAAACCAGCCTGCTGCTTGTGTACCGACTGCGTAACAAAAATCCCCGGATCGTTTTCGTTCAGCGCCAGCAGCAGCGGCGAACCGTCCGCCATCATCGGAATAAATTGCTCATACCCAACCCAGGCGGAGTCAAACAGGATGTAATCACACAGACTGCCGATTTTGTCGATGACCTGACGGGCGTTGTAGATCGTGCCGTCATACGTCCCCAGTTGAATGACGGCCAGACGAAACGGGCGCGGCCGATCGGCTTTCTGCGGGGCGACCTCGCGGATCTGCTCACGCAGGTATGCCTCGTCAAAACAGTGCTCATCAATGCCGCCGATAAAACCAAACGGGTTGCGCGCGGCTTCGAGATAGACCGGCGTGGCGCCCGCCTGAATCAACGCCCCGTGGTGGTTTGATTTATGGTTGTTACGATCGAACAACACCAGATCGCCGCGCGTCAGCAGCGCGTTGGTCACAACCTTATTCGCCGCCGAGGTGCCATTCAGCACGAAATACGTTTTATCCGCATGAAAGACTTTCGCCGCAAACTTCTGCGCATGCTTGGCCGATCCCTCATGAATGAGCAGATCCCCCAGCTTTACGTCGGCGTTGCACATATCCGCCCGAAAGAGGTTTTCGCCGAAGAAGTCATAAAAATGCCGACCGGCCGGGTGTTTTCTGAAAAACTCACCGTGCTGATGGCCCGGGCAGGCAAAAGTGCTGTTACCCATATCGACATACTGGGTCAGCGTGTCATAAAACGGCGGCAGCAGATTCTCTTCATAACGGCAGGCGGCCGATTCCAGTTCCAGCCAGTCCTGCGCGTTGCCGCTTATCACCGCTTCAACACCGGCAGGCGTATCAACATGATCGTCAGAGAGAATAAACACCGGCAAATGAAAACCGGTTCGTTTAAGCAATGCCAGGATGCCGCTGCGACTGTCCGCAACGGTAATGACGACTGCCGCGACATCAGTAAAGTCAGTGCCGTCCAGCGCCACCACATGGCGGTGGGTAGACAAGCGAGAGACCAGTTCCCCACTGGCGGCAATATTCATTGATTTCATAAGCGCAAAAACCCGTTTCGGGAGAATAGAAGTCCCGGGCAAGGTAACATTACCCTGCCCCACGAAATGTTGGGTCAAACTGGTCACCAGCTCCGACCGCCAGACATCAGTAAAAGCAGACAGCCTCTGATCTTACTGTTGTCCCGCAGTGAGCGTGCGCTGCCCTCACCGCATGGTGAGAGAATGAAGGGAGATCAAAGAAAGGGGCAATCGTCGCGCAGAAAGGCGAAGTTGAAGGCGATGTAAGGGTAATATGGTCATCCCAGGCTGCCCCGTACAAACAGGAGAAAATTCGCGCAATCATGGCACCTTTCCCCTGGGGGCGCAAGATCAAATCCCGGACATACGCGCCATCAACAAACGCGCATAATGCGTGATATTCGGGGCATAATAATGCAATCAGATAAAACAAATAGCAGGAGCGACTGTGGTAATCGGGCCTTTTATTAACGCCAGCGCCGTTTTAGCTGGAGGCGTGCTTGGCGCGCTTCTCAGCCAGCGTTTACCGGAACGGATTCGTGTCTCAATGACCTCTATTTTCGGGCTGGCATCGCTGGGGATCGGTATTTTACTGGTCATAAAATGCGCTAATCTTCCGGTAATGGTTCTGGCGACAATCATCGGCGCGCTTATCGGCGAGTTTTGTTACCTGGAAAAAGGCATCAACACGGCGGTGACGAAAGCGCAGCAACTGATTAAAAAACCGGGGAAGAAAGCCGTCCACGACACCTTTATTCAGAACTATGTCGCCATTATTGTTCTTTTTTGCGCCAGCGGAACCGGCATTTTCGGCGCGATGCATGAAGGCATGACCGGCGACCCGAGCATTCTCATCGCAAAATCGTTTCTCGATTTCTTCACGGCCATGATCTTCGCCTGCTCGCTGGGAGTCGCCGTCGCCGTTATTTCCGCCCCCATGTTGGTTATCCAGCTATTGCTCGCCACCTGCGCAGCCTTAATTTTACCGCTCACCACCCCGGCGATGATGGCAGATTTCAGTGCCGTAGGCGGATTACTGCTGCTGGCGACCGGTCTACGTATTTGCGGAATCAAGATGTTTGCGGTGGTCAATATGCTCCCCGCCCTGCTCCTGGCGATGCCGCTTTCCGCCGCGTGGACCGCGTTTTTTGCCTGAAAATGCGTGCAATACCAACAATCTGGTGATAGATTGTGCAGTCTGCATGGATTTGAAGAAATTTCGTTGACGAAACGAAGCGAATCGGTTTTAATGCGCCCCGTTGCCCGGATAGCTCAGTCGGTAGAGCAGGGGATTGAAAATCCCCGTGTCCTTGGTTCGATTCCGAGTCCGGGCACCACTTATTCTGCATGAAAGCACGCTGGTTAGAGGCACACCCTTTAACGGGCGGAACAAAGGAACTTGCAAGTCAAAATCGTAGTGTTGTCCACTGCACACTCGAGATTGATGATTAGGTTCCTCTTAAAAAGGATGCCTGTGTGGCTGCACAGGCGTCCTTTTCTCGATCACTGTCTATTTTTACAGCTTGTTAAAGTTCTGTCAAGATACCCCTGGCCCATTCGTAGGGATTCGGGGTATATCCATATACAACGCCAGCTCACTTTCTAAAGCCTGCCCAGTTATCTTCAGATCCAGTTCAATATATTCCATCGTTGTACTCACACTCCGGTGCCCCAAAAGACTCTTAACCATTGCCAGATTGCGGTCCGGAGACTTCATCATCTCAGTTGCCAGAGTATGCCGAAAACGGTGCGGTGTTACTTTAAAACCACACTCCTTCGTCAGCCGTGTGAAAAAGGAACGCACCGGTTGTATTTCAGGTTCCGGGCCGACTTCCCCAAGGGGATTTTTAAAGCGAGCTACATCAAACAAATAATCTTCTGGCTCCGCCCCCTGATTGACTGCCCTGTTGATCAATATTCGCATCCGCTCACGGACGAAGCCAACTATAGGGACAAGCCATTCGCGATGCGTTTTACTCCCTTCCCTACACAACAATATCGAGTTTGCCTCCATATCAACATCCATAAGACGTATATGTAATAGCTGATTTTGCCGCATCCCAGTAGAACGTAAAATGTCAATGACAGTCCTCCAGAACCATACAGGGTAAAGTGCGCAAGGGCGATTCCTACCCACACTTAACCTTTCCTGTTCTTCAAATTGTTCCAACACCAGGTTGAGCCTCACCAGTTGGTCGCGGTTGAGCAATCTTTTCCTTTTGCTACCAGGAGGAACCTGAGTTTCCTTAAGCGGATTCTCAGATATCAAGAGCCATTTTTTCTTGATCCCCTGGTTATAAAGCGCCTGAAGATGGCGCACCTTATTATTCCAGGTGCTCGTAGTCAGCCCTCGTCCAAACATATCCCTTCGCCATAGAATAAAGTCCCGATGTGTCACCTCGTCCGGCAACTTATCCTCGCCAATAAACTTTTGGAATACGGCAACCACACCGCGATAGCTTTTCTCCGTATCTGGTCGTAACGGCTTTGAGAAAAAGTACTCCTCAAGCAGCGTCTCCCAGTCCATCATTCCTTGCTTGTTCATGATATACTCCCGGTTGATATGAAGTGTCGTGCCTGAAGACACAGTCAATCTCTATCAAGGGATAATCAGTACCGAACTGTCGTCAGGTACGGGTACACCTCGGTAGAGTAAACTGGCTTTAATGAGATACCCTTTCGTTCGCTTGAAAGATCCTTTGCGTTCGGATCTGGCATACAACTCAGCATAATAAAAACGCTTTCCCTTAACCCGGCGATGCTTGTCCAGGCGCTCGAAGCTATCCTGTAATGCTTCACGTTGATCGCCGGCTAATCCGGTTTGCTTCAGATAGAGGTAGAAAATTCCCGGCACCGTAATAAATACGAACCCGGCAACCAGGTGCACTCTCGCCTCTACCGTATTAGTCGGTATTTTTCCTGAACTAAGACCAGTGCTCAGCCACTGCCAGAACAGTTCTCCGGAATGCTCATCTGAGGCAGGTACAATTACCCCATTGACCTCTGCATCTTCCTTATCCGTTCTGGGTTCAGGTTTTTGACGCATCATTTCTGCGGTGTTGGCAACAACATCTTCAGAGGGAGCGGTAACCGACGTAAGGATTGGTGTCTTTTCTTGTACTGCCTGCTCACTATCCGCTTCAGTGAGTAAATCTGTTGCCAGTCGTTCACGTTGTGCAAGCTCAGGATCTTCCTCCTGGGGGGCGTCCTCCTGAGACTGCATCTCGGGAGCCTCCGGCGCAGATACACTGACATTCATCAGCGAAAGCAGCGCCTGCATATCCTCCTCAACCTCAACAGCAGGTTCGGGTGCAACAACCATCTCGGCCAGGGGTAAATCATTTACAGGAGCATCCAACGCGGAGCTCAGCAGTACATCCCCCGATGGAACAGCCATGGCTTCTTCCGAGCTGACTGCAGCTGCAGTGTCAGCACCATTTTCCTGGTCGTTAGTGGCAGCAGGTTCTCCCGTCACAGCACTTTGGACTACTGCACCAGGTACACTGCTCTCCAACACAACCTGCGCAGCAGGTGCACCAACAGGATCTGGCGATGTCTCTGCCGACACGGGTATAGAAGAGGAAGGAGCAGTAACGACCGTTGGCGCCGCCATGCCAATGGCATCACCGCGCGCCAGCTTGACAGCCTCCTGGACTATCACATCGATCACCGGCAGGGAACTGGGCTGACGTGAAGCTATCAGCATCACTGCCTGCGCGGCAGCCGGCAGGGTAGACAGCCAGTTGACCGCCTCCGTCGGCAACAACCTACACGCTATTAACCCGCTTTGGCTTGCCGTGATAACAGGCTCAGGAACCACCGGTTTGAACCGAAAACGGTAAGGTTCGGCAGGAACGGTTAACCCGGGTAACCACGGGCGCCCAGTCTGCAGCTCACCTTCGAACAGCGCGAGTTGCGGCAGGTAACGCCAGAGCGCTGCGTAAAACACTACCGCGTTCCACAGAATATTTTGCGCTGACTGATCTTCAGGTGCGGCGCCTGGCGGCAACATATGCCCCTTGGCCAGGCGAACGGCAAAGGTCGTCGTCTGCAGCGTGATATCGATCAGGCCCCCTTCGTTGGCATATTCACCTTGCTTGGTTGCCGGCAGTCGCTGCATCAGCGTCACCAGATGATGCAGCGGCTGCAGATAAAACTGCTCGTACAAATCCTTTGGCAATGAGCTATTTTCCCACAGCTGCTGCAGGCACTGTTTACGGGCGGACATGTCCAGCAGCTGCGTGGCGGACTGCGGCATAAAATACCCTGCCGGCCCAGCAGGCGGTGAAGATGCTGATGATTTTGCCCTGGCCGGTACTTCACGGGTGCCGACCAGCAGCTCCTTGATGGCTTTCAACATGCCGGTATATCCCCTTCCCCGTCATCCGCGGCGTCTTCATCAAGGAGTACCTGCAGCAACCCGTTAATCACCAGAACTTTTCGCGCGCGAGTGACAGCTACATAAAGCAGGTTGGTTTCATCGGTACGTTCATCATCAGGTAACATCGGGTCGGTGATGTCGGCAAAGTCTTCGTTCAGGGCGACCAGCGGCCATTCCAGTCCCTTACTGCGGTGCGCCGTCGACACCGTAACCTGAGCCAGGGTTTCGTACTTCACCGCATGCTCACGCATCACCTGCAGTTTCTGTGGCAACGGGAAATACTGTTCAAGCAGGCGCAGGCCCTGGTTCATTTCCGGATCTTTCGTGGCCTTTGCCACCGACTCAAACTCCTCAAAATCGCGGTACTCCCGCGACAACGCCGGCGAACGCATCCGTTCAGGCATGTCTGCAGAGAACCAGTACAAGTCCTCGAGTTCCTCGGTTTTGTAGCCGCCGATACCGCCGACCCAAAACACCTTCTGTCCTGCCAGGCTGGCATCCAGCGCCGCCCCAATCACGCCGGCAACGGTTCGGCTTAATACCGTGACGTGCTCTCCCCGATGCTCGTCTGGCAGACGTGTGACCACCGCATCTTCCCCGCCATCGCCCACAACGGGCAGCGTTTCTCCCTGGCGGGCCAGCAGCATGTTGGCCACGCTGGCCACCGCCGGCCCGAACCGGAAACTGTGAGTCAAATTCAGCCGTTCGGCATCGCTGAGTGCCGGCGCATCGAGGGCGTTCTCAGCACCACGAAAGCGGTAAATCTGCTGATGACGATCGCCGACCAGCATTACATTACAGTTCTGCGCCAGCACCAGGCTCTGTGTCACCGGGTTGGCATCCTGCGCCTCGTCGAACAGTAACGTTTGCCAGCGTTTTGAGAGATCTGGCTGAGAGAGCTGGTACAGCTTGAGGTAGACATCGTGAGTGACCGGGAAACAGCTATCCTGACGTGCAGATTCGCGCCATAGTAATTGCGCAGCTGCCAGGATCCTTTCAGCGGACACCCCGCTGCAGTCATCTTCATCCTGCAGATGTTGCGGCCCAAATTCGTGGTCACCACTGCACAGAAAGGCATTGAAGGTCATGATGGCCGTCCTGGCCAGCGGCCAGTGACGGGTATTGAGCAGTCGGGCAACGTCGGTAATCCGCAGGTTCCCCGCTAACCGCTTCTGGTAATGACGGCCGAAGTTGGGCCAGGCCAGCTGATGCGACGTTTTACACTCAACATTGAACGGGAATTTCTGTTCGGCTTCATCCCTGACCGCGCGATTATAGGCAAGGTAGAGCATCCTGCTGTCCGGGTGCGCCAGCGCATAGCGCACCAGGGTGGACGTCTTGCCCGTGCCGGCAAATGCCCTGACGACCAGGCGGTGACCAGACCAGCCAATAACGGCAGCCTGTTCAGGTGTATCAAAATAAGACATCAGCAGCACTCCATAACATTCAGACCGACACTATGCTGCGCAGATCGGCACGATACGCACTACGGTAAACTCTTTACCCGAAAGTAAAGTTTTATGCTGTTCACGAGTATTCAGGTGATATACCGATATCATTCCCATACTGTTGCAGTTTGGTTATGCAAATTGTCGCAAAAAGACCTTGTGGATAAATTACCCACGTAGAAATGTGAGGTGATAGAAAATTTTAACTTTTCCAGGGGCAACCATGGGTGGATTTGACCCTATATATCCAGACACGCTTTCTCTCTTACGGTTGCGATAATTTCCTGCGTATAAATTCCCGCGGCGAACGATACCCCAGCGCGCTGTGCAGTGATCTTCATCGCGCAGGCCACCAACACCGCTCTGGATGCCGGTACTCTGGCGCTGATCCTGCTGGTATCCATGTTTACCTCCAAGGGCGCCCACGGTATTCCAGGTTCCGCGATCGTGGTTCTCGCCGCCACATTGACCGCAATACCGTCAATCCCGGTATTGGGTATCGCGATGATCCTTTCCGTCGATAAACTTATGGGGTTCTTCCGTATCGCACTAAACCTCGTGGGTAACTGCGTGGGAGCTGTCGCAGTCGCCGCGTGGGAAGGCCATCTGGATCGTGATAAAGCGCGAAAGGTTCTGGCCGGTGAGGAAATATTCACGCCGCAAATCACAACATTAAAGAGTGATACCAGCCAGGGAATTAAATAAGGCATGAATAACGACATATTCGTTTCCGTTCGGGATAAACAAACGGCCGTAATATTACAGTATCGTACAGAAGAGGAAGTAAAAGAGATGGGAAATAATCATATTCAACCGGCTGGCGTTTTTGGACATCATCGTGCGGCCCTGACGACACACTATGCAGTCATGCCTCCGGAAGGCATTTTAGAAAGTAAAATCCCCGGCATTATCAATACCGTGGTGTCCGTTCAGACCTCCCGGCAGATGGGGGCCGGATTTTCTCAACTTCATCTTGCCATCCGCCAGGATGGCGGCATGGAAACTGCAATTAATGACGGGAAACAAGAGTTTTATTACGTGATTTCAGGATACCCGGAGATCGAAATAGACGGGAATATTCACGCTCTGCATCCGGGTAGCTATGCCTATGCCCCCGCAGGTACCGCCTCACGGATCACCAATTCAAAAAACGATATCGCGCGCGTCATCTGGATCCGTAAAACTTATGAACCGGCTTCGGGACTCGCTGCCCCGGTAGACTGGCCCCATGAATCTCCAGACAGTTGGTATCACTTAAATTAGTGATAGTCTTAATACTAGTTTTAGACTAGTCGTTGGAGTCCGAATGATTGATGTTCTAGGTCCAGAGAAGCGCAGACGGCGCAGCGTTCAGGAAAAAATCGCCATTGTTCAGCAGAGCTTTGAGCCCGGAATGACCGTGTCGCTGGTCGCCCGTCAGCATGGCGTTGCTGCCAGTCAGCTGTTCCTGTGGCGTAAGCAATATCAGGAAGGCAGTCTCACTGCGGTTGCCGCGGGTGAACAGGTTGTACCCGCGTCGGAGCTGGCATCTGCAATGAAGCAAATTAAAGAGTTACAGCGCCTGCTGGGCAAAAAAACCATGGAAAACGAGCTGCTGAAAGAAGCCGTTGAATATGGCCGACAAAAAAAGTGGATAGCGCACGTGCCCTTGTTGCCGGAGGATGGCGAATAAGCCTTGTCAGTCGTTGCCTCCGGGTCTCACGTGCGCAACTGCATGCCATGGCCCGTCGGTCGAAGGGCTGGCAGGATCGTCGGTGCAAGCGCAAGCCTGATGATACTGAAGCGCTGGCTCGTATCCATACCGTTATCGACGATCTGCCCACCTATGGTTATCGTCGTGTATGGGCACTGCTGCGCAGACAATCAGAAACTGACGACATGGCGGTGATCAATGCCAAACGCGTATACCGCATCATGCGTCAGAATGCGCTGCTGCTTGAGCGTAAACCGGCAATACCGCCCTCGAAGCGGGCGCATAGAGGGAAAGTGGCCGTTGGAGAAAGTAACCAGCGGTGGTGCTCCGACGGCTTCGAGTTCAGCTGTGATAACGGTGAAAAACTGCGGGTCACGTTCGCACTGGACTGTTGCGATCGCGAGGCACTTCACTGGGCGGCAAGTACCGGTGGATATGACAGTGAAACCGTGCAGGACGTCATGCTGGGTGCAGTAGAGCGTCGCTTCGGTAACAGGCTGCCGACATCCCCCGTTGAGTGGCTGACAGACAACGGTTCAGCCTACCGTTCTCATCAGACGCGTCAGTTCGCCAGAATGGTAGGACTGGAGCCAAAACATACGGCGGTACGTAGTCCAGAAAGCAACGGAATGGCGGAGAGCTTCGTGAAAACGATGAAGCGCGACTACATCAGCATCATGCCAAAACCTGACGGGTTAACAGCGGCAAAGAACCTTGCGGAGGCCTTCGAACATTACAACGAATGGCATCCGCACAGTGCACTGGGATATCGTTCGCCACGGGAATATCTGCGGCGGCGAACCAGTAATGGGTAAAGCGATAAAAAGTGTCTGGAAATATAGGGGCCAATCCA
>NZ_JAOWGE010000035.1:472906-686612 GCF_030333295.1 Citrobacter sp. CK198 | reverse complement strand
CAAAATACCCGGGATGTTTTTACAGGCCGGATAAGGTGTTCACACCGCCATCCGGCATATATGCGCTGTTCTGCCGGATGTCAGCTGCGCCTTATCCGGCCAACGTATGAACCAGATTCAATAACGGATACGGTCTGCCAAGATCGTCTACCTCTGAACGTCCTGTCACTTTAAATCCCATCTTTTTGTAGAACCCAACCGCTTGTTCATTCTGTTCGTTAACGTTGGTTGTTAACTCGGGGGCCAGCGTAAACGCATGCTCAACCAGCAATTTCCCTACGCCGCAGCCACGAACGTCGGGATCGACAAACAGGGCATCCATGTGCTGCCCGGTCAGCAGCATAAACGCGATGGGCTCATCCTGCTCTGTCACTGCCACCCATAACGGCGCTTCTGGTAAAAAAGAACGCACCAGCTCTTCCAGCTCGCTCCGATAGGATGCAGACAGAAAATGGTGCGTAGCATCAACAGAACGACACCAGATAGCAATCAGTTTTTCCCCTTCATCCTGCCGCGATCGGCGAATGCTAATAACCATATTATCTCCTTTTCTTTGTGCTTATATTCTATCGTAAACACCGCCGTGAAACTTTCTCACCTTCAACATGCAGGCTCGACATTAGAAGAATTTCTGGGTATCTTCAGCTATCTGGATGTCTAAACGTTTAAACGTATGTAGTGAGGTTATCAGGTTATGCCAATTCGCGTGCTGGACGAGCTACCCGCCGTCAATTTCTTACGTGAGGAAAACGTCTTTGTTATGACGACATCCCGCGCTTCTGGTCAGGAAATTCGTCCGCTGAAGGTGCTTATCCTCAACCTGATGCCGAAGAAGATCGAAACGGAAAACCAGTTCCTGCGCCTGTTGTCAAACTCACCGCTTCAGGTCGATGTTCAGCTCTTGCGGATTGATGCCCGTGAATCGCGTAATACACCGGCAGAGCATCTGAACAACTTCTACTGTAACTTCGAGGATATCTGCGATCAGAACTTCGATGGGCTGATTGTCACCGGCGCACCTCTGGGCCTGGTGGAGTTTAATGATGTTGCGTATTGGCCGCAGATTAAGCAGGTGCTGGAGTGGGCGAAAGATCACGTCACCTCAACGCTGTTTGTCTGTTGGGCGGTACAGGCCGCGCTTAATATTCTCTATGGCATTCCGAAGCAAACCCGCACAGATAAACTTTCCGGCGTCTACGAACATCACATCCTTCATCCTCATGCTTTACTGACTCGTGGTTTTGATGATTCATTCCTTGCTCCGCACTCACGCTATGCCGACTTCCCGGCGGCGCTGATTCGGGACTATACCGACCTTGAGATCCTCGCGGAAACCGAAGATGGAGATGCCTACCTGTTCGCCAGCAAAGATAAACGAATCGCGTTTGTAACCGGTCACCCGGAGTACGATGCCCATACGCTGGCCAGTGAATATTTCCGGGATGTTGAAGCAGGTTTAAGTCCGAATGTACCGTACAACTATTTCCCGAAAAACGATCCGCAAAACAAACCTCGCGCGACCTGGCGCAGCCACGGTAATTTGCTGTTTACCAACTGGCTCAACTATTACGTCTACCAGATCACGCCATATGATCTGCGTCACATGAATCCAACGCTGGATTAATCTTCTGTAGCGCACGATCCTAAAGCGTTTCAGCATGTTGAAACAGGCACCTTCGGGTGCCTTTTTTATTTCTGAAATGCCGCTCATCTTGTAATTAAACTTTATTTTTATTGTTATCAATAAGTTAATTGATAATTAAATTAAAAATGGAAATTGTTTTTGATTTTGGAATTTAATTGAGTAGTCTTAGTTGTGCTGAACGAAAACCACACAACGATCCTTCGTTCGCATTGGGGATGTATTCGGATCAATGACGAGGAGCTGCATAATGAATCAACAGGCAACGACAACCGATGAACTGACCTTTACCAGGCCGCATG
The DNA here is from genome assembly GCF_030333295.1 of Citrobacter sp. CK198. Classification (NCBI taxonomy): domain Bacteria; kingdom Pseudomonadati; phylum Pseudomonadota; class Gammaproteobacteria; order Enterobacterales; family Enterobacteriaceae; genus Citrobacter; species Citrobacter sp. CK198. The sequence continues at coordinate 684,668 of NZ_JAOWGE010000035.1, read as the reverse complement.
GTGAGCAGGAGAAGCAAATTCTGACCGCAGAAGCGGTAGAGTTTCTGACCGAACTGGTGACGCGTTTTACGCCAAAGCGTAACAAACTCCTCGCTGCTCGTATTCAGCAACAGCAGGATATTGATGACGGTAAGTTGCCTGATTTTATTTCGGAAACCGCTTCCATTCGTGAGGGTGACTGGAAAATTCGCGGCATTCCTGACGATTTACAGGATCGTCGCGTGGAAATCACCGGCCCGGTAGAACGTAAAATGGTGATTAACGCGCTGAATGCTAACGTGAAAGTGTTCATGGCTGACTTTGAGGATTCACTGGCGCCGGAGTGGAGCAAAGTGATTGATGGTCAGATCAACCTGCGTGATGCGGTGAACGGCACCATCAGCTACACCAACGAAGCCGGGAAAATCTATCAACTCAAGCCGGACCCGGCGTTACTGATTTGTCGCGTACGCGGTTTACACCTGCCGGAAAAACATGTGACCTGGCGTGGTGAAGCCATTCCTGGCAGCCTGTTTGATTTCGCTCTCTACTTTTTCCACAACTATAAAGCGTTGCTGGCAAAAGGCAGTGGCCCGTATTTCTACCTGCCGAAAACTCAAGCCTGGCAGGAAGCCGCCTGGTGGAGCGAAGTCTTCAGCTATGCCGAAGACCGTTTTAATCTGCCGCGCGGCACCATCAAAGCCACCTTGCTGATTGAAACGCTGCCTGCCGTCTTCCAGATGGATGAGATCCTGCACGCGCTGCGTGACCATATTGTTGGTCTTAACTGCGGCCGCTGGGATTACATTTTCAGCTATATCAAAACACTGAAAAATCACCCGGATCGCGTCCTGCCGGACCGTCAGGTGGTGACGATGGATAAACCGTTCCTCAGCGCCTATTCACGGCTGTTGATCAAAACCTGCCACAAGCGCGGCGCATTTGCGATGGGCGGCATGGCGGCGTTTATCCCGAGCAAAGACGCCGAGCGCAACAATCAAGTGCTCAACAAAGTGAAAGCGGACAAAGCGCTGGAAGCCAATAACGGTCATGACGGCACCTGGATCGCGCACCCGGGGCTGGCGGACACCGCGATGACGGTCTTTAACGAGGCGCTGGGCGAAAACCAGAACCAGCTGTTTGTTACCCGTGATGAAGATGCGCCCATTACTGCCGAACAGCTGCTGGCGCCCTGCGAGGGCGATCGTACCGAAGAGGGGATGCGTGCCAATATTCGCGTGGCGGTGCAGTACATCGAAGCATGGATTTCCGGTAATGGCTGCGTACCGATTTATGACCTGATGGAAGATGCGGCAACGGCTGAAATCTCCCGTACCTCTATCTGGCAATGGATTCATCACGAGAAAACCCTGAGCAACGGCAAACCCGTCACGAAAGCGCTATTCCGCCAGATGCTGGCCGAAGAGATGCTGGTGATCCAGGATGAGCTGGGAGAGCACCGCTTCAGCAGCGGGCGCTTTGATGAAGCCGCGCGCCTGATGGAGCAGATCACTACCTCTGATGAACTGATCGATTTCTTGACCCTGCCAGGCTACCGCCTGCTGGCTTAACTCACCACATAACAATATGGAGCATCTGCACATGAAAACCCGTACCCAACAAATCGAAGAGTTACAGAAAGAATGGACGCAACCGCGCTGGGAAGGCATCCGTCGCCCGTATAGCGCGGAGGAAGTGGTGAAATTACGCGGCTCGGTCAACCCGGAATGTACGCTGGCGCAGCTTGGCGCAGCCAAAATGTGGCGTCTGCTGCATGGCGACGCGAAAAAAGGCTACGTCAATAGCCTCGGCGCACTGACCGGCGGCCAGGCGCTGCAACAGGCGAAAGCGGGCATTGAGGCGGTCTATCTGTCCGGCTGGCAGGTGGCGGCGGACGCTAACCTGGCCTCCAGCATGTACCCGGATCAATCGCTGTACCCGGCAAACTCTGTTCCGGCGGTCGTGGATCGGATCAATAACACTTTCCGTCGTGCGGATCAGATCCAGTGGGCATCCGGCATTGAGCCTGGCGATCCGCGCTTTGTCGATTACTTCCTGCCGATCGTTGCCGATGCGGAGGCCGGTTTTGGCGGCGTACTGAACGCGTTTGAACTGATGAAATCGATGATCGAAGCCGGTGCAGCGGCTGTTCACTTCGAAGATCAGCTTGCATCGGTGAAGAAGTGCGGCCATATGGGCGGCAAAGTTCTGGTGCCGACGCAGGAAGCCATTCAGAAACTGGTGGCTGCGCGTCTGGCGGCTGACGTGATGGGCGTACCGACGTTGCTGATTGCCCGTACCGACGCGGATGCGGCAGATCTGATAACCTCCGACTGCGACGCGTACGACAGTGAATTTATTACCGGCGAACGCACCAGCGAAGGCTTCTTCCGCACGCGTGCCGGTATTGAGCAGGCGATCAGCCGTGGGCTGGCGTATGCGCCTTACGCAGACCTGGTGTGGTGCGAAACCTCCACGCCGGACCTTGAACTGGCGAAGCGCTTTGCCGATGCCATCCATGCGAAATACCCGGGTAAACTGCTGGCCTACAACTGCTCGCCGTCGTTTAACTGGCAGAAGAACCTGGACGATAAAACCATCGCCAGCTTCCAGCAGCAGCTGTCGGACATGGGCTACAAGTACCAGTTCATCACCCTGGCGGGCATCCACAGCATGTGGTTCAACATGTTCGATCTGGCACATTCCTATGCGCAGGGTGAAGGCATGCGCCACTATGTTGAGAAGGTTCAGCAGCCAGAATTTGCGGCGGCCAAAGACGGTTACACCTTCGTGTCCCATCAGCAGGAAGTGGGGACAGGCTACTTCGACAAAGTGACCACCATTATTCAGGGCGGTACCTCCTCAGTGACGGCATTAACGGGTTCTACTGAAGAATCGCAGTTCTGATTCATGCCGGATGGCGCTTACGCTTATCCGGCCTACCCCGAACCGTAGGCCGGATAAGGTGCTTGCTCCGCCATCCGGCAACCGATGAGGACAAACCATGTCGCGTGGCCTGGAATTACTGATTGCTCAAACCATCCTGCAAGGCTTTGACGCGCAGTATGGTCGATTTCTGGAAGTGACTTCCGGCGCGCAGCAGCGCTTTGAACAGGCCGACTGGCATGCCGTGCAGCAGGCGATGAAAAGCCGTATCCACCTCTACGATCATCACGTTGGTCTGGTGGTGGAACAGTTGCGCTGCATTACTGACGGCAAAAGCACCGATGCGGCCTTTTTACTGCGTGTCAAAGAGCATTACACCCGGCTGTTGCCGGATTACCCGCGCTTCGAGATTGCGGAGAGCTTTTTTAACTCCGTCTACTGTCGGTTATTTGACCACCGCTCGCTCACTCCCGAGCGGCTTTTTATCTTTAGCTCCCAGCCTGAACGCCGGTTTCGCACGATCCCGCGCCCGCTGGCGAAAGATTTCTTCCCCGATCACGGCTGGGAACCGCTGTTGACGCGTATTCTCAGCGATCTACCGCTGCGTTTGCCCTGGCAAAACAAAAGCCGTGATATTCATTACATCATTGCTCACCTGACGGAAGCGTTCGGAGCGGAGGCTTTGCACCGCAGCCATTTGCAGGTGGCGAATGAGCTGTTTTATCGCAATAAAGCCGCCTGGCTGGTGGGGAAGTTGCTGACCCCAGCCGGCACGTTGCCGTTTTTGCTGCCGATTCATCGCACCGATGAAGGCGAACTGTTTGTCGATACCTGCCTGACCACCACGGCTGAGGCCAGTATCGTGTTTGGTTTTGCCCGTTCCTACTTCATGGTGTACGCGCCGTTGCCTGCCGCGCTGGTTGAGTGGCTGCGTGAGATCCTGCCAGGTAAAACCACCGCCGAGCTGTACATGGCGATTGGCTGTCAGAAGCATGCGAAAACCGAGAGCTATCGCGAGTATTTACTGTATCTGGCGAACAGCGATGAGCAGTTTATTGAAGCGCCCGGTATTCGCGGCATGGTGATGCTGGTGTTTACGCTGCCGGGCTTTGACCGGGTGTTTAAGATCATCAAGGATACGTTTGCCCCACAAAAGGAGATGTCGGCCGCCCATGTGCGCGCCTGCTATCAACTCGTTAAAGAACACGATCGCGTCGGGCGGATGGCCGATACGCAGGAGTTCGAGAACTTTGTGCTGGAGAAGCGGCGAATCGCGCCAGCGCTGATGACGCTGTTGCGCCAGGAGGCGCCGGAGAAAATCATCGACCTTGGCGATCAGATAGTGATTCGCCATCTCTACATTGAGCGTCGTATGGTGCCGCTGAATATCTGGCTGGAGCAGGTGGAGGGCCAGCAACTGCGTGACGCGATTGAAGAGTACGGCAATGCGATTCGCCAGCTTGCCGCCGCCAACATCTTCCCCGGCGACATGCTGTTTAAAAACTTTGGCGTCACCCGCCACGGGCGCGTGGTGTTCTACGATTACGATGAAATTTGCTATATGACGGAAGTGAATTTCCGCGACATTCCGCAAGCGCGCTACCCGGAAGATGAGCTGGCCAGCGAGCCCTGGTACAGCGTTTCGCCAGGGGATGTTTTCCCGGAAGAGTTTCGCCACTGGCTGTGCGCTGACCCAAGAATTGGGCCGTTATTTGAGGAGATGCACGCCGACCTGTTCCGCGCCGACTACTGGCGGGCGTTACAGACGCGTATCCGCGAAGGGCACGTGGAAGATGTTTACGCCTATCGGCGCAAACAGCGGTTTTGCTTCAGATTTGCGGCTTGACGCCCGGTGGCGCTACGCTTACCGGGCCTACACGTGACTGTAGGCTGGATAAGGCGCTTGCGCCGCCATCCGGCAAGCCTTGCTTATCTAAACCCGCCGTATGCCAGCGTGACTTCTTTCGCCGCTTTAATCACCATCGCGCCAAACTCGGTGACACGATCGTCAGTGATGCGGGAAATCGGCCCGGAAATTGAGATCGCGGCAAACGGCTCGCGGTGCTCGTCGTAAATGCACGACGCAACGCAACGCAGGCCAAGCGCGTGCTCTTCATCATCAAAGGAATAACCGCGTTTGCGCGTCTGGGCGAGGTCGTCTTTCAGATGTACCGGCGACACCAGCGTGGCGTGGGTATAGGCATGCAGCCCTTTACGGTGCAGCAGGCCAGTCACCTGCTCTTCGCTGAGTTGCGCCAGAAACGCTTTCCCGGCGCCGGAAGCGTGCATTGGCAGTTTGCCGCCGATGGGCGCAGACATGCGCATCAGCTGTGTGCACTGTACCTGGTCGATAATAATCGCCTGGTGATCGCTCTGATCCAGCACCGCCAGATTGACCGTCTCGCCGGAGTCTTCCATCAGTTTGCGCAGGATAGGATGGACAATCGCCAGCAGATTACGGCTCTGCAAAAAACTGCTGCCGACGATAAACGCATGGGCGCCCACGGCCCAGTGGCCCAGCTCTCCCACCTGTCGCACAAAGCCCTGCTGCTGCATGGTGGTCAACAAACGGTGTGTCGTGGAGTTCGGCAGGCCCGCCTGCTGCGCCAGTTCGGTCAGCGCGACGCTGCCGTTGGATTCGGCAATCCACTCCAGCAGCTTCAGGCCACGGGTCAACGACTGAACCTGCCCGGTTGCGGGCGCAGTGGCAGCGGCGGGTTTTCTACCGCGTTTCGCGGGGACAGGGGCAACCATGGCGGACTCCTTTTCTGTATCGTGGAAATCATTTTCGTTTTATTAAAATATAATGCAAGAATTCCTGCACTGATCGGAGGAGTGAAGCTGAACATGTCTCATGTTGCCCGTTGTTCTCTTTTCCGCCTGTCGTGTTTATGCCAGTATGGTTTGTTGGCCTTTTTTCGGTCCAGGTTGAGTGTTGTCGGGAGCAAGTCGTGAGCAGCAAAGTTGAACAACTGCGTGCGCAGTTAGATGAACGTATTCTGGTTCTGGATGGTGGCATGGGGACAATGATCCAGAGCTATCGCCTGAGTGAAGAGGATTTTCGCGGCGAGCGTTTTGCTGACTGGCCCTGCGATTTGAAAGGCAACAACGACCTGCTGGTACTCAGCAAGCCGGAGGTGATTACCGCGATTCATCACGCTTACTTTGAGGCGGGTGCGGATATCATCGAAACCAACACGTTTAACTCCACGACGATTGCGATGGCGGATTACCAGATGGAATCCCTGTCGGCGGAAATCAACTTTACCGCTGCGAAACTGGCCCGCGTCTGCGCCGATGAATGGACGGCGCGCACGCCGGAAAAACCGCGCTACGTTGCGGGCGTGCTTGGCCCAACCAACCGCACCGCATCCATCTCGCCGGACGTGAATGACCCGGCGTTTCGCAATATCTCCTTCGATCAGCTGGTCGCGGCCTATCGCGAATCCACTAAAGCGCTGGTGGAAGGCGGGTCAGACCTGATTCTGATTGAAACCGTCTTTGACACGCTGAATGCGAAAGCCGCCGTTTTTGCGGTGAAAGAAGAATTTGAAGCGCTGGGCGTCGAGCTGCCGATTATGATCTCCGGCACGATCACCGATGCGTCCGGGCGCACGCTCTCCGGCCAGACTACCGAAGCGTTTTATAACTCGCTGCGCCACGCCGAAGCGCTCACCTTTGGTCTTAACTGCGCGCTGGGGCCGGATGAACTGCGCCAGTATGTGCAGGAACTGGCGCGCATTGCCGAATGCTATGTCACCGCGCACCCGAATGCCGGTCTGCCTAACGCCTTCGGCGAATACGATCTTGATGCTGATACGATGGCGAAGCAGATCCGCGAGTGGGCGGAGTCGGGCTTTCTCAACATTGTCGGCGGCTGCTGTGGGACAACGCCGGAACACATTGCCGCGATGAGCCGCGCGGTTGATGGTTTAGCGCCGCGTAAACTGCCCGATATTCCGGTTGCCTGTCGCCTCTCTGGCCTTGAGCCGTTGAATATTGGCGATGACAGCCTGTTTGTAAACGTGGGTGAGCGTACTAACGTTACCGGTTCCGCTAAATTTAAGCGGCTGATCAAAGAAGAGAAATACAGCGAAGCGCTGGATGTCGCCCGCCAGCAGGTGGAGAGCGGCGCGCAGATTATCGATATCAACATGGATGAGGGGATGCTCGACGCCGAAGTCGCGATGGTGCGCTTCCTCAACCTGATTGCCGGTGAGCCGGATATCGCCCGCGTACCGATCATGATCGACTCCTCAAAATGGGAGGTCATCGAAAAAGGGCTGAAATGCATTCAGGGTAAAGGCATCGTTAACTCCATTTCGATGAAAGAGGGCGTGGAAACCTTTATCCACCATGCGAAGCTGCTGCGTCGCTATGGTGCGGCGGTGGTGGTGATGGCCTTTGATGAACAAGGGCAGGCCGATACCCGCGCGCGTAAGATCGAGATTTGCCGCCGGGCGTACAACATTCTCACCAAAGAGGTGGGCTTCCCGCCGGAAGACATTATCTTTGACCCGAACATTTTTGCCGTAGCGACCGGCATCGACGAGCACAACAACTATGCGCAGGACTTTATCGGCGCCTGTGAAGATATCAAACGCGAACTGCCGCACGCGCTGATCTCCGGCGGCGTCTCTAACGTCTCCTTCTCGTTTCGCGGCAACGATCCGGTGCGCGAAGCGATTCATGCGGTGTTCCTCTACTACGCCATCCGTAACGGCATGGACATGGGGATCGTCAACGCCGGGCAACTGGCGATTTATGACGACCTGCCCGCCGAACTGCGCGACGCGGTGGAAGATGTGATCCTCAATCGCCGCGACGATAGCACCGAGCGTCTGCTGGCGCTGGCGGAAAAATACCGTGGCAGCAAAGCCGATGATTCAGCCAATGCGCAACAGGCGGAATGGCGCAGTTGGGAAGTGAAAAAACGCCTTGAGTATTCGCTGGTAAAAGGCATTACCGAGTTTATCGAACAGGATACCGAAGAAGCCCGTCAGCAGGCGACGCGTCCGATCGAGGTTATCGAAGGGCCGCTGATGGACGGTATGAACGTGGTGGGCGACCTGTTCGGCGAAGGCAAAATGTTCCTGCCGCAGGTGGTGAAATCGGCCCGCGTCATGAAGCAGGCGGTGGCGTATCTGGAACCGTTTATTGAAGCCAGCAAAGAGCAGGGTTCCAGCAACGGTAAAATGGTTATCGCCACCGTGAAGGGCGACGTGCATGACATTGGCAAAAACATTGTTGGCGTCGTTTTACAGTGCAACAACTATGAAATCATCGATCTTGGCGTTATGGTGCCGGCAGAAAAAATCCTCAAAACCGCAAAGGAAGTGAATGCGGATTTGATTGGTCTCTCCGGCCTGATTACCCCGTCGCTGGATGAAATGGTCAACGTGGCGAAGGAGATGGAACGTCAGGGCTTCACCATCCCGCTGCTGATTGGCGGCGCGACCACGTCTAAAGCGCACACGGCGGTGAAGATTGAGCAGAACTACAGCGGCCCGACGGTCTATGTCCAGAACGCCTCGCGTACCGTGGGCGTCGTGGCGGCGTTGCTGTCTGAAACCCAGCACGATGAGTTTGTCGCCCGTACCCGTAAAGAGTATGAAACCGTGCGCATCCAGCATGCGCGCAAGAAACCGCGCACGCCGCCGGTGACGCTGGCCGTCGCGCGTGATAATGACCTGGCATTTGACTGGGAAAGCTATACACCGCCTGTCGCTCACCGTCTGGGCGTGCAGGACGTTGAGGCCAGTATCGAAACGCTGCGCAACTACATCGACTGGACGCCGTTCTTTATGACCTGGTCGCTGGCCGGGAAATATCCGCGCATTCTCGAAGACGAGGTGGTAGGCGAAGAAGCGAAACGCCTGTTTAAAGACGCCAACGACATGCTGGATAAACTGAGTGCGGAGAAGACGCTCAATCCGCGTGGCGTGGTGGGGCTGTTCCCGGCAAACCGTGTGGGTGATGATATCGAAATTTACCGCGATGAGACGCGTACCCATGTGCTGGCGGTCAGCCATCATCTGCGTCAGCAAACGGAGAAGGTGGGTTTCGCCAACTATTGCCTGTCTGACTTTGTTGCGCCGAAACAGAGCGGCAAAGAGGATTACATCGGCGCCTTCGCCGTCACGGGCGGTCTGGAAGAGGATGCGCTGGCAGAGGCATTCGAGGCGCAGCATGATGATTACAACAAGATTATGGTCAAAGCGATCGCCGACCGTCTGGCGGAAGCCTTTGCGGAATACCTGCATGAGCGGGTGCGTAAAGTTTACTGGGGCTATGCGGCGAATGAGAACCTCAGCAACGAGGAGCTGATCCGCGAAAACTATCAGGGGATTCGTCCGGCGCCAGGCTATCCGGCCTGCCCGGAGCACACTGAGAAGGGCACCATCTGGCAACTGCTGGACGTGGAAAAACACACCGGCATGAAGCTGACCGAATCTTACGCCATGTGGCCGGGCGCTTCCGTTTCCGGTTGGTACTTCAGCCATCCTGACAGCAAGTACTACACCGTCGCGCAAATACAGCGCGATCAGGTGGAGGATTATGCGCAGCGTAAAGGGATGACGGTCGCAGAGGTGGAGCGCTGGTTGGCCTCCAACCTGGGCTATGATGCCGACTAGTTCATAAAACTGTCATTTTTCCTTACAACAAACAGGGTGCTCATCGGGCGCCCTGTCTCTTTATTGTTTTGAAACCCTTATACTGGAAGAAGGTTCACGGGGCTGCTTGCCGGATGGCGGCGTAAACGCCTATCCGGCCTACAAATATCCCCGTACGCCATCCGGTAAAAAGGCTGAACATCATAATAATGATAAGGAGTACCTGATTCTGTGTTAACTCTGCTACACCTGCTTTCTGCTGTTGCCCTGCTGGTGTGGGGCACCCATATTGTGCGTACCGGCGTGATGCGCGTTTTCGGCGCTCGTCTGCGTACCGTTCTCAGCCGCAGTGTTGAAAAGAAACCGCTCGCCTTCTGCGCGGGTATCGGCGTTACTGCGCTGGTGCAAAGCAGTAACGCCACGACTATGCTGGTGACGTCATTTGTCGCCCAGGATCTGGTCGCCCTGACGCCTGCACTGGTGATTGTGTTGGGGGCCGACGTTGGGACCGCGCTGATGGCGCGTATCCTTACCTTTGATTTGTCATGGTTATCGCCGCTGCTGATTTTCATCGGCGTTATCTTCTTTTTGGGGCGTAAGCAGTCACGCGCCGGACAACTGGGGCGAGTGGGGATCGGTCTTGGCCTGATACTGCTGGCGCTGGAGCTGATTGTGCAGGCGGTGACGCCGATTACTCAGGCGAATGGCGTACAGGTCATCTTCGCCTCGCTGACCGGCGACATCATGCTGGATGCGCTGATTGGCGCCATGTTTGCCATCATCAGCTATTCCAGCCTGGCAGCCGTCCTGCTGACGGCCACGCTGACGGCGGCGGGCATCATATCGTTCCCGGTCGCGTTGTGCCTGGTCATCGGCGCCAACCTCGGTTCCGGCCTGCTGGCGATGCTCAACAACAGCGCAGCCAATGCCGCCGCTCGCCGCGTGGCGCTGGGCAGTCTGCTGTTTAAGCTGGTGGGCAGCCTGATTATCCTGCCGTTTGTCCATGTGCTGGCCGATACGATGGATGCGTTACCGCTGCCAAAATCCGAACTGGTTATCTACTTCCACGTTTTTTACAACCTGGCGCGGTGTCTGGTGATGATTCCGTTCGCCGAACCGATGGCGCGTTTCTGTAAACGTATTATCCGCGATGAACCGGAACTGGATGCCCATCTGAAGCCTAAACATCTGGATGTCAGCGCGCTGGACACGCCAACGCTCGCGCTGGCCAATGCCGCCCGGGAAGCGCTGCGCATTGGTGATGCGATGGAGCAGATGATGGAAGGTCTGAAAAAGGTGATGCACGGCGAGCCGCGCGAAGAGAAAGAGTTGCGCAAGCTGGCGGATGATATCAACGTGCTTTACACCGCCATCAAACTCTATCTGGCGCGGATGCCGAAAGAGGAACTGGCGGAGGAAGAGTCGCGGCGCTGGGCGGAAATCATCGAGATGTCCCTGAACCTGGAGCAGGCCTCAGATATCGTCGAACGGATGGGCAGCGAGATTGCCGACAAGTCGCTGGCGGCGCGGCGGGCGTTTTCCATTGAAGGGCTGAAAGAGCTGGATGCGCTGTATGATCAGTTACTCAGCAACCTGCAACTGGCGATGTCGGTGTTTTTCTCCGGCGACGTCACCAGCGCCCGACGTTTGCGTCGCAGCAAACATCGTTTCCGTATTCTCAATCGTCGTTATTCACATGCGCATGTGGATCGCCTGCATCAGCAGAACGTACAGAGCATCGAAACCAGCTCATTGCATCTGGGACTGCTGGGCGATATGCAACGCCTGAATTCGCTGTTTTGTTCGGTGGCTTACAGCGTGCTGGAGCAGCCGGATGAAGACGACGAGCGGGATGACTATTGATTGCTGATTGCCGGATGGCGGCGTGAAACGCCTTATCCGGCCTACGTTATAAGCACTATCCTGTAGGCCTGATAAGCGTAGCGCCATCAGGCATTTTACATTCTACATGGCGACAATCAGAAGCGATGGCCGGCTTCAAGAGGAACCGCTTCTTCACCCGCGTTGAACACATACGTCGTGTTCGGGCCGCCGAGCGTCGCCTGCCCCTTACTCACCTGAATCCAGTTGCCTTCCGGCAGGCCTATCACCGTTAACTCCGGCGCGACCACCAGCAGCTCGCGAATACGCTGTTCGCGGGTTTCGCCTTTGTGACCTTCCGGCAACGCGTTAGTGAAGTGCGGGTTAATCTGCAACGGGAACAGACCCAGCGCATCAAATCCTTGTGGGTCAACGATTGGCATATCGTTGGTGGTGCGAATGGTCGGACAGGCAAGGTTCGCGCCCGCGCTCCAGCCGATATACAACGCGCCACGCTTAACGGCAGCCACGATGGGCGCCAGCAGCCCACGTTCACGGCTCTCTTTTAGCAACTGGAAAGTGTTCCCACCGCCGACAATCACCACTTCCGCATCGGCAATCGCTGCGACCGGATCGGCAACGCTATGAATACCGGTCACTGAAACGCCGAGCGGCGCAAGGACTGCGGCGGTTTTCGCTGTGTAATCGTCCCAGGTTTGCGTGACGCCAGCAAACGGGAGAAACACCGCTGAACGGCGGCCATGCAGTTGTTCCGCCACCAGCGGCAGCGCGTGTTCCAGCCAGGCTTTTCCCGGCAGAGTGGAGTTACTCAATAACAGCAGTTCCATGACATCTCCAGTAATCAAAAAGTAAAAACATCCGTGATGCTACCACCGCTCATCTTACCGCTTGCTGATGTGGCTCACGATGTGGTTATCGATATTCTGGAACGCGTCTCGCAGGGGGATTTCGTGATGTCATCGACTTTATGATCAGCGGTGAGCCGCACTCCTGTCATTCGACGCTTTTTCCCTGACCGCAAGGTGCGGTATATTTCGCTTTTACAGGAGAATTTATGCTGCCCGACTCATCTGTCCGATTAAATAAATACATCAGTGAAAGCGGAATTTGCTCGCGTCGCGAGGCGGATCGCTACATTGAACAAGGGAATGTCTTCATTAATGGCAAACGCGCCACCATTGGCGATCAGGTGATGCCAGGCGACGTGGTGAAGGTGAATGGTCGGTTGATTGAGCCGCGCGAAGCGGAAGATCTGGTCTTTATCGCGCTGAACAAGCCGGTAGGGATTGTCAGTACCACGGAAGACAGCGAACGCGATAACATCGTGGACTTCGTGAACCATAGCAAACGTATTTTCCCGATTGGCCGCCTGGATAAAGACTCCCAGGGGCTTATCTTTCTTACCAATCACGGCGATCTGGTCAACAAAATCCTCCGTGCCGGTAACGATCACGAGAAAGAGTATCTGGTCACGGTTGATAAGCCGGTAACGGATGACTTTATTCGCGGTATGGGCGCAGGCGTCCCGATCCTCGGCACGGTGACCAAAAAGTGCAAGGTGAAGAAGGAAGCGCCGTTTGTTTTCCGCATTACCCTGATTCAGGGGCTGAACCGCCAGATCCGCCGCATGTGCGAGCACTTTGGCTATGAAGTGACGAAACTCGAACGCACGCGCATTATGAACGTGAGTTTATCCGGTCTGCCGCCCGGCGAGTGGCGGGATCTGACGGATGACGAACTCATCGCTCTGTTTAAGCTGATCGAAAACTCTTCATCAGAAGCCAAACCGACGTCGAAGGCGAAAGCGAAGCCGAAAACGGCGGGTATTAAGCGTCCGGTGGTGAAAATCGAAAAAACCAATGAGAAAGCGCGCCCGGCGTCAAACGGAAAACGCTTTACCTCGCCGGGGCGGAAGAAGAAAGGGCGTTAACGTCTGCCGCGCGTCGGCGTATTGGCCGACCAGGAAAACGACGCCTCAGTATCTGGTTTATAAGCCTGCTTTTTCTTCAACTGGCGGGCTTTTTTGGCCTCTGCTTCGCGCAGCGCCATTAACTTATCAATGTACTCCTTTTTCACGCTGTTGGTTTCCGCATTCGTGAGCGGACGGCCATGTGCAATGCGCGCGCGGTCGAGCAGCGTTTTCAGTTCACGCTGCTCGCGCTCGGTCATCTCTTTTTGGGTGATGCGTGGGAGTGCCATAAATGTACCCTCGGTCAGTCAGATAACCCAGTGTACGGCAAAGTGCAGAGGCTGTGTAGGCCGGATAAGGCGTTAGCCACCATCCGGCGACGTGCACGGATTGCGCCTGATGGCGCTACGCTTATCAGGTCTACACCTTCACCCTATCACGCGGCTTCTCGGCAATCGGCTTGCCTGACCAGTAACCGGCCAGCAGTGAGCCGGAGAGGTTATGCCAGACCGAGAACAGCGCGCCGGGGAGCGCGGCCAGCGGAGAGAAGTAAATTTTACCGAGCGCCGCCGCAAGGCCGGAGTTCTGCATTCCAACTTCAATCGCCAGCGTGCGGCAGGTGGACTCATCAAAGCCAAACAGGCGACCGCCCCAGTAACCGCCGAGCAGACCAATGGTGTTGTGCAGGATCACCGCCACAATCACCACAAAACCAACGGATGCGATATGCGAGGCGGAACCGGCCACCACTGCGCTGATGATCGCCAGAATGCACACCATTGAGAACGCAGGCAGATAAGGCTCCACGGTTTTTACCACGCGAGGAAACAGGTGGTGAATGACCAGCCCAAGCGCGATTGGAACCACGACGATCTGTAAAATGCTGAGCAGCATCCCCATCACATCCACCTGAATATGCGCATCCACATACAGGCGCGTCAGTAGCGGTGTCGCGACCACGCCAACCAGCGTGGAAACCGATGAGATAGTAACCGAAAGCGCCACATCCCCTTTCGCCAGATAGATCATGACGTTAGATGCCGTTCCGCTGGCGACGCTGCCCACCAGTACCATCCCGGCAGAGAGATCCGGCGGCATGTTAAACAGTATCGCCAGTAGCCAGGCGGCGAGCGGCATCACCAGATAATGCAGGAAAATACCGGCAGCGACAGGCGCCGGGCGGGAAAGCACGCGTTTAAAGTCGTCGAGCTTAAGGTGTACGCCCATGCCGAACATAATCAGCATCAGCAGCGTGGTCACCCACGAGCCAATGGGGGTGAAGGTCGATGGCGTGTAATACGCAATAACAGAGAGCAGCAGCGCCCATAACGGGAACAGCCGGGTGATAACGGATAACATAATAAATTCCTTGCAGTATTGTCGTGTTGTTTAGTTATAAAAAAGCCGGGTTCGAGCCCGGCTATAGGTATTATTTATCGCGTGAGGAAATTTTATTCAAACAAATTATGATGAAGCTTCTGCACGACCTGCTCCGCTTCGGCGCCAGGCACCAGGAAACAGAGGTTATGGCTGGATGCGCCATAGCAAATCATGCGAATATTGAACGGCTCCAGTACGCCAAACACCTCTTTACCGACGCCGCAGGCTTTAGACAGATCGTTGCCAATCAGCGCGACCAGCGCGAGATTTTCTTCCACTTCTACCCGGCATAGCGCGGAAAGCTCCATCAGCAAAGACTGCGTCAGCAGCGTGTCGCCCGTTGAAGTGGAACCGGTGGTATCCAGCGTCAGCGCCACGCTCACTTCCGAGGTGGTGATTAAATCTACGGAGATATTGTGCCGCGCCAGAATGCCGAACACTTCCGCCAGGAAACCACGCGAATGCAGCATATTCAGGCTGTGCAGCGTTAACAGCGTCTGTTTGCGACGCAGCGCCAGCGCGCGGAAGAGCGGTGGGTTTTGGGTTTTATTGCATACCAGCGTCCCGCCCGCTTTTGGATCCTTACTGGAGCCGACGAAAACCGGGATATCGCTGCGTACGGCGGGCAGCAGCGTTGCAGGGTGCAGCACCTTCGCGCCAAAGGTCGCCATTTCCGCCGCTTCTTCAAAGGCGATTTCATCAATACGCTGCGCGGCAGGCACCACGCGCGGGTCGGTGGTGTAGATGCCCGGCACATCCGTCCAGATATCGACGCGCGCCGCGTGCAGCGCTTCTGCAAGCAGCGCCGCCGTGTAGTCGCTGCCGCCGCGTCCCAGCGTCGTTGTGCGGCCTTTGCTTTCGCTGCCGATAAATCCCTGGGTGATGACCAGACCCTCTGCCAGGCGTGGGGCAAGCTGTAGCGTGGCCAGCTCCGACAGCGCTGCGATATCCGGTTCCGCGCGGCCAAAACGATCGCTGGTGCGCATCACCTTACGCACGTCAAACCACTGCGCCTGAATATTGCGCTCGCGCAGGATCTCCACAAACAGCAGGGTGGACATCAGCTCGCCGTGGCTCACCAGCTCGTCGGTCAGGGCCATTGACGTCGCCAGTGAAGCCGCTTCGGCAAGCGTGGTAATGTTTTCCAGCAGACGCTCGATCTCTTCGCGGATAACGTTCGGGTAACGCAGACGCTCCAGAATATCGAACTGAATTTTACGGATGGCGTCGAGTTTTTCGAAGCGCTCTGACGGTTCCAGCCCTTCTGCCAGCGCTACCAGCAGATTGGTGACGCCCGCAGAGGCGGAAAGCACCACTAAGCGTGCGTTAGCATCGGAAAGCACCACGTCGGCGCTACGGTTCATGGCGTCAAAATCGGCGACGCTGGTTCCGCCAAATTTGGCGACGACGAGCGGGGAAACAGCAGTTGTCATATCAACCTCGTGTCAGGGAATGAAAAAAGCGACCATGGCACAAGGGCAGAACAGAAACCGGTGCAGGCGCAAATACCGTATTTATAAATAAAATGTGTGGCTGGGACTGTCAACGCCGGGATTATGCGGATTTTTTATGCTGTCTTAGCCCTCAGTAACAGTGCTTATAACGACTATACTTTTTGCTGCTTTTTATCCGCGTTTGATTCGCGTTCGGGCTAACGGCACTAAAACAATCACACTTTTTTGTGACTGGCGTTACAATCGATCTCAGTCACAATTCTCAAATCAGAAGAGTATTGCTAATGAAAAACATCAATCCGACGCAGACTTCTGCCTGGCAGGCACTACAAAAACACTACGACGACATGAAGGACGTTACTATCGCGGATCTTTTCGCGAAAGATAGCGACCGTTTTACCCGATTTTCCGCGACGTTTGACGATTTGATGCTGGTGGATTTCTCTAAAAACCGCATCACCGAAGAGACGCTGGCGAAATTGCAGGATCTGGCGAAAGAGACCGATCTGGCCGGTGCGATTAAGTCCATGTTCTCTGGCGAAAAAATCAACCGTACCGAAGACCGTGCCGTGCTGCACGTTGCGCTGCGTAACCGTAGCAATACCCCGATTATCGTTGACGGCAAAGATGTGATGCCGGAAGTGAATGCGGTGCTGGAGAAGATGAAAGCCTTCTCTGAAGCGATTATTTCAGGTCAATGGAAAGGTTACACCGGTAAAGCGATCACTGACGTGGTCAACATCGGTATCGGTGGTTCCGACCTGGGGCCGTTCATGGTGACTGAAGCGCTGCGCCCGTACAAAAACCATCTGAATATGCACTTTGTGTCTAACGTCGATGGCACCCACATCGCCGAAGTGCTGAAGAAAGTAAACCCGGAAACCACCCTGTTCCTGGTGGCGTCTAAAACCTTCACAACGCAGGAAACCATGACCAACGCCCACAGCGCGCGCGACTGGTTCCTGAGCACCGCAAATGATGAAAAACACGTCGCGAAACACTTTGCGGCGCTTTCCACTAATGCAAAAGCGGTGGGTGAGTTTGGTATCGACACCGCCAACATGTTCGAGTTCTGGGACTGGGTCGGCGGTCGTTACTCTCTGTGGTCGGCGATTGGCCTGTCTATCATCCTGTCTGTCGGCTTTGACAACTTCGTTGAACTGCTGTCCGGCGCGCATGCGATGGATAAACACTTCTCCACAACACCGGCTGAGAAAAACCTGCCGGTGCTGCTGGCGCTGATCGGTATCTGGTACAACAACTTCTTTGGCGCAGAAACCGAAGCGATTCTGCCGTACGACCAGTATATGCACCGTTTTGCGGCCTACTTCCAGCAGGGCAATATGGAGTCCAACGGCAAGTATGTTGACCGTAACGGCAATGCCGTAGACTACCAGACTGGCCCAATCATCTGGGGTGAGCCGGGCACCAACGGCCAGCACGCGTTCTACCAGCTGATTCACCAGGGGACGAAGATGGTGCCTTGCGACTTTATCGCCCCGGCGATAACCCATAACCCGTTGTCCGATCACCATCAGAAACTGCTGTCTAACTTCTTCGCTCAGACCGAAGCGCTGGCGTTCGGCAAATCCCGTGAGGTGGTTGAGCAGGAATATCGCGATCAGGGGAAAGATCCGTCTCAGCTTGAGCATGTGGTGCCGTTCAAAGTGTTCGAAGGCAACCGCCCGACGAACTCCATCCTACTGCGTGAAATTACGCCGTTTAGCCTGGGGGCGTTGATTGCGCTGTATGAGCACAAAATCTTCACTCAGGGCGCGATCCTGAACATCTTCACCTTCGATCAGTGGGGCGTTGAGCTGGGTAAACAGCTGGCTAACCGTATCCTGCCGGAACTGGGTGATGATAAAGCGATTTCCAGCCATGACAGTTCAACTAACGGTCTGATTAACCGTTATAAAGCATGGCGTGCCTGATGGCGTAACGCCCGGTGGCGCTACGCTTACCGGGCCTACAAATGGTGCGTCCTGTAGGCCGGATAAGGCGTTCCGCCGCCATCCGGCAGAAAAGTGATATATCTGTAATTAGAGCCGATATTATTATCGGCTTTTTTTATAAGATAATTCCGGTTGTCTGTGCTATTCCGCAAAAATTTATATTGAGCTTAATCCTAAAATAATGAATAACCCATAAGTTACTCGGTGTTATTTTCAGAGTATACGGATAATAAATATTGCATTGTTTTATTTTAATATGATGTTTTTAAAAGGTATTTAATTAGCATATAAATGCCATTCCAGCCAAAAGTTTAATTATCCTAAAACCGCCTCGCTATTTAGACCTGTCGCAATCCACATGCTTTAGTTGTGTATACTCGATCCCGCCTGAATCGTTTTTCGGGTAAATCTCCATTCATTCAATGAAGGGATATTGTGATGAAAAAAGCTCTGTATGGCATTTTTGCCATATCTGCGCTTGCGGCGACTTCTGTCTGGGCCGCCCCCGTTCAGGTGGGTGAAGCAGCAGGGTCGGCGGCGACGTCGGTATCAGCGGGAAGTTCCTCCGCGACCAGCGTCAGCACCGTAAGCTCGGCGGTGGGCGTCGCTCTGGCGGCGACCGGCGGTGGCGATGGTTCTAATACCGGAACCACTACCACCACAACCACCAGTACCCAGTAACACCGGTACGTTTAATCATAACCACACTTCGGTGTGGTTATTTTAGCTTGCCTGAGCCTGTGGGACTTCCTGGCCGGGGCCACCCGGCAATAATGCGGAGAAGAGTCGTGAAGCGACCTGGAATTATCATCATTTGCCTGCTGTTACAGGCTTGCTCAGCCACCACTAAAGGTCTGGGTAATTCGCTGTGGGACAGTCTGTTCGGTACGCCGGGCGTACAACTGACGGACGATGACATTCAAAACATGCCTTATGCCAGCCAGTACATGCAACTCAATGGCGGGCCGCAGCTGTTTGTGGTGCTCGCTTTCGCAGAGAACGGGCAGCAGAAATGGGTGACGCAGGATCAGGCCACCATCGTGACTCAGCATGGTCGCCTGATTAAAACCCTGCTCGGCGGCGACAATCTGATCGGTGTGAACAATCTGGCGGCTGACCCATTGGCCAGACCGGCACAAATCGTAGATGGCGCAACGTGGACGCGCACGATGGGCTGGACGGAACATAAACAGGTGCGTTACGCCACCACCCGCTCGGTCTTCAAATGGGATGGCACTGACAGCATTAAGGTCGGTAGCGATGTAACCGCCGTTCGCGTACTGGATGAAGAGGTTACAACCGACCAGGCGCGCTGGCATAACCGCTACTGGATCGACAGCGAAGGGCAAATCCGCCAGTCGGAACAGTATCTGGGGGCGGACTACTTCCCGGTGAAAACCACGCTCATTAAGGCGGCAAAACAATGATGAAACAGACCATTGCAGCGCTGGCCCTGAGTTTGTGCGCTTCCTCATCTTTTGCCGCAGGCACCGTGAAGGTGTTTGCCGCAGACAGCACAGAACCGAAGACGCTCACCGGCGCGGAACATCTGATCGATCTGGTCGGGCAGCCGAAACTGGCGAACAGCTGGTGGCCTGGCGCGGTTATCAGCGAAGAGCGGGCTACCGCCACGGCGCAGCGCCAGCAGCAGGAATTATTGAGCCGCCTGGCTGCGTTTGGCGCAGAGAAAAGCGGCGATGACGCCGCCGCAATCAATACGCTGCGCCAGCAGGTGCAGACATTGAAAGTGACCGGCAGACAGCTCGTTAACCTTGACCCGGATACCGTACGCGTCAGCGAACGGGGCAATCCGCTGTTGCAGGGCCATTACACGCTGTGGGTCGGCGGGCAGCCGACAGATATCACGCTGTTTGGATTGGTTAGTCAGCCGGGTAAACGCCCCTTCAGCCCGGGGCTGGACGTGGCCAGCTACCTTGATGAGCAAAGCCTGCTCAGCGGGGCGGATCGCAGCTATGCGTGGGTTGTCTATCCCGACGGACGCACGCAGAAAGCGCCGGTCGCTTACTGGAACAAGCGTCACGTTGAGCCGATGCCTGGCAGCATCATTTTTGTCGGTCTTACGGATTCTCTATGGAGCAACACGCCGGATGCGCTTAACGCCGACATTCTTCGTACTCTGACGCAGCGGATACCCGAATAATGAAAAAAACACATCTGCTCAGCTTACTGGCGCTGGGCATCAGCGCAGCCTGCCATGCCGAAACATATCCGGCCCCCATTGGGCCGTCACAATCTGACTTCGGCGGCGTGGGACTGCTGCAAACGCCAACGGCGCGAATGGCGCGGGAAGGGGAGATGAGCCTGAACTATCGTGATAACGATCAGTATCGTTACTACTCCGCGTCGATACAGTTGTTCCCGTGGCTGGAAACCACGCTGCGCTATACCGACGTGCGTACCAGACAATACAGCAGCGTGGAGTCGTTTTCCGGCAACCAGACCTACAAAGACAAAGCCTTCGACCTGAAACTGCGGTTATGGGAAGAGAGCTACTGGATGCCGCAGGTGGCGGTCGGCGCAAGGGATATCGGCGGGACGGGGCTGTTCGATGCGGAATACATTGTGGCGAACAAAGCCTGGGGGCCGTTTGATTTCTCGCTCGGTCTTGGCTGGGGTTATCTGGGCACCAGCGGCAACGTGAGCAATCCGTTTTGCTCATACAGCGATAAATTCTGTCACCGCGATAACAGTTATAAACAGGCCGGTTCCGTCAACGGCAGCGATATGTTCCACGGGCCAGCGTCGCTGTTTGGCGGGGTGGAGTATCAAACGCCCTGGCAGCCGCTGCGCCTGAAACTGGAGTATGAAGGCAACAATTATCAGCAGGATTTCGCGGGTAAGCTGGAGCAGAAGAGCAAGTTTAACGTCGGCGCCATTTACCGCGTCACCGATTGGGCCGACGTTAACCTCAGCTATGAACGCGGCAACACCTTTATGTTTGGCGTGACGCTGCGGACAAACTTCAACGATTTGCGCCCATCGTATAACGATAACGCGCGACCGAAATATCAGCCTGAGCCGCAGGACGCCATCCTGCAACACTCGGTCGTCGCTAACCAGTTGACGCTGCTGAAATACAACGCCGGACTGGCGGACCCTAAAATTCAGGTGAAAGGCGATACGCTGTACGTCACCGGCGAGCAGGTGAAATACCGTGACTCGCGGGAAGGGATCGAACGCGCGAATCGGATCGTCATGAACGATCTGCCAGAAGGGATTCGCACGATCCGCGTGACGGAAAACCGTCTCAATATGCCGCAGGTCACTACGGAAACCGATGTCGCCAGCCTGAAACGCCATCTGGAAGGCGAGCCATTAGGACACGAGACCCCACTGGCGCAAAAACGTGTGGAGCCGATCGTGCCGGAAACAACTGAGCAGGGTTGGTATATCGATAAATCGCGCTTTGATTTCCATATCGATCCGGTGTTGAACCAGTCTGTCGGCGGCCCGGAAAATTTCTATATGTACCAGCTTGGCGTGATGGGGACGGCGGATCTGTGGGTAACGGATCATCTGCTTACCACCGGCAGTCTGTTTGCCAATATCGCCAACAACTACGACAAATTTAACTACACCAATCCACCGAACGATTCGCATCTTCCGCGTGTGCGTACCCATGTGCGCGAATATGTGCAGAACGATATCTATGTGAATAACCTGCAAGCCAACTACTTCCAGTACCTCGGCAACGGTTTCTACGGCCAGGTTTACGGCGGTTATCTGGAGACCATGTACGGCGGCGCAGGGGCGGAAGTGCTGTATCGCCCGGTCGACAGCAACTGGGCGTTTGGTCTTGACGCTAACTACGTGAAACAGCGTGACTGGCGTAGCGCGCAGGATATGATGAAATTCACCGATTACAGCGTGAAAACCGGTCACTTGACCGCCTACTGGACGCCGTCGTTTGCTCAGGATGTGCTGGTGAAAGCGAGCGTCGGTCAATATCTGGCTGGCGACAAGGGCGGTACGCTGGAAATCGCGAAACGCTTTGACAGCGGCGTGGTGGTTGGCGGCTATGCCACGATCACCGATGTGTCGCCGGACGAGTACGGGGAAGGGGATTTCACCAAAGGCGTGTACGTGTCGGTGCCGTTGGATCTCTTCTCGTCCAGCCCAACCCGCAGCCGCGCAGCGATTGGCTGGACGCCGCTGACGCGTGACGGCGGTCAGCAGCTTGGCCGGAAGTTTGGTCTGTACGATATGACCAGCGACCGCAACGTGAATTTCCGCTGATCGAGCCGTTTGCCAGCCGGATGGCGCTACGCTTATCCGGCCTACAAACCGCATTCATTGTAGGCCGGATAAGGCGTTTACGCCGCCATCCGGCAATTTACAGGCGACGCAATAATTTTGCCGGGTTTCCGGCATATACGCCTTTCTCGGTGATCGATTTAGTGACCACGCTTCCCGCGCCGATCACTGTGCCGTCGCAAATGCTGACGGCCAGGATGGTCGCGCCGCTGCCGATGGAAACATTGCTGCCGATCTCAATTCGCCCCCAGTTCTGCCTGTTCGGGTCAGGTTTTCCTTCACGAAACATGTCGTTAGCGAACATTACGCCGTGGCCGATAAAGCAATCGCGTCCAATCGTGACATATTCGCAAACAAACGTATGGGACTGAATTTTTGTGTTTGCGCCAATCTGTGTATTGCCCTGTATTTCGACAAAAGGTCCGATGAAAACATTGTCGCCAAGCTGGCAGTCGTACAGGTTTGCGGGCTCATAAATCACCACATTTTCACCGCAGGTGACGTTGCGGACGGTAGCGTGTTTTAACTGCATTTTCCCTTCTCTTTGAAACATGCCATGACAGAGATAATTCTCCGCTGACCTTTGCTGCACAAAACATAAACAAAAAATATAGATCTCCGTCACATTTTTGCGTTATACAGGAACCTTGCTACTGAGAAAGAGGGTGCTGCTATGACGTCACTATCTCGTCCACGCGTGGAGTTTATCTCCACGATCCTACAGACCGTGCTGAATCTTGGGCTGTTAAGTCTGGGCCTGATCCTGGTCGTTTTCCTCGGTAAAGAGACCTTACATCTGGCGGATGTGCTGTTCGCGCCGGAGCAAACCAGCAAATACGAACTGGTGGAAGGGCTGGTGGTCTACTTTCTCTACTTTGAGTTTATTGCGTTGATTGTGAAGTATTTCCAGTCAGGTTTTCATTTCCCGCTACGCTACTTTGTCTATATCGGGATCACCGCGATTGTGCGGCTGATCATCGTCGATCATAAATCGCCGATGGATGTGCTGATCTACTCTGCGGCGATCCTGTTATTGGTGATCACCCTGTGGTTATGTAATTCGAAACGGCTAAAACGGGAATAAAAAAAGGCGCTCCGAGGAGCGCCGAAGAACAGTCACAAGTTGGGATAATATAAGTTGAGGGTTGCAGTGGCATTGCCCGTTTCCGGGCAGGTACATCAATGAAACTTAGCCTTTCACACCGCCTGCCGTCAGGCCGTTGACCAGCCAACGCTGGGCCAGCAGGAACACCAGCGTGATCGGGATGGCGGACAACACGGCTGCGGCGGCAAAATCGCCCCACAGATAGTTTTGCGGGTTGAGGTACTGCTGCATACCTACCGCCAGGGTATAGCTGTTTACATCACGCAGTAACAGCGAGGCGACAGGAACTTCAGTGATGGCGGCAATGAACGACAGAATAAAGACCACCGCCAGAATCGGCACCGAGAGCGGCAGCAGCACCAGGCGGAAAGCCTGCCACGGCGTCGCGCCATCCAGCGCCGCCGCTTCTTCCAGCGAACCGTCGATGGTTTCGAAATAGCCTTTAATCGTCCAGACGTGCAGCGCAATCCCGCCCAGGTAAGCGAAAATCACCCCGCCGTGGGTATTCAGACCGATAAACGGAATGTACTGGCCGAGACGGTCGAACAACGCGTACAACGCCACCAGTGACAGCACCGCCGGGAACATCTGGAAAATCAGCATCCCTTTGAGCAACGTCGCTTTGCCGGGAAAGCGCATACGGGCAAACGCGTAAGCGCAGGTCGTAGAGAGCGCCACGATGCCAATGGCGGTGATCGCCGCGACTTTGATCGAGTTCCACAGCCATAACAGAACCGGGAAGGGGGGCGGCGTGACACGGCCATCAGCGTGTTCCACGCTGAAGCCCAATGCCAGCCGCCAGTGCTCCCAGGAGATGCGTTCCGGGATCAGGCTCCCGGTTGCGAAGTTGCCTTCACGCAGCGAAATGGCGACGACCATCAGCAGCGGGAACATGATTGCCGCGATAAAAATCAGCAGCCCTAAGTGCGTGATGAAGAGACGCAGCTTTTGAGATTTGGGTTGAACCATTGCCATTGTTGTTATCTCCCTTAATCAAACTTCATACGCGTGGCTTTCAGGTTCACGATGGCCAGCGCGCCAACCAGCAGGAAGATCAGCGTGGCGATCGCGGCCGCCAGACCGAAGTCCTGGCCCCCGCCGCCTTCAAAGGCGATGCGGTAGGTGTAGCTCACGAGCAGGTCGGTATAACCGGCTGGCGTAGTGGTGCCGAGGCGGTCCGGGCCGCCGTTAGTCAGAAGCTGAATCAGTACGAAGTTGTTAAAGTTAAAGGCAAAGCTGGCGATCATCAGCGGCGTCAGCGGCTTAATCAGCAGCGGGAATGTAATCTTAAAGAAGTTCTGGAACGGCCCCGCGCCGTCCATTGCCGAGGCTTCGTACAGATCGTCTGGAATCGCTTTCAGCAGGCCCATGCAGAGGATCATCATGTACGGATAGCCCAGCCAGGTGTTGACGATAATGACCATCGTGCGGGCGGTGTTCGGGTCGCTGAACCAGGCCGGTTTGAGGCCAAACAGCGCGCTCAGCATCATGTTGATCTCACCAAAGCTCTGGTTGAATAAACCTTTGAAGATCAGAATCGAGATGAACGACGGCACCGCATACGGCAGAATCAGCAGCACGCGGTAAATCGCTTTACCTTTCAGCGCTTCCCACTGTACGAGGCAGGCCAGTACCATCCCAACCGCCACGGTCAGCAGCACTGTGAGAATTGAGAACACCACGGTCCAGACGAAGATCGCGAAGAACGGTTTCTGGATGCCCTCGTCAGTAAAGACGCGGGAGAAATTGTCCCAGCCGATGGTCACGGTGTAGCCTGGGCTCAGTTTTTCGTCGCCCCAGTTGCCGTCCGCGTTGATGGCCTGATAGTAGCCAATATCGTTGTTTGGCCGATACGCCACGCCGCTCTGGTTATTTGTCAGCGTGCCGTCGCTGGCGAGGGTATAGAGCGGCTGGGTGCCGGAAAACTGGCGCAGCGAGCTCATGATGACCTTGCTTTCATCGGGTAAAACGGCGGTAAGCTGGTTCAGCGCCTGACGATTTTGGGTGATGATGCGCAGGTTGGCGCGTTCACCGGTCGGCAGTGCGTCAGTCTCTTTCAGTTGCAGTT
Organism: Citrobacter sp. CK198; assembly: GCF_030333295.1. Taxonomy (NCBI): domain Bacteria; kingdom Pseudomonadati; phylum Pseudomonadota; class Gammaproteobacteria; order Enterobacterales; family Enterobacteriaceae; genus Citrobacter; species Citrobacter sp. CK198. The sequence continues at coordinate 659,201 of NZ_JAOWGE010000035.1, read as the reverse complement.
TTTGTTCGCCGCCGAATTTAAAGGCGTCGGAGAGATAATTCTTGCCGGTTTCGCCGTCGGTGAGGGCCAGTTGCCACTCGTCACCCGCCGGATACAGGCCAAAGTTATAGGTTTTGCCCGCCTGATAAGAACGATCCATCAGCACCTGCTGGGCGCGTTCAAAGGTGAGCTGGTTGGTGCTGCTGTAGTTGGTAAAGGCGATGGCGATAGTGCAGATCAGCGGGAACAGGACAAACAGCCCCATACCGGCCATGCCCGGATAAACATAGCGCCAGGCATAGGTTTTACGATTCGCGAAAATATACAGGCCAGCAGAGCTTAAAATCAGCGTCATGATGGCAAACAGGTACTCCCCTTGTGCGTACATTAAAACTACAAGGTAACCCACCAGCAGGCCCAGCAGACCAATCGCTGACCACTTCAGCGCGTCGCTTTGCCACCAATGTTTCTTTTTAATGACATCCATGGGGATCTTCCTCTACAACTTTGAAATCCTGTAGGTCAGCGTGCCTGATGGCGCTGCGCTTATCCGGCCTACCTGTTCTGTAGGCCGGAGAAGGCATTGATGCCGCCATCCGGCACACGACCTGAACATTACTTGGTGATACGGCCCTGCGCGTCTTTCAGCGCGGCGTCGACAGTCTGACGACCGCTGGCAGCGTTGATAACTGCCGTACGAACCGCATACCAGAAGGCTGACATCTGCGGAATGTTCGGCATGATTTCGCCTTTCTGGGCGTTATCCATCGTGGCGGCGATACGCGGATCTTTCGCTAACTGATCCTGGAAAGATTTCAGCGCAACCGCGCCCAGCGGTTTGTCCTTGTTCACGTCGTCCAGACCCTGATCGGTCAGCAGGTAGTTTTCGAGGAACTCTTTCGCCAGCTCTTTGTTCGGGCTGGCGGCGTTAATGCCCGCGCTCAGCACGCCAACGAACGGTTTAGACGGTTTGCCTTTGAATGTCGGCAGCAGTGTCACGCCGTAATTGATTTTGCTCTTGTCGATGTTTGACCACGCCCACGGACCGTTGATGGTCATCGCCGTTTCGCCTTTGTTAAAGGCGGCTTCCGCGATGGAATAATCGGTATCGGCGTTCATGTGTTTGTTTTTGATCATATCGACCAGGAAGCCCAGACCGGCTTTCGCCCCTGTGCTGTCTACGCCGACATCTTTCACGTCATACTTACCATTCTCAAACTTGAACGCGTAACCGCCATCGGCGGCAATCAGCGGCCAGGTGAAGTACGGTTCTTGCAGGTTGAACATCAGCGCGCTCTTACCTTTCGCCTTCAGCTCTTTATCCAGCGCCGGGATCTCTTCCCAGGTTTTCGGCGGGTTCGGAACGAGGTCTTTGTTGTAAATCAGGGACAGCGCTTCAACGGCGATCGGGTAGGCGATCAGCTTGCCGTTGTAACGCACCGCATCCCAGGTGAACGGATAGAGCTTGTCCTGGAACGCCTGGTCCGGGGTGATCTCAGCCAGCAGGCCAGACTGTGCGTAGCCGCCAAAACGGTCATGCGCCCAGAAGATGATGTCCGGGCCGTCACCGGTGGCCGCAACCTGAGGGAATTTCTCTTCCAGCTTGTCCGGGTGCTCAACGGTGACTTTAATGCCGGTGTCTTGTTCGAATTTTTTGCCCACTTCAGCGAGGCCGTTGTAGCCTTTGTCGCCGTTAATCCAGATAACCAGCTTACCTTCTTCAATCTTGGCGAGAGCCGAGGCGGAAAACATCATCGTCGTCAGTGCGGACAATGCGAGGATGCGTGCGCCAGTTTTGATTTTCATATCTCCCATCCTTTTTGGTGATGTGCTCGTGGATACACAGAGGTGGCTTAACGGTATCTAGTTTCTTTATACGACAACCTCTTTCCATCCTCCTTACCCCTACGCCCCACCCCTTCTTTATGTGATCTGTGTTGCATAAATGTGAGTAATGCGTGTTGGCGCACATAAAAACACCGCGATTTTTGCAGGTGACATCACGAAATTCCTCGGCGGGGCGCGGCACGGGTCTCAGACGCTGCTCCCTCATCCTCCCGCCTCCTCCCCCATAAAAAAGCCGGGGGGTGGAGGATTTACGCAATCAAGGGATCACGCATAGTCAGGCCATCATGAATGTTGCTGTCGATGACAGGTTGTAACGAAGGGAGAAGGGCATGGCGAGCGTACAGCTACGAAATGTAACGAAAGCCTGGGGTGACGTGGTGGTATCGAAAGATATCAATCTCGACATTCACGAAGGGGAATTCGTGGTGTTTGTCGGACCGTCAGGCTGCGGGAAATCGACCTTGCTGCGTATGATCGCCGGACTTGAAACCATCACCAGCGGAGATCTGTTCATTGGGGAAGCCCGTATGAACGACATCCCGCCCGCCGAACGCGGCGTGGGGATGGTTTTCCAGTCCTATGCGCTCTACCCCCACCTGTCCGTGGCAGAAAACATGTCTTTTGGTTTGAAGCTGGCGGGGGCCAAAAAAGAGGTGATGAATCAGCGTGTGAATCAGGTGGCGGAAGTGCTGCAACTGGCGCACCTGCTGGAGCGCAAGCCGAAAGCGCTCTCCGGCGGCCAGCGCCAGCGCGTGGCGATAGGCCGCACGCTGGTGGCGGAACCGCGCGTGTTCCTGCTTGATGAGCCGCTGTCTAACCTTGATGCCGCTCTGCGCGTGCAGATGCGTATCGAAATCTCCCGCCTGCATAAGCGTCTGGGCCGCACGATGATTTACGTCACCCACGATCAGGTCGAAGCGATGACGCTGGCCGACAAAATCGTGGTGCTGGATGCCGGCCGCGTGGCGCAGGTCGGTAAGCCGCTGGAGCTGTACCACTATCCGGCGGATCGCTTCGTCGCAGGCTTTATCGGTTCCCCGAAAATGAACTTCCTGCCGGTGAAAGTCACCGCGACCGCTATCGAGCAGGTGCAGGTTGAGCTGCCGAACCGCCAGAACGTCTGGCTGCCGGTAGAAAGCAACGGCGTTCAGGTCGGGGCAAATATGTCGTTAGGTATTCGTCCAGAGCATCTGCTGCCCAGCGACATCGCCGATGTCACCCTGGAAGGCGAGGTTCAGGTCGTCGAACAACTTGGTCACGAAACACAAATTCATATCCAGATCCCCGCCATTCGTCAAAACCTGGTTTACCGCCAGAACGACGTGGTGTTGGTAGAAGAGGGTGCCACATTCGCTATCGGTCTGCCGCCAGAGCGTTGCCATCTGTTCCGTGAAGATGGTTCCGCATGCCGTCGGCTGCATAAGGAGCCGGGCGTTTAAGGTCCCCATTAAAAAACAAAACGCAAAACCATTCGAGGATGCATCAAGGCGGCAAGTGAAAAAACACCGCCAACAAAGAGGCAGTCCGAAGGGGGACGCGTTTAAAGAAAAGCAATGATCTCAGGAGATAGAATAATGATTACTCTGCGCAAACTTCCTCTGGCGGTTGCCGTCGCAGCAGGCGTTATGTCTGCTCAGGCAATGGCAGTGGATTTCCATGGTTATGCTCGTTCCGGTATCGGCTGGACGGGTAGTGGCGGCGAACAACAATGTTTCCAGGCAACTGGCGCTCAAAGTAAATACCGTCTTGGTAACGAATGTGAAACCTATGCGGAATTGAAACTGGGTCAGGAAGTGTGGAAAGAAGGCGACAAGAGCTTCTATTTCGACACTAACGTGGCCTACTCCGTAGCGCAACAGAATGACTGGGAAGCAACCGATCCGGCGTTCCGTGAAGCCAACGTGCAGGGTAAAAACCTGATTGACTGGCTGCCAGGCTCCACCATCTGGGCGGGTAAGCGCTTCTATCAGCGTCATGACGTTCACATGATCGACTTCTACTACTGGGATATTTCTGGTCCTGGTGCGGGTATCGAAAACATCGACCTGGGCTTCGGTAAACTGTCTCTGGCAGCGACCCGCTCTCAGGAAGCCGGTGGTTCCTACACCTTCAGCAGCCAGGATATTTACAACTCTTCTAAAGACACCGCCAACGACGTCTTCGACGTGCGTTTAGCCGGTCTGGAAACGAACCCGGACGGCGTGCTGGAACTGGGTGTCGACTATGGTCGCGCAAACACCACTGACGATTATCGTCTGGCTGACGGCGCATCTAAAGACGGCTGGATGTTCACTGCTGAACATACCCAGAGCATGCTGAAGGGCTACAACAAGTTTGTGGTTCAGTACGCCACTGACGCGATGACCACGCAGGGTAAAGGTATTCCTCAGGGTTCTTACGGCTCGACCTTTGATATCGGCGAAGGCGACGATCAGCTCCATTATGTCGATCGTTACGTCAATAACAACGGTAAGCTGTGGCGTATTCTGGACCACGGGGCGATCTCTCTGGGCGACCGTTGGGACCTGATGTACGTCGGTATGTTCCAGAAACAGGACCTGGATAACGATCTGGGTACTGACTGGTGGACCGTGGGCGTTCGTCCGATGTTCAAATGGACGCCGATCATGAGCACCCTGCTGGAAGTCGGTTACGACAACGTCAAATCTCAACAGACTGGCGATCGCAACAACCAGTACAAAATCACCCTGGCGCAACAATGGCAGGCTGGCGACAGCATCTGGTCCCGCCCGGCCATCCGTCTCTTCGCAACCTACGCGAAGTGGGATGAGAAATGGGGCTATATCAAAGATGGCGATAACACATTGCGTTATGCCGCATCGAATAACTCCGGCTTCAACACAACCAGCCGTGGCGACAACGATGAGTGGTCCTTCGGCGCCCAGATGGAAATCTGGTGGTAATACGTGACATAACGAGGGGGGCGCAAGTCCCCCGGTAACGAGATGCAGGCCGGATAAGGCGTAGCCGCTATCCGGCATTATCTGCACCGTTTCTCGCGGTTTAGCGCGCTATTGCCTGGCCACCGCTGAACCCGTGCTATCTGAGGTGATAACAATGAAAATGAAGAAGAGTCTCGTCGCCCTTTGTTTATCGGCGGGGTTGCTGGCAAGCGCACCAGGCATCAGCCTGGCGGATGTAAACTATGTTCCGCAAAACACCAGCGCAGCGCCTGCGATTCCGACCGCCGCACTACAACAACTCACCTGGACGCCTGTCGACCAGTCCAGTACGCAGTCCACACAGCTTTCTACCGGTGGTCAGCAGCTTGACGTCGCCGGTATTACAGGCCCGGTTGCCGCGTATAGCGTACCGGCGAACATCGGTGAGCTCACGCTGACATTGAGCAGCGAAGTTAACAAACAAACCAGCGTATTTGCACCGAACGTGCTGATTCTCGACCAGAACCTGACGCCTTCAGCGTATTTCCCCAGCAGCTACTTTACCTACCAGGCCCCCGGCGTGATGAGCGCGGATCGTCTGGAAGGGGTGATGCGCCTGACGCCTGCGCTGGGCCAGCAGAAGCTGTACGTTCTGGTGTTTACCACCAATAACGATCTCCAGCAGACCACCACGCTGCTTGACCCGGCAAAAGCGTATGCGAAAGGCGTGGGTAATGCCGTCCCGGATATTCCCGATCCGATCGCGCGCCACACGACTGATGGCCTGCTGAAACTGAAAGTGAAAACCAACAGCAGCTCCAGCGTACTGGTTGGCCCGCTGTTTGGTTCTTCCGGTCCGGGACCTGTCACCGTCGGCAACACTGCGGCACCGGCGACCGCCTATACCGCACCAGCCGTTGCCGCGCCAGCGCCTGCCCCGGCGAAGAAAAGCGAGCCAATGCTGAACGACACGGAAAGCTACTTCAACAATGCGATTAAGGACGCGGTAGCGAAAGGTGACGTTGATAAAGCTCTGAAACTGCTTGATGAAGCCGAACGCCTGGGATCGACATCTGCCCGTTCCACGTTTATCAGCAGTGTAAAAGGCAAGGGGTAAGCGTCTCCCCACATTGCTGATTTTGCAACAACTGGTGCGTCTCCTGGCGCACCTTTTTTTTAGCATTCCATGCGAGTTGTTACACTTCTGTTGCGCAACCGATCACTTAATTATGTTTACGCCTCCCGTAATCTCTTTTCTGCGATACAATGCCTTTACGTTATGAAACGGAGAGTACGGCATGTCACACCCTGCGTTAACGCAACTGCGTGCGCTGCGCTATTTTAAAGAGATTCCTGCGCTGGATTCCCGGTTGCTCGACTGGTTACTTCTGGAAGATTCCATGACCAAACGTTTTGAGCAAGAAGGGAAACGGGTAAGCGTGACATTGCTTCGGGAAGCGTTTGTTGGTCCACATGAAGTGGCTGAAGAGGTGGCGCTGCTACCGGTCGAATCCCGCTACTGGTTACGTGAAATTTTGTTATGTGCAGACGGCGAACCCTGGCTTGCCGGGCGTACCGTCGTGCCTGAATCAACGTTGTGCGGCCCTGAGCTGGCCTTACAAAATCTGGGAAAAACGCCGTTAGGGCGCTACCTGTTTACATCATCAACGTTGACCCGAGATTTTATTGAGATTGGTCGTGATGCCGCACTGTGGGGGCGTCGTTCCCGCCTGCGTCTGAGCGGTAAGCCGCTGATGCTTACCGAGCTGTTTTTGCCCGCATCACCGTTGTATTAAGAGGAAAACAAAATGGAGTGGAGTCTGACGCAGAATAAGCTGTTGGCGTTTCACCGCCTGATGCGTACGGATAAGCCAATCGGCGCCTTACTGCTGCTCTGGCCGACATTATGGGCGCTGTGGGTAGCAACGCCGGGAGTACCGCAACTGTGGATTCTGGCGGTGTTTGTCGCCGGGGTCTGGTTAATGCGCGCCGCCGGTTGCGTGGTCAACGATTATGCCGATCGTAAGTTTGATGGACATGTGAAACGCACGGCCAACCGACCGTTGCCCAGCGGGGCGGTCACGGAGAAAGAGGCGCGTACGCTGTTTGTCGTACTGGTAGCGCTCTCCTTCCTGCTGGTGTTAACGCTGAATACGATGACCATTCTGCTGTCGATTGCGGCGCTGGCGCTGGCGTGGGTCTATCCCTTCATGAAGCGTTACACCCATTTGCCGCAGGTTGTGCTGGGCGCGGCGTTTGGCTGGTCTATTCCTATGGCGTTTGCGGCGGTGAGTGAGTCCGTGCCGCTGAGCTGCTGGCTGATGTTCCTGGCCAATATCCTCTGGGCGGTAGCCTACGACACGCAGTACGCGATGGTTGACCGGGACGACGATCTGAAAATCGGCATTAAATCGACGGCCATTCTGTTCGGGCGACATGACAAACTTATTATCGGGATTTTGCAGATTGCGGTGCTGGCGCTAATGGCGCTGATTGGCTGGCTGAACGGGCTGGGCTGGGGGTATTACTGGTCGGTGCTGGTGGCTGGCGCGCTGTTTGTGTATCAGCAGAAACTGATTGTCGGGCGCGAACGTGAAGCCTGTTTTAAAGCGTTTATGAACAATAACTACGTCGGCCTGGTGCTGTTTTTAGGGCTGGCGATGAGTTACGTTGGCTGAAAAAAAGCCCGGTAGCGCTTACCGGGCCTACATAACATATTGCGCAGAACGTAGGCCGGGTAGGGCGAAGCCGCCACCCGGATTTTTATTGTCACTCGCCCTGCGTTGCGCTCTCAATGGTCAGACGCACATCCGACGTGATCAAATCGGCCAACATCTGATACACCTTCATCGTCTGCTCAGGCTCGGCGTCACCGGTATCGCTGATGTATTTCTCATCACGCAGAGTCAGCACCAGAGAACTGAACACCGCTTTATCGAAGAACTCCGGCGCGTTAATGCCGTGCAGAACGGAAAGACGTTGCGCGACCGTGCGGCTCTCTTTTTCCAGCGTACCGCGGTTGATCGACGGATTCGCGCTCAGCAGCCAGAAGGTGATGGCATAGCGTTGCAGCGTTTCGCGCGCGCCAGCCGCCAGCAGTTGCAGTGTGCGAGAATGTGCCGGATTGATATGCAGCTCATCATTCTGCACGGCGATCAGCCCCTGACGTTGCATCTCACTGCTCAGCGCGTCAATCACGCTGGCAAGCTCATCGTGTTCCCAGCGCAGGAACAGTTCCGCTTTCAGCATCGGATAGAGCACGTCAACATGCTGCATCAGCGCGTCACGCGAGATGTGGCGGTGCTGGGTAATGATGGCCGCCATCAGGGAAGGCAGAACCAGCATATGCGCGATGTTGTTGCGATAGTAGGTCATCAACACGGCCTGCTCGCGCGGCAGAATGATGATATCGCCGATGGTGTCTTTCTCGACCTCAAACTTGTTCATCTGCAAGGCGTGGTCGATCAGTTCACTGGCGCTCTGCGCAGGAACCGTAGAATCCGCCGCGTACGGCACGTTGCGCAGCAGACTCAGATAGCAGTCGAGCTGTTCAGTCAGCTGCTCACGGGTCAGAGAGCGCTGGCGGGAAGCCAGTAGCGCGGTACAGCACAGGTTCATGGCGTTGGCGGCACCGGCGTTGTTAATGCGCACCATCAGATCGGCGGCAATGTTATTCACCGTCGGCGTCAGCCAGGCCGGGCGGATAGACTCGATAGGATCAATGGATTCACGCCACTCCGGCACATGCTGGTTGAGGTAAGTCATCAATGGCATCGGTTCGCCAAAGTTGACGTAGCCCTGGCCCAGATTACGCAGTTTGCTTAAACCGCGCAGCATCTGCGGCAGGCTCTCTTTCTCTTTCGTCGCGCCACGCAGCTCTTTGGCGTAAGTGCCCACTTCCATCACATGCTCATAGCCGATGTAGATTGGCACCAGCGTGATAGGACGCGTGCCGCCGCGCAACATCGCCTGAATGGTCATCGACAGCGTGCCGGTTTTCGGGTCGAGCAGACGACCGGTACGCGAGCGACCGCCTTCCACGAAATACTCAACCGAGTAACCACGGCTGAACAGCTCGCCCAGGTATTCGCGAAATACGGTGGAGTAGAGCTTGTTGCCCTTGAAGGTACGACGAATAAAGAACGCGCCCAGACGGCGGAAAATCGGACCCGCCGGCCAGAAGTTCAGGTTGATGCCCGCAGCGATATGCGGCGGCACCAGCCCCTGGTGATACAGCACGTAGGAAAGTAGCATATAGTCCATATGGCTGCGGTGGCAGGGCACATAGACAATTTCATGCCCGTCGTGCGCCAACTGGCGAACGCGCTCGGCGTTATGGACGTTAATCCCCTGATAAAGACGGTTCCAGGTAAAGCCCAGAATACGGTCGGTCAGACGGATCATCTCGTAGGAGAAGTTGGCGGCAATCTCTTCCATCAGCGCAATGGCGTTTTGCTGCGCCTTTTCATGGGAGATTTTTTTGCTGCGCGCTTCATCTTCCACGGCGCGAGCGATGGCTTTTGAAGCCAGCAGCTTGTTAAACAGATCCTGACGGGCTGGCAGACGCGGCCCGACCGCCGCCAGACGTTGACGGGCGAAGTGCATACGCGCCACGCGCGCCAGTTTCTGCGCTATTGTCTTGTCAGTGCCGTGTTCGTCAGCCATCCGACGCAAAGACACGGACGGCGAGAAACGAACAAAGCTGTCGCGTCCCAGCCAGGAGACGGCAAAGAATTTCTGCACGCCGTTCAGCATACGTAAAGGCGGGTTCTCTTCTCCTTTTTCGCGCCCCGGAGAGCGGCCAAACATCACTGATACCGGCACCATTTGCACATCCAGATCGGGATTGCTGCGGTGGAGATCGAGATAGTTGTGGAAAAGCTTAATGGACTCTTCTTTTGGCGTGTAATAGGTGAAGACACGCGGCCCGCCGTGAATAAAGACATAACGCGGCAGCAGCGTTCCGTCGATCTCCAGCGGCTCCAGCGGGTCGGGAAGATCGTGCGCCAGACACTGGGCGCGCAGCGTCAGCAGGTCTGCTTTGGAGTTGTACGGCAATACGTACATAATAGGGCGCGATGTATCAAGCCCCAACTCCGGGGCAGGATCTGCCGGAATAGACTTGCTTTTTACCAGCACGCTTAATGGTAAATTCAGTAATTTGTAGTAAATTCGTGGCCAGCCGGACATAAACGATGTAAAGCCTCTGGTTAATAATGCAAATGCGCTGCAAGGATATCAGAAAGTCTGGTGAATTTCTGGTGTATCCCGTCATACTTCGCGCTGCGTTGCCGTCGCCCGAATCATACGGGCCAACGATATAATTTCATTGACGCTAATAATGCAAAAAGGTTCTTTTAATGGCCAATAATACCACTGGATTCACCCGAATCATTAAAGCCGCAGGCTATTCCTGGAAAGGTTTTCGCGCCGCATGGGTCAACGAAGCGGCGTTTCGCCAGGAAAGCATCGCCGTGCTGGCAGGTGTGCTGATTGCCTGCTGGCTGGATGTGGATGCCATTACTCGCGTACTGCTGATTGGTTCCGTGATGCTGGTGATGATTGTTGAAATCCTTAACAGCGCCATTGAAGCTGTTGTTGATCGTATTGGCTCTGAATACCATGAACTCTCCGGCCGCGCGAAGGACATGGGGTCTGCGGCGGTGCTACTGTCTATTTTCGTCGCGCTGATGACCTGGGGTCTCCTGCTATGGTCACATTTCCGCTAAGGTTTTTTCGATAAAGATTTCATAACGGTATAAAACTCCTGTTTTCTGCGCAGTTTATGGTTCCAAAATCACCTTTAGCTGTATATACTCACAGCATAACTGTATATACACCCAGGGGGCGGAATGAAAGCGTTAACGGCCAGGCAGCAAGAGGTGTTTGATCTCATTCGGGATCACATCAGCCAGACAGGTATGCCACCAACGCGTGCGGAGATCGCGCAGCGTTTGGGGTTCCGTTCCCCAAACGCCGCTGAAGAACACCTGAAAGCGCTGGCGCGTAAAGGGGTGATTGAAATTGTTTCCGGCGCATCGCGCGGTATTCGCCTGCTTCTGGACGAAGAAGAAGGGTTGCCGTTGGTCGGTCGTGTCGCCGCCGGTGAACCGCTGCTGGCGCAGCAGCATATCGAAGGCCATTATCAGGTCGATCCCTCGCTGTTTAAACCCAATGCTGATTTTCTGCTGCGTGTTAGCGGCATGTCGATGAAAGATATTGGAATTATGGACGGCGATCTGCTGGCAGTGCATAAAACTCAGGATGTCCGTAACGGCCAGGTGGTTGTGGCGCGTATTGACGATGAAGTCACGGTAAAACGCCTGAAAAAACAGGGCAATAAAGTTGAACTTTTGCCAGAAAACAGCGAATTTAAACCGATTGTGGTTGACCTGCGTGAGCAGAGCTTCACCATCGAAGGGCTGGCGGTAGGCGTTATCCGTAACGGTGAATGGCTGTAATCAGGCGCTGGCACAACGCCTGATGGCGCTGCGCTTATCAGGCCTACAAATATCCCCGTAGGCCGGATAAGGCGTTTACGCCGCCATCCGGCAAATGTACCCGTAGTACCGTAGGCCGGATAAGGCGTTTATGCCGCCATCCGGCGATTAATCGATTGGTTTATTTGACTTTTTCTCAGGCTCATCTGCATGCCTTTCTTCACATCCTCTGACAAAGCACTCTGGCGCCTCGCCTTACCCATGATTTTTTCCAACATCACCGTCCCCTTACTGGGTCTGGTGGATACGGCTGTTATTGGTCATCTCGATAGCCCCGTCTATCTGGGTGGTGTTGCCATTGGCGCAACCGCAACCAGCTTCCTTTTCATGCTGTTGCTCTTCTTACGCATGAGCACTACCGGGTTAACGGCGCAGGCCTTTGGCGCGAAAAATCCGCAAGCGCTGGCGAGAGCGTTGGTGCAACCACTCATCCTGGCGCTGAGCGCGGGGGCGCTGATTGCGCTGCTGCGCACGCCGATTATCGATCTGGCATTGCATATCGTTGGCGGTAGCGAAGCGGTACTGGAGCAGGCAAGACGCTTTCTGGCGATCCGCTGGCTGAGTGCCCCGGCATCTCTGGCGAATCTGGTTTTGCTTGGTTGGCTGCTTGGCGTTCAGTGCGCTCGTGCACCGGTTATCCTGCTGATTGTCGGGAATATCCTGAACATCGTCCTCGACCTGTGGCTGGTTATGGGGCTGCACATGAACGTGCAAGGAGCTGCGCTGGCGACGGTCATCGCTGAATATGCCACGCTGTTAATTGGTCTGCTGATGGTACGCAAAGTCCTTCATCTGCGCGGTGTCTCTCCCGGTATGTTGAAACAAGCCTGGCGCGGGAACTTCCGTCGTTTGCTGGCGCTTAATCGCGACATCATGTTGCGTTCGCTGCTGCTGCAACTCTGTTTTGGCGCAATCACGGTACTGGGCGCCCGTATGGGAAGCGATATCATTGCGGTGAATGCCGTTCTTATGACGTTGTTGACCTTTACTGCCTATGCGCTGGACGGCTTCGCCTATGCGGTAGAAGCCCATTCGGGTCAGGCTTATGGCGCGCGGGACGGCAGCCAGCTACTGGACGTATGGCGGGCGGCGTGTCGCCAGTCGGGAATTGTGGCGCTGCTGTTTGCGCTGGTTTATGTGCTGGCGGGTGAGTACATCATCGCCCTGCTGACTTCGCTGCCGCAGATTCAGCTTCTGGCCGATCGCTATCTTATCTGGCAGGTGATTCTGCCGTTGGTGGGCGTCTGGTGCTATTTGCTGGACGGTATGTTTATCGGGGCGACGCGGGCGGCTGAAATGCGTAACAGCATGGCTGTCGCCGCAGCCGGGTTTGCGCTCACCCTACTGACGATACCGCTGCTGGGGAACCACGGACTGTGGCTTGCGCTAACCGTTTTTCTGGCGCTTCGTGGGCTTTCTCTGGCATTTATCTGGCGGCGACACTGGCGAAAAGGGACCTGGTTTGCCTGAGTCCGGTGGTTAAAAACTCTGAATTAAAAAACGAAGGCCGAATCACTGACTACAATTAATCTCACGTTCAGCAGAAAACGTAATGCGTTTGAGCGACGTTCTCCCGCTATTCACAACCGAACGATGAGGACTTGATGATGAATAAAGACGAAATCGGCGGCAACTGGAAACAGTTTAAAGGTAAAGTGAAAGAGCAATGGGGCAAACTGACCGATGACGATATGACAGTCATCGAAGGTAAGCGTGATCAACTGGTGGGTAAAGTCCAGGAACGCTATGGTTACGCAAAAGATGAGGCGGAAAAAGAAGTGAAAGAATGGGAAAACCGTAACGACTACCGCTGGTAATCAACTTCTCCTGCCCGTGAGTACAAGGACGTACTCCCCTCTGTTCAACATACTTGCTTTGGGCGGCGTCTGCGGATTAGCCGCCCGATTTATTTAACGTGGTTTCTTCTTCACCAGAATAGAATGGTCGTGCTGGCACTCGCCGGGGTGGCGACAGGCTTCGACTTCCACACACGCCGGGCATAACCCGTGTGCTTCAATTACGTTATGGCGCAGAGCGAACCCCATTTTTGCCGCCAGCGTATGCATAATGTCTTCCACGCCTTCAGCACACTCCTCTTTTACCACACCACAACGGTCGCAGATAAACATGGCCGAGCTATGGGTCGGCTGATCGAACAGGTGACAGAGCACGTAGCTGTTGGTGGATTCGACCTTGTGAACAAAACCCTGCTCAAGCAGAAAATCGAGCGCACGATACACCGTCGGCGGTTTGGCCTGCGGCTCCGTTTCACGCAGCAGATCCAGCAGGTCATAGGCGCTGATCGCGCCTTCCTGCAGACTCATCAGACGCAACACTTCGAGGCGCTGGGGTGTCAGCCGCACATTGCGTTGCGCACAGAGTTTTTCAGCTTGCGCTAAAAGCTCTTGCGTGGTGGTCTTTTCCATGTGGCACCTCGGATTGCGTGAAAGGTTAATCTTCTACTTTACCATGTTCTGCGTAAAACGCCGAGAAGCAGCTCATAACACAGCTCTGGTTGCTACACATAACCGTTTCATGCAAAAAACAATACCTGCACGGCGGCGCGTCTGTCACTGGTTTCTGTAAGTGGGTAAATTGAACCGGGAGGAATAGTCCATAGCGTCACTGGACTTTCACCCGGTGGTATTATTTTCTATCATTGAACGGTTATCTATTAACGCTAATCGTATTATTAAAATTGCTCAGTAAAATTATCATGAAACTTAAGTGAGGGCCTTTTATAAGCGTTCACCTATGAAAATTTTATGATATTCATGTTCAGTATGCTTTAAGGGTATTTATTGTTCTGCTTTTTATTTGTAACATTATTATTCTTAAATCGTGGTGGCAATACGTTATTTTTTGACGATGCACAAAATATTACTGTCCCCAGAGAATTACTCTCATAAAAGTGGTGTAATAAATCAGGAGCACAAATGGGTGATATTATTTATGTAACCATTGAGGGTGAGCATCAAGGGGATATTTCCTCTGGTTGTGGAACCACAACTTCAGTGGGGAATCGTTGGCAGCAGGGACATGAAGATGAAATTTTCGTTTTTAGCCTTACGCAGGGGATATCAAACACTGGAATGGGGGTGAAGCATCAGAGGCTGTCCTTTAGCAAAGTAATTGACAGGGCGTCACCGTTACTGACAAATGCGATCAATAATAATGAAAATCTTAAAATGCGCTTTGATATTTATCGGATCAATAGATTTGGCCGGTGGGAGAAGTATTATGTCATTAAACTGAGAGGGGCAAGATTAAATCGGCTGGTATCTGAATCACGGCAAAATAGTTTGGATTATGAATATATTTCGCTGGATTATGATTATATTCATTGTCAGCATCTTCTCGCTGGTACTGAATTCGATTACCTTGTTACGCCTGAACGATATAATCAGCTCTTTCCAGTGGCGCAGGTTATATCTCCTCCTCCGGAGCCGGAGAAACGAAAGGTTACGCTGGTGCTGGGGATCTTCTTCGATGGTACGGGCAATAACGCGGTCAATACGCGAAATATGCTGGCGGCTTGTACCGCGCAGCATTTTGACATTGATAACCCTGATGCGGAAAGAATTCTCCAAAAGAGTGCTTCCGAAAAAATGGGGCTGAGTGGTACAGAGGCAACCAGCTACTACGGGTACTATACAAATATACATTGGCTAAATGAATTGTATTTGCAACGATTTCCAGCTTACGGGAAATATATTCAACATGCCGTATATATTGAGGGCATAGGTACGCAGGCTGGTGAAGCGGACAGTATGATTGGCCTTGGGCTTGGCACGTCTGATTACGGTGTAATCGCTAAAACTGATGATGCGGTAGCGCAACTGGCTGAAGCAATAAAAGCGGCGTTGGATCAACTACATGGTGAGTTTAGTGTTGATACCTTGCTGTTTGATATTTTCGGCTTCAGTCGCGGTTCGGCGGCGGCCCGTCATTTTGCGAATCGCGTACAGTCAGAAGATGGTGCAATTGTGAATGCCATTAATGCTGGCATGGTAAAGCAGGTCTACACGGGGAAACCTGCAGGAAAGACCCGCTTTATTGGTATTTTTGATACCGTCACGGCCGTTGGAACTCCCTTTAATGGCCTGAATCCGCACAGCGCTGATACGGGCGACGTCAATATTCATTTGCAGCCCGGCGTGGCGCAAAAAGTTTTCCATATCACCGCTCAGCATGAATGTCGCTATAACTTTGCGCTTAACAGCGTGGCACCTGCCTGGCCGGAGATAACCTTACCCGGAGTGCATTCCGACATTGGCGGCGGTTACCTGCCTAAGACGCGTGAGGATCTGTTTCTTACCCGCCCACAGGTGGACACTTTACCATTAAATCAGCCTGATGAACGTTCCGGCGCTTACCGGAAGACCATGGCACAACTACCGGTTCTGGAAGCCTCTCCTGCTATCGCACCGATTATGCGTACTAATGAAATCACTCCTGAAGTTTGGTCAGACGACTACGCCGCTACCGACCGTTATGGTCAGATGCAAAAGCGCAGCTTTGCCGCACTGACGCTACGTCAGCGCATTGTCCGAAATGACTGGTCAAAGGTAATTCTGCGGGTGATGGTCGATGCGGCGAAGGAGGCGGGGGTGATGTTTGATGAGAACCTGGACGTGGATGAACTTAAAATTCCTGCTGACCTTTCTCTCTTCATGGAACGTGCAATTTCAATGGGAAAGTCTGCACGCTTGAGACGGCCAACTATCGGTTTCACTAAGCAGGACATTGAAATTATCGCCAAAACCTATATCCACTGTTCAGCAAACTGGAATGCCGTCGCCGTAAGTAAAACGGGTAAACCACAAGGCGGGGCTTCTGCTTCTGAAACGATCGGTTTCGTTAACCGGCCTGACGCAGGATGGCTCAGAACAGTTTACAACATGGACGGGAAACAATGATGAACGCACGACGGTTACATATTCTGGCAGTCCTGCTGGCGCTGGCGGGGTGCAGTCACCCGCAGACGTATCCCTTACAGTCGAAGCAGGCTGCCAGCGGTGACTGGACATTGCCCTACGGGAAAGGGAGTTTTTCTTTTATCAGCCCTTGGGCATTACCCGCGCGGGTAAGACATGCACGGGTAATTGATACCGACGGGTATCTCTATACCTTTTACACACTGGACTCCACACCAAAAGATCCTGATTCCATTGATAAATGGACCAAAAATATGCATGGCGGAAGCGTTAATTTCAACAAAATTAACAAGCCTCCGCAGTTTATTGTGTTCTGCTGGGATTCATTCATCGATCGCCGGACTTATGAAACCCGCGTGATATTTTCACCCGCAATGTGGCAGCGTATGAAGACATCTGCCGATCATACTCGTCGCTCTGGTGAACCCATGTGGTATCGCAATATCCTGTTCGGCCTTGCGCCTGGCGGCAAGGTCAGGATCTGGTTCCCTGATGCAGGGGATTATCCTGCCATCCCCATAACGCCCCGGAAAATCCACACCCTGTCGGGTAATGAACTGACGATCTGTAAGGAGGGGGCAAACAGCGACTTCCTGCACGAATACCGTTATTCAGAGAGAACGGAAGCATTTATCAAAGGAAAAACCTACCCCTACGGGGAGTGGTAATAACAGGGACAGGAAACAACGATGAGCACACGACGGTTACATATTCTGGCAGTCCTGCTGGTGCTGGCGGGGTGCAGTCACCCACAGACGTACCCCTTACAGTCGAAGCAGGCCGCCAGCGGCGACTGGACATTGCCCTACGGGAAAGGGAGTTTTTCTTTTATCACCCCTTGGGCATTACCCGCGCGGGTAAGACATGCACGGGTAATTGATACCGACGGCTATCTTTATACCTTTTACACGCTGGACTCAACATCCCGTGACCCGGTTTCCATTGATAGATGGGGAGATATTTTGTATGGCGGAAGCGTTAACTTCAATAAAATCAACAAGCCTCCGCAGTTTATCGTGTTCTGCTGGGATTCATTCATCGATCGCCAGACTTATGAAACCCGCGTGATATTTTCACCCGCAATGTGGCAGCGTATGAAGACACCTGCCGATCATCTGTTTGGCGGGGAGCCTCTGTGGTACAACAATATCCTGTTCGGCCTTGCGCCTGGCGGCAAGGTCAGGATCTGGTTCCCTGATGCAGGAGATTATCCTGCCATTCCTGTAACACCCCGGAAAATCCACACCCTGTCGGGTAATGAACTGACGATCTGTAAGGAGGGGGCAAACAGCGACTTCCTGCGCGAATACCGTTATTCCAGCGATACAGAAGCGTTTATCAAAGGAAAAACCTACCCCTACGGGGAGTGGTAATAACATGGATGGGAAACAATGATGAACGCACGAACAGTTATGATTCAGGCATTATTTCTCATGGCATCTTTTTAACCTCAATGTGCCATCTGCGTGCGGGTGTTTCTCTATGCTATAGTAGGCCATATCTCATTCCATTCTCCTCTGTAGGTTCCCATTTTTAGGGGGCCTGTCAGGGGTACCGAGAATGCAAAAATACGTTAAAAAGTTTAAAAATGCATCAAAATAAAGAGTCACAAAACACGTTGCAAACCAACGTGATGCCAGAGAAATTAGCCCTGTACCCTGCTCATCGTTTTTCTATCGCGCCGATGCTCGACTGGACGGACAGACATTGCCGCTACTTCCTGCGTCTGCTGTCTCGCCAGACGTTGCTCTATACCGAGATGGTAACTACCGGGGCGATCATTCATGGCAAAGGCGACTATCTGGCATACAGCGAGGAAGAGCATCCGGTGGCGTTGCAGCTTGGCGGCAGCGATCCGGCTGCGCTGGCGCAATGCGCAAAACTGGCGCAGGCGCGAGGATATGACGAAATTAACCTTAACGTAGGCTGCCCGTCTGACCGCGTACAAAACGGCATGTTTGGCGCCTGTCTGATGGGAAATGCGCAACTGGTGGCGGATTGCGTGAAGGCGATGCGGGACGTAGTGTCGATCCCGGTAACGGTCAAAACCCGTATCGGTATTGACGATCAGGACAGCTATGAATTTCTCTGTGACTTCATCAATACGGTCGCCGGTAAAGGCGAATGCGAGATGTTTATTATCCACGCGCGCAAGGCCTGGCTCTCCGGGCTCAGTCCGAAGGAAAACCGCGAGATCCCACCGCTGGATTATCCGCGCGTTTACCAGTTAAAGCGTGACTTCCCGCATCTGACCATGTCCATCAACGGCGGTATTACGTCGCTGGAAGAGGCGAAAGCGCATCTGGAGCATATGGATGGCGTGATGATTGGGCGCGAAGCCTATCAAAATCCGGGTATTCTGGCCTCCGTTGACCGTGAGATTTTTGGCGCGACCACGGCGGATGCCGATCCTGTGGCTGTCGTTCGCGCCATGTATCCGTACATTGAGCGTGAACTGAGCCAGGGGACATACCTCGGGCATATTACCCGTCATATGCTGGGGCTGTTTCAGGGGATTCCTGGCGCGCGGCAGTGGCGCCGTTATCTGAGCGAAAATGCCCATAAAGCAGGCGCCAACATTGACGTGCTGGAACATGCGCTGAAACGGGTGGCGGATAAGCGTTAAGTTCTCACTAAAAGTTAGTCAATTTCACCACGCCCTGCGCACAGTCGCGGGGCGTTTTGTTTGCAAATCAATAGATTAATTTTGGCATGTTTCTTGTAATGGTCTGAATATGCCGGCCCGCAAAGCGCTACGCCACCGGGCATTCCATATTCAGGGGGAATCATGCTGGAACTACTTTTTGTGATGGGCTTTTTTATCATGCTGATGGCCACCGGCGTGTCATTGTTGGGGATTCTGGCCGCGCTGATGGTGGCGACCGCCGTGATGTTCCTGGGCGGGATGTTTGCGCTGGTGATCAAACTGCTGCCGTGGTTGCTGTTGGCTGTTGCCGTGGTGTGGGTCATCAAAGCGGTAAAAACGCCAAAAATCCCACAGTATCAGCGCAATAACCGTCGGTTTTACTAAGGTATTGTGCAGAGGATCACAACCTGTAACTTTCTTCTTAGAAGCAAATAGGAATTGATTATCAAATCTGTCACTATTGCGCGGCTAATGAATTCATCGAGCTGTACCCTACATACAGCCGAACTAAAAAAGAAAGGGCTTCCCATGTGGAAGCCCTAATTCTTTTCCCCGTCATACTACGGAATGAGCAGACTCGATCCCTGCGTTGCCCGGCTTTCCAGCACCTCATGCGCGCGCTGCGCATCTTTCAACGCGTATTTCTGATTCTCCGCGACCTCGACTTTTATCACGCCGCTGGCAATCAGTGAAAACAGCTCGTTGCTGGCTTCGGTCAATTCATCGCGACTGGTGATGTAACCCTGGAGAGAAGGGCGAGTGACGTACAGCGAGCCTTTTTGGTTCAGGATGCCTAAGTTAACGCCGGTCACAGGGCCGGAAGCGTTACCAAAACTCACCATCAGCCCCCGGCGTTGCAGGCAATCCAGCGACGCTTCCCAGGTATCTTTCCCGACTGAATCGTAAACCACCCGTACTTTTTTGCCGCCGGTAATCTCTTTCACCCGTTCAGCGATATTTTCTTCACGATAGTTAATCACTTTCCATGCGCCAGCCTGTAAGGCAATTTGCGCTTTCTGCGCGCTGCCTACCGTGCCGATAAGTTTTGCGCCCAGCGCTTTAGCCCACTGGCAGGCGATAAGGCCCACGCCCCCGGCGGCGGCATGGAACAAAAACGGTTCGTCGGGTTTAACCTCATAGGTTTTGCGCAGCAGATAAAAGACCGTTAATCCTTTCAGAAAAGAGGCGGCAGCCTGCTCGAAAGAGATCGCTTTAGGGAGAATGGCGGCCTTATCGGCGGGAACATTGTGTACCGAACTGTAAGCCCCGAGCGCAGACTGGGCATAAACGACGCGGTCGCCCGCTTTAATATGTTTAACGTTGCTGCCGACTTTACTCACCACGCCCGCCGCTTCGGTGCCCAACCCGCTGGGCAGGGATGGCGGTGGATAGAGCCCGCTGCGAATATAGGTATCAATGTAGTTGATGCCAATAGCTTTATTTTCGACCTGGATTTCGTTTTCTGCCGGGTCTACAGGGGTAAAGTCCACTGCTTTCAGGACGTCAGGGCCACCGTGCTTGTGAAATTCAATTCGTGTTGCCATGCTTCCTCCAGAACGTATCGTAAGGGTCCACTTATATGGTAAAGTTTCGACCCATTCTTTATCTCGGTAACTCCATTCACTATGGCAGGAAATAAACCCTTCAACAAACAACAGACTGATGCGCGTGACCGTGATTTGCAGGTTGACGGGCTAAAAGTACCGCCGCACTCGATTGAAGCGGAACAGTCGGTGTTGGGCGGTTTAATGCTGGATAACGAACGCTGGGACGATGTCGCCGAACGCGTAGTGGCGGATGACTTTTATACCCGGCCGCACCGGCATATTTTTACCGAAATGCACCGTTTGCAGGAGATGGGGAAACCCATTGACCTGATCACGCTGGCGGAGTCGCTGGAAATTCAGGGGCAGCTGGACAGCGTTGGCGGTTTTGCTTACCTGGCGGAGTTATCCAAAAATACGCCAAGTGCGGCGAACATCAGCGCTTATGCGGATATTGTCCGCGAACGTGCCGTTGTTCGCGATATGATTTCCGTCGCCCATGAAATTGCCGATGCGGGTTACGATCCGCAGGGGCGCAACAGCGACGAGCTGCTGGATCTCGCGGAATCTCGTGTTTTCCAGATTGCGGAAAACCGCGCCAATAAAGACGAAGGCCCGAAAAGCATCGATCAAATCCTCGATGCGACCGTGGCGCGCATTGAAACCCTTTTCCAGCAGCCGCATGACGGTGTGACAGGGGTCGATACCGGTTATCAGGACTTAAACAAAAAAACCGCCGGTTTGCAGCGCTCGGATCTGATCATCGTTGCGGCGCGTCCGTCGATGGGTAAAACGACATTTGCGATGAACCTCTGCGAAAACGCCGCGATGTTGCAGGAGAAACCGGTACTGATCTTCAGTCTGGAGATGCCCGGCGAACAGATTATGATGCGTATGCTGGCGTCGCTGTCGCGCGTGGACCAGACGCGCATTCGTACGGGTCAGCTGGATGACGAAGACTGGGCGCGTATTTCCGGTACGATGGGCATCCTGCTGGAGAAGCGCAATATGTATATTGACGATTCATCCGGCCTGACGCCGACGGAAGTTCGCTCGCGCGCCCGTCGTATCTACCGTGAACATGGCGGGTTAAGCCTGATCATGATCGACTACCTGCAACTGATGCGCGTGCCGTCGCTCTCCGATAACCGTACGCTGGAAATCGCGGAAATCTCTCGCTCGCTGAAAGCGCTGGCAAAAGAGCTACAGGTGCCGGTGGTGGCGCTGTCGCAGCTTAACCGCTCTCTGGAACAACGCGCCGATAAACGT
The DNA here is from genome assembly GCF_030333295.1 of Citrobacter sp. CK198. NCBI lineage: Bacteria > Pseudomonadati > Pseudomonadota > Gammaproteobacteria > Enterobacterales > Enterobacteriaceae > Citrobacter > Citrobacter sp. CK198. Next base: position 637,574 of record NZ_JAOWGE010000035.1, on the reverse strand, counting down.
CCGGTCAACTCGGATCTGCGTGAATCCGGCTCCATCGAGCAGGATGCCGACTTGATCATGTTTATCTATCGTGACGAGGTTTATCACGAAAACAGCGACTTAAAAGGCATCGCAGAAATTATTATTGGTAAACAACGTAACGGCCCAATCGGTACGGTACGTCTGACGTTTAACGGGCAATGGTCGCGTTTTGATAACTATGCGGGACCGCAATACGACGACGAGTAAATCTCCTTCATCATTCACGCCGCAGATGCGTTGACTGCGCCCGCTTACCCCTTCGGGGACAGCGCGTTTTGTCCTGCAACGCGAATGATTTTGGCGATTCTTTTTATAAGGAATTCAAATGCAAGCGGCAACTGTAGTCATTAACCGCCGCGCTCTGCGACACAATCTGCAACGTCTGCGTGAACTGGCGCCTGCCAGCAAGCTGGTTGCGGTCGTGAAAGCGAACGCTTACGGACACGGTCTTCTGGAGACCGCGCGAACGCTCCCTGATGCCGACGCTTTTGGCGTCGCCCGCCTTGAAGAAGCCCTGCGCCTGCGGGCGGGCGGGATCACGCAGCCCATTCTGTTGCTGGAAGGTTTTTTTGAAGCCACCGATCTGCCAGTCATCTCTGCACAGCATCTGCATACCGCCGTGCATAACGAGGAACAGCTTGCCGCGCTGGAAGCCGCCGAGCTGGATGAGCCGGTAACGGTGTGGATGAAACTGGATACGGGAATGCATCGTCTGGGCGTGCGTCCTGAAAAAGCCGAAGCGTTTTATCAACGGCTTACGCAGTGTAAAAACGTGCGCCAGCCGGTAAATATCGTCAGCCATTTCGCCCGCGCCGATGAGCCGGAATGCGGTGCGACCGAGCAGCAACTCGATATTTTTAATACCTTCTGCGAAGGTAAACCGGGGCAACGTTCCATCGCCGCTTCCGGCGGCATCCTGCTGTGGCCACAGTCTCATTTTGACTGGGCGCGACCGGGCATCATCCTCTACGGCGTCTCGCCGCTGGAAAATCAGTCAACTGGCGAAGATTTTGGCTGCCAGCCGGTCATGTCGCTAGCCTCCAGCCTCATTGCCGTTCGCGAGCATAAAGCGGGCGAACCGGTGGGCTACGGCGGCACATGGATCAGCGAGCGCGATACGTGTCTGGGCGTGGTTGCTATGGGCTATGGCGATGGTTATCCGCGTGCGGCGCCGTCCGGTACGCCGGTGCTGGTTAACGGTCGGGAAGTGACGATTGTCGGTCGCGTGGCGATGGACATGATCTGCGTCGATTTAGGCCCTCAGGCGCAGGACAAAGCAGGCGATCCGGTCATTTTGTGGGGTGAAGGTCTGCCCGTTGAGCGCATTGCGGAAATGACAAAAGTGAGTGCTTACGAACTTATCACACGCCTGACATCAAGGGTTGCGATGAAGTACATCGATTAATGCGTGCCGGGTGGCGCATTGATCCCAGGCCGGATAAGGCGGATACCCCCGCCATCCGGCGATATTCACATCAACATCCTCTCGATCTTCTCTCGCTTCCGGTTTATTGTGTTTTAACCCCCTGCCTGTAAACCTGGAGAACCACAGCGTGTTTCAAAAAGTTGACGCCTACGCTGGCGACCCGATTCTTTCGCTTATGGAGCGTTTCAAAGAGGATTCGCGTAGCGACAAAGTGAATCTCAGCATCGGTCTGTATTACAACGAAGAGGGCATTATTCCTCAGCTTAAAGCCGTTGCCGAAGCGGAAGCCCGGATTAATGCGCAGCCGCACGGCGCGTCGCTGTACCTGCCAATGGAAGGTCTCAATACCTATCGCCATACCATTGCGCCGTTGCTGTTTGGCGCCGATCATCCGGTTCTTCAGCAGCAACGCGTGGCGACAATTCAGACGCTGGGCGGTTCCGGTGCGCTGAAGGTAGGGGCGGATTTCCTGAAGCGTTATTTTCCTGAATCCGCCGTGTGGGTCAGTGACCCGACCTGGGAAAACCACATCGCAATTTTTGAAGGCGCTGGTTTCGAAGTAAGTACTTACCCCTGGTATGACAACGCCACTAACGGCGTGCGTTTCAACGACTTGCTGGCGACCCTCAACACCTTGCCTGCTCGCAGCATTGTGCTGCTGCATCCGTGCTGCCATAACCCGACCGGTGCTGATTTAACCCATTCGCAGTGGGACGCGGTTATTGAGATCCTGAAAGCGCGCGAGTTGATTCCGTTCCTCGACATTGCCTATCAGGGATTTGGCGCTGGTATGGAAGATGATGCCTACGCGATTCGCGCCATTGCCAGCGCCGGATTGCCCGCGCTGGTCAGTAACTCTTTCTCGAAGATCTTCTCGCTGTATGGCGAGCGTGTGGGCGGGCTTTCGGTGGTCTGTGAAGACGCTGAGGCCGCAGGCCGCGTGTTGGGTCAGCTCAAAGCCACCGTGCGCCGTAACTACTCCAGCCCGCCGAATTTTGGCGCGCAGGTGGTTGCCGCCGTACTGAACGATGAGGCGCTCAAAGCCAGCTGGCTGGCGGAAGTCGAAGCAATGCGCACGCGTATCCTGGCGATGCGTCAGGAACTGGTGAATGTCCTGAACGCCGAGATACCGGGCCGTAACTTTGATTATCTGCTGCAACAGCGCGGCATGTTCAGCTATACCGGCCTGAGCGCTGCACAGGTGGACCGTCTGCGTGATGAGTTCGGCGTCTACCTGATCGCCAGCGGACGCATGTGCGTGGCGGGTCTGAATTCCGGCAATGTCCAGCGCGTGGCGAGGGCGTTTGCTGCGGTGATGTAAGTTATTGTGTTGCCGGATGGCGGCGTTGCCTTATCCGGCCTACAAAGCAGCCCGTAGGCCCGGTAAGCGGTAGCGCCACCGGGCGACCTGCCGGATGGCGGCGTTGCCTTATCCGGCCTACAAAGCAACTCGTAGGCCCGGTAAGCGGTAGCGCTGCCCCCTCCATTCATATGTGATCATCCTCTTTTTCTGTAACAAAACCGCAGAAAATTCTTCCTTTCACCTGCCGCTGGGGTTATGGTCAGAGAGTTTTTTGACCAGTCAATATAATTAAAAATCATAACTAACTGACTATTTAGGGAAAAATATGCGCAAGATAACCCTGGCCTTGAGCGCCTTTTGTTTACTTTTCACGTTAAATAATTCAGCAATCGCCCTGGCGTCCTCGCCGTCGCCGCTAAATCCTGGCACCAACGTCGCGAAACTCGCCGAGCAGTCTCCCATCCACTGGGTTTCTGTCGCGCAGATCGAAAATAGCCTGGCGGGTCGTCCTCCCATTGCTGTCGGGTTTGATATTGATGACACCGTGCTGTTTTCCAGCCCTGGCTTCTGGCGCGGCAAAAAAGTCTATTCGCCAGAAAGTGAGGACTATCTGAAAAATCCGGCATTCTGGGAGAAGATGAACAACGGCTGGGATGAGTTCAGCATTCCGAAAGAGGTGGCGCGTCTGCTCATCGATATGCACGTTCGGCGTGGCGACAGCATCTTTTTTGTCACGGGGCGGAGCCAGACGAAAACCGAAACCGTCTCGAAAACGCTGGCTGATGATTTCCACATTCCCGCAGCCAATATGAATCCTGTGATTTTTGCAGGCGACAAGCCGGGCCAGAACACCAAAACGCAGTGGCTACAGGAGAAAAATATCCGCATCTTCTACGGCGACTCCGACAATGACATTACGGCAGCCCGTGACGCGGGCATCCGTGGCATCCGCATCCTGCGCGCCTCCAACTCTACCTATAAACCGTTGCCGCAGGCCGGAGCGTTTGGAGAAGAGGTGATTGTGAACTCGGAATATTAAAACCGGCGGAACCTTTTGCCCCAGGACTGATAAAACGCATTAGCGTCGCCATCCGGCAATAAGCGGCACGGGTGCCGGATGGCGGTGCAGGCACCTTATCCGGCCTACAGTGGCATCATCCGGTAAGATTCTCAATCGCTGTTTTTTTGAACAAAATTGAGCTGCTGGCTTTTACCTTTGGCGGACTTGCTGCAAACTGAGTAAGAGACGTTCTCAGTGGGGCAATATGCTTAAAAGGGGAATAAGAAGATGACCAATTCGGAGTTACTGCAATATTGCATGGCAAAAACAGGCGCGGAACAGAGCGTTCACAGTGACTGGAAAGCCACACAAATCAAGGTTGAAGATGTGCTTTTTGCCATGGTGAAAGAGGTGGAAAATCGCCCGGCGGTATCTTTGAAAACCAGCCCTGAACTGGCGGAGTTGCTGCGCCAGCAACACAGCGATGTGCGACCAAGCCGACATCTTAATAAAGCGCACTGGAGCACCGTCTACCTGGACGGTTCGCTACCGGATTCGCAAATCTATTATCTGGTGGATGCCTCTTATCAACTGGCGGTAAGTACTCTGCCGGAGGACAAGCGTAAGCTGTTGGTGCAGCCGTGAGCCGTTTTGCCGGATGCGGCGCAAGCGCCTTATCGGGCCTACAAACTATTACGCATATTCTGTAGGCCCGACAAGTGCAGCGCCATCGGGCATTATTACAGCATTGGCTTGAGGAAACGGGCAGTATGTGACGCTTCACACTCTGCGACCGTCTCCGGCGTCCCGGAAACAAGAATTTCGCCGCCGCCGCTGCCGCCTTCCGGGCCGAGATCGACAATCCAGTCCGCCGTCTTAATGACGTCCAGGTTGTGCTCAATCACCACAATGGTGTTGCCCTGATCGCGCAACTGGTGCAGCACGTCCAGCAGTTGCTGAATATCGGCAAAATGCAGACCGGTGGTCGGTTCATCCAGAATGTACAGCGTCTGCCCGGTGCCGCGTTTCGACAATTCACGCGCCAGCTTCACGCGCTGTGCTTCACCGCCGGAGAGCGTGGTGGCGGACTGACCGAGACGGATGTAGGTCAGACCCACGTCCATCAACGTTTGCAGCTTACGCGCCAGCGCCGGAACGGCGTCAAAAAATTCGCGCGCTTCTTCGATGGTCATATCCAGCACTTCGTGGATAGTCTTGCCCTTGTACTTAATCTCCAGCGTTTCGCGGTTATAGCGCTTGCCCTTGCACTGGTCGCACGGTACGTAAATATCCGGCAGGAAGTGCATTTCAACCTTGATGACGCCGTCGCCCTGACAGGCTTCGCAGCGCCCGCCGCGCACGTTAAAGCTGAAACGTCCCGGCGTATAGCCGCGTGAGCGTGATTCCGGCACGCCAGCGAACAGCTCACGTACGGGCGTAAACACGCCGGTATACGTTGCCGGGTTAGAGCGCGGCGTACGGCCAATCGGACTCTGGTCGATGTCGATGACTTTGTCGAAATGCTCCAGCCCCTGAATATCACGATACGGCGCAGGTTCCGCAATGGTCGCCCCGTTTAACTGGCGCTGGGCAATCGGGAACAGCGTGTCGTTGATAAGCGTGGACTTACCCGACCCGGATACGCCGGTAATACAGGTAAACAGGCCAACCGGCAGCGTCAGGGTGACGTCTTTCAGGTTGTTGCCGCGCGCGCCGGTCAGCTTCAGCACTTTCTCCGGGTTCGCGGGAACGCGCTGTTTCGGCACTTCAATCTTGCGTTTGCCGCTCATGTACTGGCCGGTGAGGGATTCCGGCACCGCCATAATCGCCTCCAGCGGCCCTTCGGCCACGACCTGACCGCCGTGTACGCCAGCGCCGGGGCCGATATCGATCACATGGTCGGCGGCGCGGATGGCGTCTTCGTCATGCTCCACCACAATCACGGTATTGCCGAGATTACGCAGGTGAATCAGCGTTCCCAGCAAACGTTCGTTATCGCGCTGATGGAGACCGATAGACGGTTCATCCAGCACATACATCACGCCTACCAGCCCCGCGCCAATCTGGCTGGCCAGACGGATACGCTGGGCTTCGCCGCCGGACAAGGTCTCTGCCGAACGGGACAGCGTCAGGTAGTTGAGGCCGACGTTTACCAGGAACTTGAGGCGGTCGCCAATCTCCTTGAGGATCTTCTCCGCAATCTTTGCACGCTGGCCTGCGAGCTTGAGATTGTTGAAGAAGTCCATCGCATGGCCGATGCTCATGTCGGAGATCGCAGGCAGCGGAGTATTCTCGACGAAGACATGACGTGCTTCACGGCGCAGACGCGTGCCTTCACAGCTGGCGCACGGACGGTTGCTGATGAATTTAGCTAACTCTTCACGTACCGCGCTGGACTCCGTCTCTTTGTAACGGCGCTCCATGTTGTGCAGCACGCCTTCGAACGGATGGCGACGCACGGAGGTGTCGCCACGATCGTTGATGTATTTGAACTCGATGCTCTCTTTGCCGGAACCGTACAGAACGACTTTATGCACATTCTGACTCAGACTTCCCCACGGCGCTTCCACGTCGAACTTATAGTGTTCCGCCAGCGATTTCAGCATCTGGAAGTAATAGAAGTTACGGCGATCCCAGCCGCGAATCGCGCCGCCAGCCAGAGAAAGTTCCGGGTTCTGGATCACGCGATCGGGATCGAAATATTGCTGTACGCCGAGGCCGTCGCAGGTCGGGCAGGCTCCCGCCGGGTTGTTGAACGAGAACAGACGCGGTTCCAGCTCGCGCATACTGTAGCCGCAAATTGGGCAGGCGAAGTTGGCGGAAAAGAGCAGCTCTTCCGCTTTCGTATCGTCCATATCCGCGACGATCGCGGTGCCACCGGAGAGTTCCAGCGCGGTTTCAAAAGATTCCGCCAGGCGCTGGGACAGATCGCTACGGACTTTGAAACGATCGATCACGACCTCAATGGTGTGTTTCTTTTGCAGCTCCAGCTTCGGCGGATCGGAGAGATCGCAGACCTCGCCATCAATACGGGCGCGGATGTAGCCCTGGCTGGCCAGGTTTTCCAGCGTTTTGGCGTGCTCGCCTTTGCGCTCTTTAATAATGGGCGCCAGCAGCATCAGGCGTTTACCTTCTGGCTGAGACAGCACGTTATCCACCATCTGGCTGACGGTTTGCGCCGCCAGCGGGACGTCATGATCCGGGCAGCGCGGTTCACCCACGCGGGCGAACAGCAGACGCAGATAGTCATGTATTTCGGTAATTGTACCTACCGTAGAGCGCGGGTTATGGGATGTCGATTTCTGCTCAATTGAGATAGCGGGCGACAGCCCCTCAATATGGTCGACATCTGGTTTTTCCATCAAAGACAGAAACTGACGCGCATACGCGGAAAGGGATTCAACGTAGCGACGCTGCCCTTCGGCATACAAGGTGTCAAAAGCGAGCGAGGATTTGCCAGAACCCGAAAGCCCGGTGACGACAATCAGTTTGTCGCGCGGGATGACGAGGTTGATGTTTTTGAGATTATGGGTGCGGGCGCCCCGAACTTCGATCTTATCCATTCACCTTTCCCGGATTAAAACGCTTTTTCCCGGCCGCATGGCGCTACCGGCGATCACAAACGGTTAATTATGACACAACTCAACCTGAATGGATATACAGTATTAGAATGCAAAACACAGGCTACTGTGTAACAATGTCCGCCCAAGGTTGTTTACTGGAATCAGCCTCGCATCGTAGTAAAAACGCTATTGGTAATGCTACAATCGCGCGTTTACACTTATTCAGAAACGTTTTTCAGGAGACTCGATCATGGCCAGCAGAGGCGTAAACAAGGTGATTCTCGTCGGTAATCTGGGCCAGGACCCGGAAGTACGCTACATGCCAAATGGTGGCGCAGTTGCCAACATTACGCTGGCTACTTCCGAATCCTGGCGTGATAAGCAGACCGGTGAGATGAAAGAGCAGACGGAATGGCACCGCGTTGTGCTGTTCGGCAAACTGGCGGAAGTGGCCAGCGAATATCTGCGTAAAGGTTCTCAGGTTTACATTGAAGGTCAGCTGCGTACCCGTAAATGGACCGATCAGTCCGGTCAGGACAAATACACCACTGAAGTGGTGGTCAACGTTGGCGGCACCATGCAGATGCTGGGTGGCCGTCAGGGCGGTGGCGCTCCGGCTGGCGGCAATATGGGCGGCGGTCAGCAGCAGGGTGGTTGGGGTCAGCCTCAGCAACCGCAGGGCGGCAACCAGTTCAGCGGCGGCGCGCAGTCCCGTCCGCAGCAACAATCCGCTCCGGCACCGTCTAACGAACCGCCAATGGATTTCGACGACGACATCCCGTTCTGATGAATTTAAAAAGCTCCCTTCACGGGAGCTTTTTTTTTGGCTGAAATAGCGTGCAATTAAATAGCAGGCTTGTCAGTTTTGTCACCGGACGTAAATATATCTACAGACTTTATGGGTTATTTCCTTTCTTGCTTATGATCAAAAAATACAGGGTATTATTGATTATTATTCCCCCGTTATTTTGGTCAAATGAATGCTGAATCTTGCCAGGTCTTTTCAGGGATATGTGATTGGCCTGTCAGCTAACTTAAGGAAATCATCATGAATAAAGTCATTTTAATGCCCGTTGATATTCTGGCGATGGATCTCTCTGACAAAGCCATTGCCTATGCTGATCATATGGTGAACAAAGAAAACGGCGTGATCCATCTGCTGCATGTGTTCCCTAAACTGGGTACCTCCCCAATGCGTGGTTTTGCCTCAGATATCAGAAAATACGAGGAATACATGACGAATGATGCGCAAGAGAAAATGCTTAACCTTGCGAGAAAATTCAAAACGCCGTTGGAGAATATTCGTTTTGAAGTCCGTCATGGCAATATTCGTGATGAAGTAAATAACGCGGTAGAAGCGCATAACGCCGAGATGATTATCATCGGTTCGCGCAAGCCGGGTATTGCAACGCATTTGCTCGGTTCGGCTGCGGCGAATATTTTGCGATACGCGAAAATTCCGGTGATGGTCATTCGTTAATCTGCCTGCCCGGTGGCGCTTTGCTTACCGGGCCTACAAAACCCCTCTCCCATCGGCAAAAAAAAAGCCTCCGCTACGGGAGGCTTTTTGCTTCGCGGTGAACCGCCGGCTATTTCCGGCGGAATTTACGGGTGAGCGGTTTCTCTATCTCCACAATGCAGAACAGCACTGCGCCGATAGCGAAGGTTATGCCCCAGTAACGCAGCGGCAGCGCTTCTGTGCCAAACAGCATCTGCATGAAAGGCATATAGATAATCGCTAGCTGTAACAGCAACAGAATGCCGCTGACCATCCAGATGCCTTTATTCATCAGCAGCCCGCGTCCCAGCGAGAAACCATCCGAAACCCGGCAGTTGAGCATATATACCCACTGTGCGGTGACCAGCGTCTGCAACAGCACGGTACGGATAAACTCCGGGCTGTGGCCGCGAGGCTGCAACCAGGCTTCCAGCGCAAAGGCGCAGGCCGCAATTAACGTTCCGACAAAACCGACGCGCCAGATAGCAAAGGCATCCATGACGTTCTCATTACTCTGGCGTGGCGGGCGTCGCATGATGTTGCGCTCACCGGCTTCAAATGCCAGCCCGAACGACAGCGTGGCGGAGGTCGCCATGTTCATCCACAGAATCAGTACCGGCGTGAGCGGAATCAGGTTCCCAGCCAACAGGGCAATGATGATCAGCAGACCCTGTGCCAGGTTGGTGGGCATGATGAACAGAATCGTTTTCTTCAGGTTGTCGTAAACGCGACGCCCCTCCTGCACGGCGCTGGCGATGGTGGCGAAGTTGTCGTCCGTCAGTACCATGTCCGCGGCTTCTTTTGTCACTTCCGTGCCTTTGATGCCCATCGCGATGCCGACGTCCGCCTGCTTCAGCGCGGGGGCGTCGTTGACTCCGTCGCCGGTCATACCGACAATCTCGCCTTTGTTTTGCAGCGCCTTCACCAGACGCAGTTTATGTTCAGGGCTGGTGCGGGCAAAGATGTCGTAGGTGACAGCGGCTTCGGCTAATGCCGCATCGTCCATCTGCTCCAGTTCGTAGCCCGTTACCGCGTGGGTGCTGTTATGAATCCCCAGCATGCCGCCGATACTCATGGCCGTTTGCGGGTGATCGCCGGTGATCATCTTCACGCGAATCCCCGCCTGCTGGCAGGCCTGGATTGCGTCAATGGCCTCTGGGCGCGGCGGGTCCATCATACCTGCGATGCCCAGGAAGATCAGACCGTCATTCAGGCACTCATGGGTGAGAGAGGCGGCTTCTGCACGCCCTGGCTTCCAGGCTGCCGCAACCATGCGCAGACCTTCTTTCGCATAGCGCGCGATCTCCGCTTCCCAGTGATTTTGCGTAAAAGCTTCAGTACCGGTAGCAGTCTGCTGTAGCTGGCACAGTTTAAACAACACATCTGGCGCGCCGGTCACCAGTACGCGCTCTTCATTTCCAATGCGATGGTGCGTCGCCATGTATTTGTACTGCGAATCGAACGGGATTTTGCTGCGCAGTTCAGTTTCAATGGCGGGAAGGCGCGCTTTTGCCGCCAGCACTTTTAAGGCTCCTTCCGTTGGCCCGCCGGTGATGCCCCAGTGACCGTTTTCGTCCTGAATCAATTGGCTGTCATTACACAGGTCGATAGTGCGAAGGTAGTTCTCCAGCAGGCTGCCAGGCAGGATCTCTACCGCAGCGTCGCTCTCCTCAGTATGGATCTCGCCCATTGGCTCATAGCTGTTGCCCTGAACGCGGTAATTTTTGTCCGCCGTAATAATGGCTTTTACCGTCATCTCATTCATGGTCAGGGTGCCCGTTTTATCGGAACAGATCACGGACATCGCACCCAGCGTCTCGACCGTCGGCAGCTTGCGGATAATGGCGCGTTTGCGGGCCATCGTCTGTACGCCGAGCGACAGAATAATCGAGATGATCGCGGGTAGCCCTTCCGGTACGGCCGCGACGGCAAGGCTAATCAGAGAAAGCAGCAGTTCGCCCATCGGCATATCGCGCAGCAGCAGACTGAACACAAATAGTCCTGCCATCATGGCGACGATAATGGCGAAAATGGCTTTGCCGAGTTTATCCATCTGAACCAGCAGCGGGGTACGGTGCTTCTCAATACCCGTCATCATCTGGTTGATGTGGCCGAGTTCAGTTTCTTCACCGGTGGCGATAACCACACCCAGCCCGGCGCCTGCGCTGATGGTGGTGCCGGAGAACAGCAGATTTTTACGATCGCCTAACGGCAGTTCGCCGGTAAGGGTGTCGGCTGTTTTATCGACAACGGTGGACTCACCCGTCAGGATGGCCTCTTCAACCCGCAGGTTATGGGCTTCCATAACGCGAAGATCTGCCGGGATGCGATCGCCTGCGCGCAGCACGACGATATCGCCCACCACCAGTTCGGTTGTGGGGACGGTTTCATGTTGACCGTTGCGGATCGCGACCGCTGAGTTCGACAGCATATTGCGGATGCTTTTCAGCGACTTTTCCGCGTTATTTTCCTGAATGTGGCCAATCAGGGCGTTGATAACGGCAACACCCAAAATGACGGCCGTATCCACCCAATGACCCATGACCGCAGTCAGCACCGCCGCAGCGATCAGGACATAAATCAGAACATCGTGGAAATGCGCCAGGAAGCGTAACCATGCCGGTTTGTCTGCTTTTTCTGGCAGCGCGTTAGGCCCATGCTGCGCGAGGCGCGCGCTGGCTTCATTTTGCGTCAGCCCGGAAGGCTGACTCTGCTTTTTTTCAAGTACCTCGTTAACAGATTGCTGGTACGGTTTTTTTTCAACGCATGGCGCAGAATGGAGACGATTTTTATTCGGCATTCTGGTCAATTTAAAATTCCTCGAAGTATAAAATGCATAATGTTTTGAATCGCGATTATACTATTAAAATAAAGAGTCTGAATTATTGACATTAATCAATAGCGTTTCGTTAAAGATTATTTTATCTTTATGGTTAGATAACGCTTGTAGCGTATATTTTCAGTGTTTTGATGGAAGTGTAAATTTAGTAAAGGAGGTAATTATGTTAGGAATATATAGCGGTAGGCGATTGATGTTACTGGTTATTTTTGCAATCATCATCGCGGTAATTAGCGGGATTTCAACCTACGCCTTCGTTAAATATCTGGGTTGAAAAACACTAAATATAGTGTTCCTTACATAACTTTTAAATATTTAAAGTTAATGACAGAGAATAAAAATAAAGGGCATAAGAATATATTTTTGATGAGCAGTCTGACAGGATGAACAGACTGCTCTGGACAGGTAAAAATATGGCTAGCAGACTAACGAATAATACACATTGGTTTTCCTGTCAGCGGTTCAGGGTGAATTTCCGCATCAACCTGAAAGACCTTGCGTAATAATTCTGGTTGCATCACATCAACAGGTTGCCCTTGCGCAATCACATTCCCCTGCGCCAGCACGACAAGATGATCGCAATAGCGACTTGCCTGATTCAGGTCGTGCAGTACCGTCACGACCGTTTTTCCCGCCTGTTTTAGCATCTGCATGAGCGCCATCAACTCCACCTGATGATTAATGTCGAGCCAGGTGGTGGGTTCATCCAGTAATACAATGGGCGTATCCTGCGCTAACACCATCGCCAGAAACACGCGCTGCCGCTGACCGCCGGACAGCTCCGTCAGCCGCCTTTCTGCCAGCGCGTCAGTGTGCGTCTGCGCCATTGCCTGGTTGACATGCTGATGGTCGTCGCGAGAAAGCCGCCCCCACAGCGGCAGCCACGGGCTGCGGCCATAGCTGACCAGTTCCCGCACGGTGATCCCTTCCGGCGTCATGTGCTGTTGCGGCAGTAGCGCCAGGTGACGCGAAAGCGCGCGGGGTGAGAAGGCCGACAGCGGCTTACCCGCAATGTGCAAGGTGCCGGATTGCGGTATGAGCAGGCGGGCAAGGCATTTCAGCAGCGTCGATTTGCCGCAGCCATTAGGCCCCAGTAATGCGGTGATCTGCCCGGCGGGTAGCGTAACCGACAGGCCGTCAAGAATGCGTTTATCACCGTATCCGGCAGTCAGGTTTTCACATCTGATATCCATTTAGCGCATCCTCACAAGCAACCAGATAAACCACGGCGCGCCGATAATGGCGGTGAGCATGCCTGCCGGAAGCTCCGTGGGAGGGTTAATGATCCTTGCCAGCAAATCGGCCAGCGTTAAGACAAATGCGCCGATTAGCGCAGCGCCGGGCAGTAGCCAGTGATGGCGCCCTCCCAGCAGGCGTCGGGTCAGGTGGGGCACGACCAGGCTGACGAAAGCTATCGGCCCGCAAACTGCCACGCTGGTGGCTGCCAGCGCGACGGCGAGGAGCAATCCCAGGCGCTGCGCCCGACTGACCGGGACGCCGAGCGTGCTGGCGCGATCATCGCCCAGCGCCAGCAGATCCAGATCGCGGCAAAACCAGGCGCTGAGTGGAATAAGCGCCAGCATTACCGGCAGCGCCACATACACAAACGACCAGCCGCGTCCCCATAAACTGCCGGTCAGCCACAGCAGCGCGTTGTTAACGTCCTGCGGGCGGGAGAGCATCAGGTAATCCGTCAGGCTGGCCCAGGTTGCCGACAACGCCACGCCGATTAACGCCAGACGTAGGGGGGAGGAGCGACCCGCAATCGCACGCAGCAAGATCAGTGCACAAAGCCCGCCCACAAATGCCAGCAGCGGCAGCCAGACGACCGACAGCGATGGCAGCAGCATGAGTGCGCTTACCGTCGCCAGACTGGCGGCATGGTTCACCCCTAAAATATCCGGCGAGGCCAGCGGATTACGCACGATGCCCTGCACCAGTACACCGGAAATCGCCAGGGCGGCGCCGACGAATATCGCCAGCAGCAGTCGCGGCAGGCGATACTGGGTCAGAACATAGTGGTGCTCGTGACCGGTATGCCAGCCATCGATCAGCGCGGACCAGGGTAGGGGAACCACGCCCAGACGCAATGACAGCAGCGCGGTGATACTCAGCAGGAGCAACGTGATGAGCAGAATAAAGGCTTTCATCCACGCCTCCTTGCCAGCCAGACAAAACACGGCGCGCCAATCAGCGCCAGCACTGCGCCTGCCGGAAGCTCGCCCGGCCAGGCCAGCGCTCGCGCCAGAATATCCGCCAGCAGCATAAACGTTGCGCCCATCAGCAGGCTCATCGGCAGCAACTTACGCTGGTCGTGACCTGACCACGCCCTGGCCAGATGCGGCATTAACAGGCCGATAAACGCCACCGGCCCCGCCACGCTGACGCAGGCGCCGACCAGCACCAGCACGCCGATATTGACGGTAAGCCGCAGCCGAAACAGGTTTACGCCGAGCGTGTGTGCGGCGACATCGCTGACGTTGAGCAGATTAAGGGCGTTCGCCAGCAGCAGCATGACGGGAATAATCACCAGAACAAAAGGAAAGAGCTGCCAGAACTCGGCCCAGCGCACATGGGCAATACCGCCCGCCAGCCATGAAAAAATGCCGTAAGCGTGGTCTTCCGCCAATAACAGCGTGATGCGGGTCAGCGCCATACACAGCGCGGAGAGCGCGATTCCGGCGAGAATCAGTTTGTTGCGGTCGGGCTCCTGTCGCCAGCCGCCGCCAGCCAGCATCACCAGAAGCCAGGCGAGGCCTCCGCCTGCGGCGGCGATAAACGCGATGGAATACCCGCTGAGCAACATGGGGCTGAATGCGCTGGTTAACGCTATTGCCAGTGCCGCACCGCTGTTAATGCCGGTCAGAGAAGGGGAGGCCAGCGGGTTATGGGTCAGGGTTTGCAGCAATGTTCCCGCCAGGGCAAGGCTGGCGCCAATCAGCAATGCCACCAGGCTGCGCGGCAGACGTAAATTACGCACCAACGCCTCCGAAAGCGGAGGCGTTGAAGAAGGAAACAGGGCATGCAGAGCACTGACGGGTGAAATCGGGATCGCCGAGTAGCAGAACAGGCTCAGCCAGAACGCCGCCAGGAGCGCCAGTACGGGCGCTCCCCAAATGATCAATGTCCTCATTGCGTGGTATCAGGCATCTGGTGATGAAAGATTTTCACCGTATCGCCGGCAATGCGTTCCGCAGCGAAAATCCCGCGCATCCGCGCCCAGCTATTGCTATCGACAGCGGCAACCTGGTGGTGTTGCGACGCCTGGAGCATGGACCACAACGTATCCTGCTGCCAGCGTTTAACGATGCTCTCCTGGCGGTAGTGCGCGACAATCAGCCACTGCGGATCGAGCGCCAGTAGCCGCTCCAGATTAATCGTGGTCATTGGCGCAGAGTTGATTGCCTCCGGCACGCGCAGACCCAGCGCGGCGAGCACGCCGCCCGTATATGATTCGCGGCTGTGCAGATTAAACTGCTGTTCGCGTGAGGTGCCGAATACCACGCTGGCCCCTTTCGGCAAGTGGGCGGCAAACGCGCGCATACGTTCCCGATGCAACGTCAGCCGTTTTTGAATTTCGGCATCTTTACCTGATACTTTCCCGATGATCGCAGCGGATTGCAGATTTTCAGCGTACGTTTCATTGCGGGATTTGAGCAACAACACGGGGGCGATCTCTTGCAGCGCGGCGTAAATCCCTGCGTGGCGGCTGCTGTCAGCGATAATCAGGTCAGGCTTTAGCGCGCCGATCGCCTCAAGGCTCGGCTGAGCGCGGGTGCCGACGGACTGCCATTGCCCGATAATCTGGCGCACTTCCGGCAGCAGACGCGTGGGATCGTTGTCATCGGCGATCCCCACCGGACTGACGTTCACCGCCGCCAGCGCATCGGCAAACGACAGTTCCAGTACGACAATCCGTTGCGGCGTTTTATTCAGGGTAAAGGCGCCGTGTTCATCCTGCACCGTCACAGCAAAAACCGGCGCAGCCAGGACGATCAGGCTGAAAAAATAAACGCGAATAAAAGCAAACATAGTCAACTCCGGTTGCCGGATGGCGCTGCGCTTACCTGGCCTACGTCACTCTGTAGGCCGGGTAAGGCATTTACGCCGCCACCCGGCAACAAATGAACAATCAGAACTTCAGTGACCCTTGCAGGTATAGCGTTCGCGGCTGTCCAGCATAGATGCCTTTGTTGTTGTCGTCATACGAGCGGGTGTAATACTCGTGGTCGAAGATATTCTTCACGCCAAACGCCAGGTTCAGGTTGGCCATCTCGGGGCCGAAGTCATACGCCACGCGCGCGCCCCACAGCATGTAACCCGGAATACGCCCGGTGCTGCCGTCCGCGCTCTCTTTCCCGGTATTGGCGTTGTCGGCAAACTGGCTGGACTGGAAATCGCTGTTCAGGTTGAACGTCCAGTTGCCGGGTTTGTAATCCACGCCCAGCGTCCCTTTATGCTTCGGTGAGAACGGTACCTGATTGCCGTAAGTGTCGCCTGTTTCGCGAATTTCGGCGTTAACGTACGCGTAGTTAGCGTAAACGACGACATTTTCCAGCGTGGGCGTCATATCGCCGAGATCGTAACGTACCTGCGTTTCCAGCCCGGTATGACGGGTTTTGCCACGGGCGGTGACCGTATCGTTAGTCTGGTTGGAGTCGTACTGATTATTAAAGTTAATCAGGAACAGCCCCATTTCCGCCGTCAGCGCGCCGTTGTCGAATCGGGTTCCGACTTCCCAGGTTCGCGCTTTTTCCGGTTCCACATTGCCGCTTTGCACAGCCTTGCCAATTTGACTGTACTGTACGGTGCCGAACGAGCCTTCAGTGTTGGCATAAAGATTCCAGCTGTCAGTGAGGTGGTAGAGGACGTTAAGCGCCGGAAGCGGGGCGTTGTAGCTCACCTCTTCGTGCGTACCTTTAACGTTGTTGTCCTGGTAGGATTCAATGTGCTCAAAACGCATACCTGGCGTAATGGTCCAGTTGCCGATATCAATTTTGTCATCGAGATACCAGGCGTGAGCTTCGGTTCCTGAACGCGTATCACGGTCATAAGGGCTGGATGTTGACGGCAACTGACCGCTGGTGGTTGCGGTGTAGTAACGCATTTCATGCGTGGATTCATTGACATAGCGATAGCCTACGCCGACTTCATGCGCAGACGGGCCAATCATAAAACTCTGGCTGTAGCGCGGTTCAATGCCGCGAACCCAGTAGTAGCGCGGTGAGAGCGTAATGCGTTTTCCTTGCTCTAAATAACCGCTGCGCAGGGTGCGGGTGTAGAAACCCTGAATATTGAATTTGTGCTGGCTGTCGGGCTGGTATTGATACCCCAGACTGGCAAGCTGGCGGCGGCCCCAGAAGCTGTCATACGGGCGCGTGGACTGCCAGCGATCGGCGTCGTAGTCGGCGCGGGACAGTCCGCCGGGCATATCGGCGTGACCGTCATAGTATTGCAGCAGGCTATTGAAGGTGTGTACCTCGTCAGGTGCGTATTTGCTTTTCAGCATCACGTCGTCGATACGGGTGTTGCTGTGTTCGCGCCAGTCGCTGCCGCGCGTGCCGGAGTAGAGCAGGGCCGTGCCGAAACCGTTATCCGCCGTTCCGCCTACCATCAGGTTGTGCGTCTCTTTTGGATTGTTTTGCGACGAGGTGGGGCTGAGTTGCCCTTCAACGCCGGCTTCAATACCGAAATCCTGCGGAATCGCGCGGGTCACGAAGTTCACCACACCACCCACGCTTTGCGGCCCATAGCGCACCGCGCCGCCGCCGCGCACCACGTCAACGGCATCCATATTGCCCAGAGAGACCGGCGCGAGCGACAGCTGCGGCTGACCGTATGGCGCAAAAGGTACGGGGATGCCGTCCATCAATACCGTCGAGCGGCTGGCCAGGCGTGGGTTAAGGCCGCGAATACCGAAGTTCATCGCCAGGTCATGGCTGCCGGTGCCGTTGTTTTCCGGGGCGTTGACGCCGGGGATACGGTTCAGCGCTTCGCGCATGGTCGTCGCGCCGGTTTTGGTGAAATCATCCCGACGGATAACGTCACGCGCGCCGGCATGTTCGAACACGTCGTTTTCCCGGGCTTCACCCAGCCAGTCGCCGACTACGGTCAACGAGTCCTCGCTGGCAACCGGGGCGGCTTCCAGCGTCCAGGTGTTATCGCCTAACGATTTTTCCTGTAGGCCGCTCCCCTTTAGCAGCGTGCGCAGGCCATCTTCAAGCGCGTAGTCGCCGTGCAGTCCGTCGCTGTGTTTGCCCCGCGTGAGCGAAGCATCCACTGACATAATAATGCCGCTGCGGGCAGCGTATTGATTAAGTGCTTTGTCTAAGTCTCCGGCGGCAATATCGAACTGCGTGGCAAATGCAGGCAGTGAAGCCAGTCCGGCAAGCGGAAGCAGGCTTAAACGAATCGCCATCACCAGAGGTGCTGTGTTATGAAAGGCCATCACGTCTCCATCATCATTTCTTTATTTGTATTCAGTTATGAAGTCGAACGAGCGGGGCAAAAGGGACAATAAAAATGATAATTTTTTTCGTTATCGTTTAAATGGCGGGAGACAGCGTGACCCAGTAGCGCGTAACAAACTGAATTTTCACAGGAAGCGTTTTCGCGATCGCATTCAGTACGGCATCGGTGTTGCCGAGCGGGAACGTCCCTGTCAGGCGTAATCCGGCAACGGCCGGGTCACAACGCAGTATGCCGTGCCGGTAGCGCGAGAGTGTGGCGATGACGTCGCCCAGAGGTTTGTCGCTGAAACTTAACACGCCCTGCGTCCAGCTTGCAGACTCGTCATTCAATGATGCGACGTCGCCAAACTGCGAGGCGCTGAAGCGCACCGTTTCACCTTGCTGAATAACCCGTTTTTGTTGCGGATCTCCGGCGAGAATCGCTTCGACTGCATGTTGGCGGACGCTAAGGACGGTTTCATCGCCGTCCTGGCGCACGGTAAATTCCGTACCCAATGCGGTGAGCTGGCCCTGGCGCGTCTGTACACGAAACGGGCGTTGCAGCGCGTCTTTACCGGTGGTAATGGCGATCTCGCCGTACCAGAGCTGGATCTGGCGCTGGCTACCGTCAAATCGCACGTTAACCGCGCTGTCGGTATTCAGCGAAAGCAACGTGCCATCCTCCAGCGTCTGCTGGCGAGTCTGCCCCCGGGCGGTACGATAATCAGCACGCAGGCCTTCGCCCAACTCCGATCGCCAGAGCTGCCAGCTGCCGCCCGCGCAGACCAGCAACAGCAACCCTTTCAGTACGTGGCGGCGCGTCAGGCGGCTGTCTTTCAGCGTGTGGCTGGCGAGTTTGCCGGGGACGCTGCTCATCTGGCAGCGCAGGTTTTCGACCTGCTGCCAGGCCCATTGATTATCCTGATCTTGTTCATACCACTGCTGCCAGCGCGCTTCCTGCTGGGGGCTTACGCGCTCCCCGCTTAAAACGGCATACCAGTGTGAGGCTGAACGTAGCGCCTGGCGGCGGGCATCGGTGAGGGAGGTTTTCACAGGTCATGCTCCAGGCGGAACAGCAGGCAGTGTTCCGTGGCTTTCGCGACGTACTTTTTCACCGAGCTGACGGAAACATTCAGACGTTGCGCGATGGCGCTGTAGGTCAGCCCGTCAAGCTGAGAAAGCAGGAAGGCCGTTCTCGCTTTGGCGCTCAACCCGTCCAGCATCCTGTCGACAAGTTGCAGCGTTTCGAGATGCGACTGCTTTTCTTCAGCGGAAGGCGCCAGCGTTTCGGGTAACTGCGCAAGCATCTCCAGATACGCTTTTTCCAGCGCATTGCGGCGGAAAAGGTCGATCATCACCCGTTTGGCGACGGTGCAGAGAAACGACTTTGGGTCGCGAATCGCCGTCAGAGATTCACCGTTAATAATACGCAGGAAGGTGTCCTGGGCGACGTCGTCGGCGTCGAACGCCGACTGTAACTTTCGCGCCAGCCAGTGCGTCAGCCAGCCGTGATGCGCGCGATACAGCGATTCAAACGTTAAAGGAGCGCACTGAACTGGAGTCGGCATAGCGGAAAAGTATCAAAAGTTAATCATCACGGCGGGGATGTTAATATGAGAATAGTTCTCATTACAATAAATGATACGGCGATTTTAGCGGGAGAAAGGTTAACTGGCTGTTTTTGAGAGAATAAAAAAGCCTCCGGGCGGAGGCTTATATCAGCATCAGGTCAACACCATCGGCCACTCTGGCGGGGTATGGCTCATGGCTTCCACCATCACGGCTTCGATATTGTTCCAGATTGCGGAGACATCCATCAGAGTGATGCCGAGTAACCCGGTTGCAAACCAGCAGGCCGATACGACGCCAAGGCCGCTACTGATCACCGCGAGTCCGATATAGTCGGATTTACGAAAGCGAATATTGAGCGTGCTGGCTAAAAACATGAGCACAGCGCTCAGCAGTTGCCAGCGGAGAAGAACCACGCCAGTGGTTATGGTAGCCATGAAACATTTCCTCTGAGAATAGCAGGTGCCCTGGACAGCGCGGCGTTGCTCACGGAAGGCGTGGTACACTCTGGCTATCGACGGGCATGACATCGACACTGAATGAAACAACGTTTCTGTTTCATTATTTTTGTGAACTATATCACAATAAATTGTTTGTTAGCCAGTGCAGGGCACCCTTTTTTGTGCGCTTTATAACCACAAATTAAATATGGGTATCTGAAGGGGGCTATACCGGAAGATTATGGGACTGGTTATTGAAGATGTATTTTTATTACCATTTTATTAGCGCCGGAAAATTAACCAGCCTGGAAATTTAACTTAATTTTTCTGCATTAATCGGAAAAAACCCTGGAAAATTCTTACTCCTTTTGGATTAGAATATTCCCTAATAAAAATAAGCATAACTTTAAGTTTGCCTTACGGGAAAATATTATCGTCATCCGTCAATATCAGACTTTTACCAGGAAAAGTCTGTTGCTAATGTCGCTTAATTCATGCAACGTAATCACCTGTTTGTTATAGCATCCGCCTTGATGATGACAGGCACAGACAATTCAGGGATACAGGGCCGAAATGAATCATAGCGCGCAACGAAAGTTGCTGAGATTCCTTGGAACAATCATGGTGGTATTACTCCCCGTGATGCTGGCGCTATGGTTTGCCCACATGCGGGCGGTGTCTGAAACCCGTAATCAACTGCACTCTTTTGCCGAGCTGGCATTAGAAAAAACGGAACTGGTTGTCCAGCAGGTGGAGCTGGCCCGCGACGCGATACAGCAGTATCAGGGAAAAGCCTGTACTCCTGCGCATCAAAAACGAATGCAGGATATTATTCGTGGTCGTCTGTATATCAGCGAGTTAATTTATGCGCAAGACGATCATTTTTTATGCTCTACGGTAATGGCGCCTGCCAGTCCTTATATTATCCCTGCCGCAGATTATAAACGAGAACCAGACGTTTCTATTTATTACTATCGTGATACGCCATTCTTTGCTGGCTACAAAATGACGTATATGCAAAGAGGGCACTATGTCGCGGTAATAAACCCGTTGTCTTACAGCGAGGTGATGTCAGACGATCCGACTCTGGCCTGGGGCGTATATGACACGGTGACGAACTCCTTTTTCTCCGTGAGCGAACAGGCAAACGTCGAGCAATTATTACCGTTACTGCACCGTGATGAATCTACCTTTCAGCAAAATAATCGCTTCTATACCATTGCCCATTCAGAAAAACGTCCGATCGCGATAATTGTTTCCACTGATAACGCGCGTTTCTATCAGAACCTGTACCATCAGGCGACGTTAACGCTGCCGTTAGGCATTATCTGTAGCATCATTGTGTTATTGATGTGGTCGCGTACGCGCGAGGAATATCATTCACCGCGCCGTTTGTTGCAGCGAGCGATCGATAAACGTCAACTGCGTCTTTATTATCAGCCCATTATTGATATTCAAAATGAAAAATGCGTGGGGGCGGAGGCGCTATTGCGCTGGCCTGGTTTTGAAGGGCAGGTGATGAGCCCGGCAGAGTTTATCCCGCTGGCTGAAAAAGAGGGGATGATTGCGCAGATTACCGATTACGTGGTGGAAGAAGTATTCAACGATCTGGGACATTTTCTCGCCTCGCAACCTCATCTTTATATCTCTATTAATCTCTCTGCTTCTGATTTCCACTCCTCCCGGCTTATCGCATTAATTGCGGAGAAAGCCCGTCAGCATTCCGTTCTTGCGCAACAAATTAAGGTGGAAGTGACGGAGCGCGGCTTTATTGACGTGCCGAAAACCACGCCGGTTATTCAGGCATTTCGTCAGGCGGGTTTTGAAGTGGCGATTGATGATTTTGGAACAGGGTATTCAAACCTGCACAACCTGTATTCATTGAATGTTGATATTCTGAAGATTGATAAATCCTTTATCGACACGCTGACCACCAATAGCACCAGCCATCTGATCGCGGAACATATCATCGAAATGGCGCAAAGCTTACACCTGAAGGCCATTGCCGAAGGTGTGGAAACGGCAGATCAGGTGAACTGGCTGTTCAAGCGCGGCGTTCAGTATTGTCAGGGATGGTATTTTGCGAAGGCGATGCCGCCGCAGGCGTTTATTCAGTGGCTGCAACAGTCGCCCGCACTCCTGATGCAGCGCGGGCAGTAAGGTTACAGACGATGACGGTAGTCGCTGGGCGTGCGGTCAAACTCGCGGCGGAAGACGCGCGAAAATGTCTGTTGCGACACATATCCCAGATCCATCGCGATATCAAAAATGGGGCGCTCGGTCGTTCGTAGCTCTACGGCGGCCAGCAGGAGTCGGCGCTGACGAATATAGTCGCCCAGCGTCTGATGCATCACCGTGCGGAACATCCGCTGTAAATACCACTTCGAGTAACCTGATTTTTTTGCGACCACATCAATGTTCAGCGGTTGGTCGATATGTTCATCAATCCATTCAATAAGGGTCTGAATTATCTGCTGATGGGACATATTGCTGCCTCTTTCTCAGTGTTCGATTCGTCGTTTTGTCTGCGGGCGAGTATAATTCCTCAAGTTAACTTGAGGTAAAGCGATTTATGGAAAAGAAATTACCGCGTATAAAGTCCCTGCTTACGCCGGGTGAGGTGGCGAAACGTAGCGGTGTGGCGGTATCGGCGCTGCACTTTTATGAGAGCAAAGGGCTTATCAGCAGTGTCCGTAATGGCGGCAATCAGCGGCGATATAAGCGCGATGTGCTGCGCTATGTGGCGATCATCAAGATTGCTCAACGTATTGGCATTCCGCTGGCGACCATTGGAGAAGCGTTTGGCGTATTGCCTGAGGGGCATACGCTGAGCGCAAAGGAGTGGAAGCAGCTTTCTTCGCAATGGCGCGAGGAGCTGGACAGACGTATTCATACTCTGGTGGCGTTGCGTGATGAGCTGGACGGCTGCATCGGCTGCGGCTGTTTGTCGCGTAGCGATTGCCCGCTGCGCAACCCAGGCGATCAGCTCGGCACGCAGGGAACAGGGGCGCGATTGCTGGAAGATGATTAAATGTCGTTTCGCCGGGACGCGCGTAGGCCGGATAAGCGAGCGCCATATTGCTGCGCATAAAACTAAAGCGCCGCAAGGGCGCTTTAGTTTGTTTCCGGTCTTTGTCTTTCGCTCTATCCCGTTGGTTCACGGGAGGGTTTCCCCCGACATCAACACCCCTCAGTCGAGCACGTGGTGGAGGTTCCGGTTTGTGTTGATACTGTAATTGTATGCCATGCCCGCCCGTTTGCCAGTGTATTGTCTGTTTTTTAGCCGAAATTTTTACGCCATCTCTCGCTCTTTTCTATAGTTAATTTGAATGAAAAACAGGAGACAGCCATGCTGACGGTGCATCATTTGAATCAATCTCGTTCCCAGCGCGTGCTCTGGGCGCTGGAGGAGCTGTCGCTGCCCTACCAGATTGTTCGCTACCAGCGTGAAAAAACCATGCTTGCGCCACCGGCGCTGAAAAAAATCCACCCGCTTGGAAAATCGCCCGTTATTGAGGATAACGGTGAGATCCTCGCCGAATCCGGCGCCATCCTGGAGTATTTGCAGGAAACCTATGACCACGCAGGGCAGTTTAAACCTGCCGATGCCCGGCAAAAACGGCAGTATCGGTTCTGGCTGCATTATGCGGAAGGCTCGTTAATGCCAATGCTGTTAATGAAACTGGTGTTTGTCAGCCTGGGTAAACCGCCGGTGCCATTTGGGTTACGCACGCTGGGCGGCATTCTGGGGCAGGGCGTGCAAAAAGCGTATCTCAACCCGCAACTGGAGACGCATGCGCGCTACATTGATGCGCATCTTGCCGCGCAGCCCTGGTTTGCCGGGGAACATATCAGCATGGCGGATATCCAGATGAGTTTTCCTCTGTTTGCGTTACTGAGCCGAGGCGGAATTAACGACCTGACGCACATTAGCGCCTGGAAGAAGCGCGTAGAGATGCGCCCGGCGTGGCAAAGGGCTATCCAGCAAGGCGGTCCTTTTGAGATCCCTGGCGGGTAGACGGATGTGTCAGTCGTCCGCCCGAGAAAAAATGTTATCAGATTGCGCATTGACGATAACGTTTGCGCATCGACTGGCGATTTATTGAGCGTGATGAAAAGAAATAAGCAAAAAGCCGCAAAGTTTAGTTGAAAAGCCCCGTATTATCGCTGGATAATCGTTTGCTTTTTTTACTACCCGTTTTGTATGCGCGGAGTTAAACGTTTGCTTTTTTGCGACACCCCTTATTGTTGCAAACGTAGCACAAGGAGATGACGTTTCGCTGGCAGTGGATTGTCCACCACGCATACTCGACGAAAAATAAACTCTCAGGGGATGTTTTCTATGTCTACGCCTTCAGCGCGTACCGGCGGTTCACTCGACGCCTGGTTTAAAATTTCACACCGTGGAAGCACCGTCCGTCAGGAAGTGGTTGCCGGATTAACGACTTTCCTGGCGATGGTCTACTCCGTTATCGTGGTTCCGGGGATGCTGGGTAAAGCCGGATTCCCGCCTGCCGCCGTATTTGTGGCGACCTGCCTGGTGGCTGGCGTCGGTTCTATTGTTATGGGGCTGTGGGCGAACCTGCCGTTGGCTATCGGTTGCGCCATCTCGTTGACCGCCTTCACCGCGTTTAGCCTGGTGCTGGGTCAGCACATTAGCGTTCCGGTTGCGCTGGGTGCGGTATTCCTGATGGGCGTGCTGTTTACCATCATCTCGGCGACCGGTATCCGTAGCTGGATCCTGCGCAACCTGCCGCATGGCGTGGCGCACGGCACCGGCATTGGTATCGGCCTGTTCCTGTTGCTGATCGCCGCGAATGGCGTGGGTCTGGTGATTAAGAACCCGCTGGACGGTCTGCCGGTCGCGCTGGGTAACTTTGATTCTTTCCCGGTTATCATGTCGCTGATTGGTCTGGCGGTCATTATCGGCCTGGAAAAACTGAAGGTGCCGGGTGGCATTCTGCTGACCATTATTGGTATTTCGGTTGTGGGTTTGATCTTCGATCCATCCGTCCATTTCTCCGGCTTTTTTGCTATGCCGTCTTTAAGTGATGAACACGGCAACTCGCTGATTGGCAGCCTGGATATTATGGGCGCGCTGAACCCGATCGTCCTGCCGAGCGTGCTGGCGCTGGTGATGACCGCTGTTTTCGACGCCACCGGCACGATTCGCGCGGTCGCTGGCCAGGCGAACCTGCTGGATAAAGACGGGCAGATTATTGATGGCGGCAAAGCGCTGACCACCGACTCCCTGAGCAGCGTGTTCTCTGGTCTGGTTGGCGCAGCGCCTGCGGCGGTATACATTGAATCGGCGGCGGGTACGGCGGCAGGCGGTAAAACGGGTCTGACGGCGATCACCGTCGGCGTCCTGTTCCTGCTGATCCTGTTCCTCTCTCCGCTCTCTTATCTGGTTCCGGTCTACGCGACCGCGCCCGCGCTGATGTACGTCGGCCTGCTGATGCTGAGCAACGTGGCGAAAATCGACTTCGCTGACTTTGTGGATGCGATGGCGGGTCTGATCACGGCGGTGTTTATCGTCCTGACCTGCAACATCGTAACCGGCATTATGATTGGTTTTGCTACGCTGGTGATCGGCCGCATTGTGTCGGGCGAATGGCGTAAGCTGAACGTCGGCACCGTGGTGATTGCCGTAGCGCTGGTCGCCTTCTATGCGGGCGGCTGGGCTATCTGATTCCTGGCGTCCTCTAAAAACGGGTGGCTTTTGCCGCCCGTTTTTATTTTCAGGACACATCCCGTTGTCTTTTGCGTTACTCTGAGGAAGATAGAATTGAGGCACGACGCCTCACGTTTTAAAACATAAGAAATATCGCAAACAGGGAACGCATGGAAATCTTCTTCACAATACTCATCATGACCCTTGTGGTCTCGCTGTCGGGGGTATTTACTCGTGTATTGCCCTTCCAGCTTCCTTTACCCCTCATGCAAATCGCCATTGGCGCGCTGCTGGCATGGCCGACGTTTGGTTTGCATGTGGAATTTGACCCTGAACTGTTCCTGGTGCTGTTTATTCCGCCGCTGTTGTTCGCTGACGGCTGGAAAACGCCGACCCGGGAGTTTCTCGAACATGGGCGAGAGATTTTCGGTCTGGCGCTGGCGCTGGTGCTGGTCACGGTGGTCGGAATTGGCTTTATGATTTACTGGCTGGTGCCGGGCATTCCGCTGATACCGGCCTTCGCGCTGGCTGCCGTGCTGTCGCCGACCGATGCGGTTGCGCTTTCCGGCATTGTCGGCGAGGGGCGCATTCCGAAGAAAATTATGGGCATCCTGCAAGGCGAGGCGTTGATGAACGACGCGTCCGGCCTGGTGTCGTTGAAATTTGCCGTCGCTGTGGCGATGGGGACGATGGTGTTTACCGTCGGCGGGGCGACGGTGGAGTTCTTCAAAGTCGCAGTGGGCGGTATTCTGGCGGGCTTTGTCGTCAGTTGGTTATACGGTCGCTCCCTGCGTTTCCTGAGCCGTTGGGGCGGGGATGAGCCAGCGACGCAAATCGTCCTGCTGTTCCTGCTGCCGTTCGCCTCCTACCTGATTGCGGAACATATCGGCGTATCCGGCATTCTTGCCGCTGTGGCGGCCGGGATGACCATCACCCGTTCCGGCGTTATGCGCCGCGCGCCGCTGGCGATGCGTCTGCGCGCCAACAGCACCTGGGCGATGCTGGAGTTTGTCTTTAACGGCATGGTCTTTCTGCTGTTGGGTCTGCAACTGCCAGGGATTCTGGAGTCGTCGCTGGTGGCGGCGGAAGCCGATCCCAACGTTGAAACCTGGATGCTGTTCACCGATATCGTGCTGATTTATGCCGCGCTGATGCTGGTGCGCTTTGGCTGGCTGTGGACGATGAAGAACTTCAGTAATCGCTTCCTGAAGAAAAAGCCGATGGAGTTTGGCGCCTGGACGATGCGTGAAATCCTCATCGCCTCCTTTGCGGGGGTTCGCGGGGCGATTACGCTGGCCGGTGTGCTCTCTATCCCGCTATTGTTGCCGGATGGTAACGGCTTCCCGGCGCGCTATGAGCTGGTATTCCTTGCGGCGGGCGTGATTTTGTTCTCGCTGTTTGTGGGGGTCGTGATGCTGCCGATTCTGCTGCAACATCTGGAAGTGGGCGATCACTCACAGCAGCAGAAAGAGGAGCGAATCGCCCGCGCCGCCACGGCGGAAGTGGCGATTGTCGCGATTCAGAAGATGGAAGAGCGTCTGGCGGCGGATACCGAAGAGAACATTGATAACCAGTTGCTCACCGAGGTCAGCTCCCGTGTGATTGGTAACCTGCGTCGCCGCGCCGATGGGCGTAACGATGTGGAAAGCTCAATGCAGGAAGAGAACCTTGAACGGCGCTTCCGCCTGGCGGCGCTACGCTCGGAACGTGCAGAGTTGTACCACCTGCGCGCGACGCGTGAGATCAGTAACGAAACCCTGCAAAAACTGCTGCATGACCTGGATTTGCTGGAAGCATTGTTGATCGAAAATCAGTAAGCACCCGTATCGCCCGGTGGCGCTTTGCTTACCGGGCCTACAAAATGCATTCCCGTAGGCCGGATAAGGCGCTTGCGCCGCCATCCGGCGAGCGAGGTGTTATTCCTGCGTTAACCAGAACCCTTCGCAACACGTCAACCACGCCCTGGCGCTGTGGGACAAATAAACGCCTTCGCGCCAGATCATGCCCAACTGCCAGCGTAAATCACTCTCCAGCGGGAGCCAACGCAGGGTTTGTTTATCCAGCCGTTGGCAAATCGGCTCCGGCAAAATCGCAATTCCGACGCCGGCCTGCACCATAGCGGCCAGGAAATCCCACTGACCGCTGCGTACCGCAATACGCGGCTTCACATCATGCTGCTTAAAAAGCCGCATCAACTGGCGATTCAACGCAAAATCTTCGTTGTAGATAAGCAGAGGATGCTCCGCCAGCGCTTCGGGGGAAATCGACTCGCACGCCATCCACTTACCGGAACGCGGCACCAGCACGCATAGCGGGTGGCTGAACAGCGGCAAGGTCGTCAGTCCGCTCTCTTCCTCCACCGGCAGCGCGGTCATCGCCACATCCAGCTCGCCGTTCATTACCGCCTGCTGTACCGTCAAACCGCCGAATTCTGCAATCTTCAGTTCCACACCCGGATAACGCTGGCGAAACAGGCTAATCGGCCCGGCCATCAGCATGCCGACCATCGGCGGGATGCCAAGCCGCAGTAGCCCTTTATTGAGATGGTTAATATCGCCCAGCTCCGCTTCCAGCTGGCGAAATTCAGCAAGGATCGCCAGGCCGCGCTCGAACACCACGCGCCCGGTATCCGTCAGCAGCAGACGTCGCCCATCGCGGATCAGCAGCGTGCAATTAAGCTCATCTTCCAGATTCTTCAGCATCTTGCTGATGGTGGGCTGAGTGACAAATAACTTCTCCGCTGCGCGGGTGAAACTCTGCTGGCGCACCACCTCGACAAAATAACGCAGCGTTCTGATATCCATGATTATTCCTTAAGACTATGCCTGCAATGAGTTTAATTCATTTCAGTAGCGGACGGGCGCTCTCTATACTGGCGTTCCGTTTTATTTTTCAGGACATTCCCTCATGGCTGTGGCGATAAGCCGCGTTACGCCTGCTGTTATGCAACGACTCCAGATACCGGTTCAGGTACTGCTGTATGCAGGTTTATTTATTTTTGCTCAATATCTTGTTTCATGGCTGCATCTGCCGCTTCCCGCCAATCTGGTTGGGATGGCGTTGATGCTGGCGCTGATTGTCTGTCGGGTGATCCCGCTTAACTGGGTTCGTGCGGGCGCACGCTGGCTGCTGGCGGAAATGCTGCTGTTCTTTGTCCCCGCCGTGGTGGCGGTCGTTAACTATGCGCAACTGCTGTTGATGGACGGCTGGCGCATCTTCGCCGTGATTGCGATCAGCACGCTGATGGTGCTTGGCGCAACCGCATGGGTGGTGGATAACGTGTACCGCTATGAGATGAGCAGGGTAAACCGTGAGTAATTTTCAGCTAAGCGTACTGTGCCTGGTCATCACGCTGGGGATCTATTTCGTCAATAAGCGGCTGTACCGTCGCTTTCGTAAGCTGCCGTTGATGCCGTTGGTGCTCACGCCCGCGCTGTTGGTATTGATACTGGTGTTTGGCCATATCTCCTGGCAGAACTACATTGGCGAATCGCACTGGTTGCTGTGGTTGTTAGGCCCGGCGACCATCGCGTTTGCCGTTCCGGTTTACGATAATCTCGCCATCATTAAACGCCACTGGATGTCGCTGACGGCGGGCGTGGTAACGGCAACCGTGGTGGCGGTCACCAGTTCCGTCTGGCTGGCGCGCCTGTTTACGCTGCCGGATGAGATTCAGCGCAGCCTGGCCGTGCGTTCCGTCACCACGCCATTTGCGCTGGCGGCGGCAGAGCCGCTGGGTGGTCAGCCGGATTTAGTGGCGCTCTTTGTGGTGGTGACCGGCGTGTTCGGGATGGCGGTTGGCGATGCGCTGTTTTTGCGCCTGTCTATTCGTGAAGGAATGGCGAAAGGCGCCGGGTTTGGCGCGGCATCACATGGGGCCGGTACGGCGCGTTCGTATGAACTGGGTCAACAGGAGGGCGTCGTCGCCAGTCTGGTGATGATGCTGTCCGGTGTGATGATGGTGCTGGCGGCGCCGCTGGTCGCAAAAGTGATGTTCTGATGTTGTCCTCCGACCCGGGGGCCGGAGGAGTGCGCTGAATTAATGCGCGCGGCCTTGCTCAACGCCGTACCCGGTCTGGGAACGGATGAACTGGGCGCGGAACTGCTCACGCTCGCGATTACCTTCCGCAGAGTTATCGGTAGCGGAGAAGAACCAGATCCCGATAAAGGCAACGCTGATGGAGAACAGCGCCGGATACTCATACGGGAAGATGGCTTTTTCGTGGCCGAGGATTTGCACCCAAATCGTTGGGCCGAGAACCATCAGCACGACAGCCGTCACCAGGCCTAACCAGCCGCCCATCATCGCGCCGCGCGTGGTCAGCTTCGACCAGTACATGGAGAGCAGGATGATTGGGAAGTTGCAGCTCGCCGCGATAGCAAACGCCAGGCCGACCATGAAGGCGATATTCTGGTTTTCAAACAGCACGCCCAGAATGATGGCGATCACGCCCAGCACCAGTACGGTAATTTTCGATACCCGCAATTCTTCGCGTTCGGTCGCGCCTTTACGAAACACGTTCGCGTACAGGTCGTGAGATACCGCCGATGCGCCTGCCAGCGTCAGACCGGCCACGACCGCCAGGATCGTTGCGAAGGCCACCGCAGAGATAAAGCCGAGGAACAGGTTGCCGCCTACCGCGTTCGCCAGATGAACCGCCGCCATGTTGTTGCCGCCGATTAACGCGCCTGCGGCATCTTTATACTCCGGGTTCGCGCCGACCAGCATGATTGCGCCAAAGCCGATAATAAAGGTCAGGATGTAGAAATAACCCATAAAGCCAGTGGCGTAGAACACGCTCTTACGCGCTTCGCGGGCATCGCTGACGGTAAAGAAACGCATCAGAATGTGCGGTAAGCCTGCCGTACCGAACATCAGCCCCAGGCCTAATGACAGCGCGGAGATCGGGTCGTTGACCAGACCGCCCGGGCTCATAATGGCTGAACCTTTCGGGTGTACCGCCATCGCTTCGGTGAACAGGTTGTTGAAGCTAAAGCCGACGTGCTTCATGACCATAAAGGCCATAAAGCTGGCGCCGAACAGCAGCAGTACGGCTTTGATAATCTGTACCCATGTCGTTGCCAGCATGCCGCCGAACAGGACGTACATCATCATCAGAACGCCCACCAGCACCACCGCAATGTGGTAGTTCAGACCGAACAACAGCTCGATCAGTTTACCTGCCCCCACCATCTGGGCGATGAGGTAAAGCGCCACCACCACCAGCGAACCACAGGCAGACAGAATGCGGATCGGCCCCTGTTTCAGTCGGTAAGAGGCGACGTCAGCAAAGGTATAGCGACCCAGGTTACGCAAGCGCTCGGCGATCAGGAACAGAATGATAGGCCAGCCCACCAGGAAGCCAAGGGAGTAGATCAGCCCGTCATAACCGGAGGTGAACACCAGAGCGGAAATCCCGAGGAACGACGCGGCGGACATATAGTCGCCGGCGATCGCCAGCCCATTCTGGAAGCCGGTAATATTCCCGCCTGCCGTGTAATAGTCGCTGCGTGAACGGACGCGTTTAGAGGCCCAGTAGGTGATGCCGAGCGTAAACACCACGAAAATCAGGAACATAACGATTGCCTGCCAGTTGGTTGGCTGGCGTTCTACTGCACCGCTAATGGCATCCGCTGCGTTTGCAGCGAAGGGTAGTGTGGCGGCAAGCGCCGTCAGGACTCTCTTCATGATGCTTTAACCTCGTGCAGTACGGCGTTGTTAAGACGGTCGAATTCACCATTCGCCCGCCAGATGTAAATACCGGTCAGGATGAAGGAGATCAGAATGACGCCCACCCCAATTGGAATACCCCGGGTGACATTGGTGCCGGCGTGTAGCGGGGTGCCCAGCCAGCCCGGTGCGAAGGCGATCAGTAAAATAAAGCTGATATAAACCGCCAGCATGATGACCGACAGGATGGTGGCAAACCGTTGCCGTTTTTCGACTAACTCCCTGAAACGCGCACTGTCTTCTATCCGTTGATAAATATTGTCATTCATCACAGAGTCTCCAGAGATAAGGTAGGGGGATTTTTTTATTTTGCCGGATGGCGGCTGAAGCCTTATCCGGCCTACAAGCGATGTTGAACCTGTAGGCCCGATAAGCAGCGCGCCATCGGGCATTTCACGGTTAGGGTTATGAAGGCATTGCGATGGCCTGCTTCTCTTCGAGCAGTTTCTCGACCACGCCAGGATCGGCGAGGGTTGAGGTATCGCCCAGATTGCTGGTATCGCCCGCTGCGATTTTGCGCAAAATACGGCGCATGATTTTGCCGGAACGCGTTTTCGGCAGTGAGTCTGTCCAGTGCAGCACGTCCGGTGTTGCCAGCGGGCCAATTTCTTTACGTACCCAGTTGCGTACTTCGGTATACAGCTCCGGCGACGGATCTTCGCCGTGATTCAGCGTGACATAGGCGTAGATGGCCTGGCCTTTGATGTTGTGCGGAATACCGACCACTGCGGCTTCGGCAATCTTCGGATGCGACACCAGCGCGGATTCAATCTCCGCCGTGCCCAGACGATGGCCGGAAACGTTCAGTACGTCATCGACGCGCCCGGTGATCCAGTAGTAACCATCTTCATCACGACGCGCGCCGTCGCCGCTGAAATACATGTTTTTGAAGGTAGAGAAGTAGGTCTGCTCAAAACGCTCGTGATCGCCGAACAGGGTACGCGCCTGACCCGGCCAGGAGTCGGTAATCACCAGATTGCCTTCGGTCGCCCCTTCCTGCGGGTGGCCTTCGTTATCCACCAGCGCGGGCTGCACGCCAAAGAACGGACGCGTGGCGGAACCGGCTTTCAGTTCAGTCGCGCCAGGCAGCGGCGTGATCATGAATCCACCGGTTTCGGTCTGCCACCAGGTGTCTACTACCGGGCATTTTTCGTTACCGATCTTCTTCCAGTACCATTCCCACGCTTCCGGGTTGATCGGTTCGCCGACGGAACCGAGGATGCGCAGCGAAGAGCGATCGGTGCCTTCAATCGCCTTATCGCCTTCCGCCATCAGAGCGCGAATAGCGGTTGGGGCGGTGTAGAGAATAGTAACCTGGTGCTTATCCACCACCTGCGCCATCCGCGCTGGCGTCGGCCAGTTTGGCACGCCTTCAAACATCAGGGTGGTTGCGCCGCAGGCCAGCGGCCCATACAGCAGGTAGCTGTGCCCGGTCACCCAGCCTACGTCTGCGGTGCACCAGTAGATATCGTCCGGGTGATAGTCAAAGACATACTTAAAGGTGGTGGCGGCATAAACCAGATAGCCGCCGGTGGTATGCAGCACGCCTTTTGGCTTGCCGGTTGAACCGGAGGTGTAGAGGATAAACAGTGGGTCTTCCGCATTCATCTCTTCCGGCTGATGGTCAGCGCTGGATTTCTCAATCACGTCGCTCCACCACAGATCGCGGCCTTCATGCCAGTCGACTTTCCCGCCAGTACGTTTTAAAACCACCACATGTTCAACGCTGTTCACATTCGGGTTTTTCAGCGCATCATCGACGTTCTTTTTCAGCGGGATGCCGCGTCCGGCACGCACGCCTTCATCGGCGGTGATCACCAGACGTGAGCTGGAGTCGATGATTCGCCCGGCAACCGCTTCCGGCGAGAAGCCGCCGAAGATCACCGAATGCACCGCGCCAATGCGTGCGCAGGCCAGCATCGCCACCGCCGCTTCCGGCACCATCGGCATATAAATAGCCACGACGTCGCCTTTCTTAATGCCCAGCTCCAGCAGCGTATTGGCGAAACGACAAACATCGCGATGCAATTCGCGATATGAAATGTGTTTGCTCTGGGTGGCGTCATCGCCTTCCCAGATGATGGCGGTACGGTCGCCGTTTTCTTGCAGATGGCGGTCAAGGCAGTTTGCCGCCAGGTTCAGCGTGCCATCCTCATACCATTTAATCGACACGTTGCCGGGCGCAAAGGAGGTGTTCTTCACTTTTTTATACGGTGTAATCCAGTCGAGAATCTTTCCCTGTTCACCCCAAAAGGTATCTGGCTCGTTAATAGATTGTTGATATTTCGCCTCATACTGCTCCGGGTTTATCAGGCAACGATCCGCAATGTTTGCGGGAATAGCGTGTTTATGTATTTGGCTCATGGCTTTTGTTCTCCTTGTAAGATGTTAATAATATGTCTCACAAAAGTTAAATGTAGGGGCTTTGGCAGTTTTGTTTAGTATTTGCGCGGCAGATCACGCAATAACGGAACTGTGCAAATAAACGGCAAAGTGATTTTTGAAGGAATCTCGCAAAAATGGATTAATACCCGCGATAACATGCAGTTACAGGCGAGTTGTTGAAAAAGTGATCCGCGTCGAATGCTAACGAAAGGAGTAGGTTTAAGGAGGGGTGTATAACTCTAAAGTGGTATTTTACATGCACTTACAATTGATTAAAGACAACATTTTTAATGGGGTTTTTTGTTACACATAGAGGGGAGCAATGTCATGACAGTATTCGTGCGGTTGCTGTTGTGGAAAAACAAAATAAAGAACCGCCATTGAAGGCAATGGCGCAATCTGGATGAGACCTCTATGGCAAGGACAATATTACGCGCACGCCGTTTCTTCAGCCTGATATTACCGTTTTTTTTCATTTCCTCTGTATACGCTGAACAAACGTCCGTTCCCGCAAAGACCGTCACCGTTGAAGCGAAGAATGAAACCTTCGCCCCTCAGCATCCCGATCAATATCTCTCATGGAAAGCGACGTCAGAACAGTCAACGCGTGAAGATGCGCTGGCAGAAGACCCACGTCTGGTGATCCTGTGGGCGGGATACCCCTTCTCGCGTGACTACAATAAGCCGCGTGGGCACGCTTATGCGGTTACCGATGTGCGTGAAACTCTGCGTACCGGCGCACCGAAAAATGCCGAAGATGGCCCATTGCCGATGGCCTGCTGGAGCTGTAAAAGCCCGGATGTGGCGCGTCTGATCCAGAAAGATGGCGAAGACGGCTACTTCCACGGTAAATGGGCGCGCGGCGGCCCGGAAATCGTCAATGCCCTGGGCTGCGCCGACTGCCATAACACCGCCTCAGACGATTTCGCCAAAGGTAAACCGGCGTTAACGCTCTCCCGTCCTTATGCCGAGCGCGCGATGGAAACCATCGGCAAACCGTTTGATAAAGCCAGCCGTTTTGACCAGCAATCTATGGTGTGCGGGCAGTGCCATGTGGAGTACTACTTTGACGGTAAAAATAAAGCCGTCAAATTCCCGTGGGATGAGGGAACAAAAGTCGAGGATATGGAGAAATATTACGACGCCATCGCCTTCTCTGACTGGACAAACCCGCTGTCGAAAACGCCAATGCTGAAAGCGCAGCACCCGGAATATGAAACCTGGAGCGTGGGCATTCACGGCAAGAACAACGTGACCTGTATTGATTGTCACATGCCGAAAGTGCAGAACGCCGAAGGCAAACTCTACACCGACCATAAGATTGGCAACCCGTTTGATAACTTCGCCCAGACCTGCGCCAACTGCCACACCCAGGATAAAGCCTCCCTGCAAAAAGTGGTTGCTGAGCGTAAACAGGCGATTCATGACCTGAAAATCAAGGTTGAAGATCAGTTAGTACACGCGCATTTCGAAGCGAAAGCGGCGTGGGATGCGGGCGCGACAGAAGCGGAAATGAAACCGATTCTGGACGATATCCGTCATGCGCAGTGGCGCTGGGATCTGGCGATTGCCTCGCACGGCATCCATATGCATGCCCCGGATGAAGGTCTGCGTATGCTGGGCGGCGCGATGGATAAAGCGGCGGATGCCCGTACCAAACTGGTGCGTCTGCTGGGCAGTAAAGGCATCACTCATGAAATCCCGCTGCCGGATATCTCCACCAAAGAGAAAGCCCAGAAAGCGATTGGTTTGAACATGCAGCAAATCAACGCCGAGAAGCAGGACTTCATCAAGACGGTGATTCCGCAATGGGAAGATCAGGCGCGTAAAAACGGTCTGTTAAGCCAATAACCTCACATGTGACAAATTTGCCGGATGGCAGCGCAAGCGCTTTATCCGGCCTACGGAAGTCTTGTAGGCCTGATAAGCGTAGCGCCATCAGGCATTATGCAACGGAGTGAATATGAGCGTATTACGTTCGTTATTAACTGCTGGGGTGCTGGCGTCAGGTCTGTTCTGGAGCCTGTGTGGGATAACCGCTACCCCAACGCCGCAGGACTCGGAGCAACGCTGGACGGTCACCCAGCAGCGTAATCCAGATGCTGCTTGTCTGGATTGCCACAAGCCGGATACCGAGGGTATGCACGGTAAGCACGCTTCTGTCGTTAACCCAAACAACAAGCTGCCGGTTACGTGCACCAACTGTCACGGTCAGCCATCGCCTAAACACCGCGAAGGGGTGAAAGATGTGATGCGCTTTAACGACCCGATGTATACGGTAGAGCAGCAGAACAGCGTCTGTATGTCCTGCCACCTGCCTGAGCAGCTGCAAAAAGCGTTCTGGCCGCATGATGTCCATGTGACCAAAGTGGCGTGCGCCAGCTGTCACTCGCTGCATCCACAGCAAGATACGATGCAGACGCTCAATGAGAAAGGACGGATTAAAATTTGCGTCGATTGCCACAGCGATCAGCGCACTAATCCGCACTTTAACCCGGCGTCCGTTCCCTTGCTTAAGGAGCATCCATGAGTTGCTCTCGTCGCCAGTTTATCACCCGCGTCGGCGCGCTGGTGGCGGTCAGCGGAACAGCAGGACGCGTGGTGGCGAAAACGTTGAATATCAACGGCGTGCGTTACGGTATGGTGCATGATGAGTCATTATGCATCGGCTGTACCGCCTGCATGGATGCCTGTCGGGAAGTGAACCAGGTACCGGAGGGCGTGTCGCGTCTGACGATTATCCGCAGCGAGCCGCAGGGGACGTTTCCTGACGTGAAGTATCAATTCTTCCGTCATTCGTGCCAGCACTGCGACCATGCGCCCTGCGTTGACGTTTGCCCGACCGGTGCCTCATTCCGCGATGCCGCCAGCGGTATCGTCGATGTGAACCCGGATCTGTGCGTCGGCTGCCAGTATTGCATTGCGGCGTGTCCTTATCGCGTACGCTTTATCCATCCGGTCAGCAAGACGGCAGATAAGTGCGATTTCTGCCGGAAAACCAACCTGAAAGCGGGTAAGTTGCCCGCCTGCGTCGAGTCCTGCCCGACAAAGGCGCTGACGTTTGGCAACCTGGACGATCCCAACAGCGATATCTCTCGTCTGCTGCGGCAGAAAACTACCTACCGCTACAAGCTGGCGCTGGGTACGAAACCGAAGGTCTACCGCGTTCCCTTTAAATTTGGGGAGGTGAGCCAATGACGCACGCTTCTGCTTTCCATTTTGAATCGCTGGTGTGGGACTGGCCCATCGCCATCTATCTGTTTCTGATTGGTATTTCTGCCGGGTTAGTGACGCTGGCTATTTTGCTGCGCCGCATTCACCCGGAAGCGGGCGGGGCGGACAGCACGCTGCTGCGTACGACGCTGGTGGTGGGGCCGGGGGCAATTATTCTTGGCCTGCTGATCCTGATCTTTCACCTGACGCGCCCGTGGACCTTCTGGAAACTGATGTTCCACTACAGCTTCACGTCGGTGATGTCGATGGGCGTCATGCTGTTCCAGCTCTATATGGTGGTGCTGGTTCTGTGGCTGGCGAAAATCTTTGAAAAAGAAGTGCTTGCCCTGCAACAGCGCTGGTTGCCGCGTCTGGGGATGGTGCAAAAAGCGTTGACGTTGCTGACGCCGTTCCATCGCCTGCTTGAGACGGTAATGCTGGTGCTGGCGGTACTGCTGGGGGCGTATACCGGCTTCCTGCTGTCGGCGCTGAAGTCCTATCCGTTCCTTAATAACCCGATCCTGCCGGTGCTGTTCCTGTTCTCGGGGATCTCTTCCGGGGCGGCGGTGGCGCTGATTGCGATGGCCTTGCGTCATCGCAGCAATCCGCACAGCACTGAAGCGCATTTTGTGCATCGCATGGAAACGCCGGTCGTCTGGCTGGAAATCTTCCTGCTGGCGGCGTTCTTTGTTGGGCTGGCGTTGGGCGATGACGGCAAAATGCGCGCGCTGACTGCGGCGCTGGGTGGTGGATTCTGGACATGGTGGTTCTGGCTTGGCGTCGCGGGGCTGGGGCTGATTGTGCCAATGCTGCTGAAGCCCTGGGCGAATCGCGGTTCGACGTTTCACGGCGTGCTGGCGGTATGTGGCGCCAGCCTGACCGGTGTCCTGCTGCTGCGCTTTTTCATTCTTTATGCGGGACAGCTAACGGTCGCGTGAGCTTAGGCAGGGTGATCTCTGGACGTATTCCTTCCTGAAGCCGGTTTTCTGGCATTACTGCTGAGTCTTGGGGTCAACGTGTTGACCCCACTTGCCACGCTGGTGGGGTTGCGCCAGCGCTGGCAGGGCATCAGACGTCTGGCGATAATCGGCGTCCTGGCGCAATTCGCGCTGTTATCACTGGCGTTCGCTATTCTGGTTTTCTGCTTTCTTACCAGCGATTTTTCGGTTGTCTACGTTGCACAGCATAGCTACAGCCAGCTGCCGTGGGGATTAAAACTGGCGGCGGTGTGGGGCGGTCATGAAGGATCGCTGCTGCTGTGGGTGCTGTTCCTTTCCGGCTGGAGCGCGCTGTTCGCCTGGCGGTGCAAAGGCGAGCGCGATGCGCTCTTTCCGCTAACGCTCTGTATTCTGTCGATGATGACCGCCCTGCTGCTGCTGTTTGTCGTGGTCTGGTCGGACCCGTTTGTGCGTATCTTTCCGCCCGCGATTGAGGGGCGCGATCTCAATCCGATGCTGCAACACCTGGGGCTGATTCTCCATCCACCGCTGCTTTATCTGGGCTATGGCGGCCTGATGGTCGCAGCGGGCGTTGCGCTGGCGTCATTGCTGCGTGGCGGCTTTAGCGCGGCCACCGCCTGGGTCTGCTGGCGCTGGGCGCTCCCCGGCTGGTGCGCGCTGACGCTGGGCATCATTCTCGGGTCGTGGTGGGCGTACTGCGAACTGGGCTGGGGCGGCTGGTGGTTCTGGGACCCGGTGGAAAACGCTTCTTTATTACCCTGGCTTTCTGCCAGCGCGCTACTGCATAGCCTGTTCGTTTCCCGCCAGCGCGGCATCTTTCGCCACTGGTCTTTGCTGCTGGCGATTCTGACGCTGATTTTATCCCTGCTGGGCACGCTGATTGTGCGCTCCGGCATTCTGGTCTCTGTCCATGCCTTTGCGCTGGACAACGTGCGTGCGGTGCCGCTGTTCGCGCTGTTTACCGTGTTGAGCCTGGCGTCGCTCGGGTTGTACGCGTGGCGAGGCCAGCAAGTCCGCCAGAATGCGCGTTTTGGCAGTTGGTCGCGTGAGATGATGATTCTGGCCGCGCTGCTGCTTTTTAGCGCCGTGCTGCTGATTGTGCTTATCGGGACGCTCTATCCGATGATTTACGGCCTGTTCGGCTGGGGGCGACTCTCCGTCGGCGCGCCCTATTTTAATCGCGCCACGCTGCCGTTTGGGCTGCTGATGCTGTTAGTTATCGTACTGGCGACAATCAGAAGCCGGAAAGTGTCTGTGCGTTGTCAGCTTCCGGCGCTGCTGGCGCACACCGGCGTATTGGTTGTCGCCGCCGGGATTATTTTCTCCAGCGGCAGTCGGCACGAGATCAGCCTTAATCTGCGCCCCGGAGAGCAGGTGGAACTGGCAGGCTACACGTTTCGTTTTGAACGTCTCGATCTGGAGGCGAAAGGCAATTACACCACCGAGAAAGCGCAGATCGCCATTGAGCAGGATAAACGGCACATCGGGCGCGTCACGCCCGAGCGGCGTTTTTACGCGGCGCGCCGTCAGCAGATGATGGAGCCGGGGATTCGCTGGAATCTGCTGCATGACTGGTATGCGGTGATGGGCGAAAAAACCGGGCAGGATCGCTATGCCATGCGCCTGTATGTCCAGACCGGCGTGCGCTGGATCTGGGGCGGAGGGCTGTTGATGATTGCAGGCGCGGCGCTCAGCGGCTGGCGTGGGAGGAAGCGTGATGAGTAAATTAATCAACGCGTTGCCGGATGGCGGCGTACGGGGTGCGCAACACATTGTAGGCCAGATAAGCGCAGCGCCATCCGGCAGAATAGGTTTACTCTTGGCTATCATTTTGTTTTTCATCACCTTTGCAGCGCATGCCCAGGTTGTGGACACCTGGCGCTTTGAAAACGCGCAACAGCAGGAAAAATCACTATTTATTGCCAGCCAGCTGCGCTGCCCGCAGTGCCAGAATCAAAACTTGCTGGAATCCAACGCGCCGGTAGCGGTCAGTATGCGCCATCAGGTCTATACCATGGTGGCGGAAGGTAAAAGCGAAGAGGAAATCACCGCCTGGATGACCGAACGCTACGGTGAGTTTGTCCTCTACAACCCGGCGCTAACCGGGCAAACGTTGCTGCTGTGGGCGCTGCCTTTCCTGCTGTTGCTGCTGGTGGGCGTGGCGCTGTGGCGAGTGATAGCGCGTCAGCGTAAAGAGGAGGGGCGTGAATGAGTCTGCATCAGGTGAGCGTACTGCTGCTGCGTCACAGCCAGCGCCAGGCGCAGCAGGCGCTGGCGGGTCAGGACACGGCGCAGCTACAACAGGAATTGCATCATGATTTGGCGGAGCCTGTGGCTTCGGACGCGCCGTCGCGCCCGCTACCGGTGAAAGCGCTGCTGGCCGTTGCGATCGTCATGGTGATGGCTTGCGTCGGCGGCTATCTGGCGTCGTCAAAATGGCAGGCCGTTCGCCAGGAACAGCAGCGTCTGGCCGATCCGCTGCGGGCGTTTACCGATGAACCGACGGCGGAAAAGCAGTTGCTGACGTTGCAGGCGGCGATTCGCGCAAACCCGCAGGACAGCGCGCAGTGGGCGACGCTGGGCGAGTACTACCTCTGGCGTAATGCCTATGACAATGCTCTGCTGGCGTATCAGCAGGCGCTGCGCCTGCGGGGAGAGAACGCGGAGATCTATTCGGCGCTGGCGACGGTGCGCTATTACCAGTCCGGGCAGCATATGACGCCGGAAACGCGTGAAATGATCGATAAAGCGCTGGCGCTTGATGCTTCGGAAGTCACCGCGTTAATGCTGCTGGCCGCTGATGCGTTTATGCAGGCTGATTATGTGCAGGCCATCGCATTCTGGCAAAAATTACTGGATTTGAACTCGCCAAGGGTTAATCGCGTGCAACTCATTGACGCTATTAATATGGCGAAGTTGTTGCAGAATCGTCAGAAATAATTTTGTTTTTTTGTGATTTGTGTCGTTTTTGCTGTTTAAAAAGTAAGCGAATGAACGGTGGCGTTAAAATAATTCCAGAAAGGTATTATTCGTTTTTGAGGAAATAAAAATCTTTCCATAACAAATAGTTATTCATGATGATCGCGATAAACTCGCGTTATTATGCATAAAATCAGTTAGAAGCCCTGTTCTGAAAGGGTTGCGCAGTATGCCATGCAAATGGTACTGATTATGCGCGTTAAAAAACTCCACAAACGAACGCAACACAATTCATACCCTTTCAGTATGTACTGTTCTCATCCTTTTTTGAATGCAGAACGGCGCTTCATTGAGGAAGTCTGTTGTTATGAAAAACTTGAAAATCAGCCTGGCCTGGCAGATTTTGCTGGCCATGGTGCTGGGTATTCTTCTGGGCAGTTATCTGCATTATCACAGCGACAGCCGCGAATGGCTGGTTGCCAACCTGCTGTCACCGGCGGGCGATATCTTTATCCATCTGATCAAAATGATCGTCGTTCCGATTGTTATCTCCACCCTGATTGTCGGTATTGCCGGTGTCGGCGATGCGAAACAGTTAGGACGTATCGGTGCCAAAACCATTATCTATTTCGAAGTGATCACGACCGTCGCCATTATCCTCGGTATTACACTGGCGAACGTGTTTCAACCCGGTTCCGGGATTGATATGTCGCAACTGGCGACCGTGGATATTTCGAAATACCAAAGCACGACGGCGGAAGTACAGAGCCATGCGCACGGTTTGATGGGCACGATTTTGTCACTGGTTCCGACCAACATTGTCGCGTCGATGGCGAAGGGCGACATGCTGCCGATTATCTTCTTCTCGGTGCTGTTTGGCCTGGGTCTGTCTTCCCTGCCTGCGACTCACCGTGAACCGCTGGTCACCGTGTTCCGCTCCATCTCAGAAACCATGTTTAAAGTGACCCACATGGTGATGCGTTACGCGCCGGTCGGGGTGTTTGCGCTGATCGCTGTTACCGTGGCGAACTTTGGTTTTGCGTCGCTGTGGCCGCTGGCGAAACTGGTGCTGCTGGTACACTTCGCGATTCTGTTCTTCGCGCTGGTGGTGTTGGGCATCGTGGCGCGTCTGTGCGGTCTGAGCGTCTGGATTCTGATTCGTATCCTGAAAGATGAACTGATTCTGGCTTACTCCACTGCCAGCTCTGAGAGCGTGCTGCCGCGCATTATCGAGAAGATGGAGGCCTATGGCGCTCCGGCGTCGATCACCAGCTTTGTGGTGCCGACCGGGTACTCCTTCAACCTTGATGGCTCGACGCTGTACCAGAGTATTGCGGCGATCTTTATCGCGCAGCTGTACGGTATCGACCTGTCGCTGTGGCAGGAAATCATACTGGTGCTGACGCTGATGGTCACCTCGAAAGGGATTGCGGGCGTGCCGGGCGTTTCCTTCGTGGTGCTGCTGGCGACGCTGGGTAGCGTAGGCATTCCGCTGGAAGGGCTGGCGTTTATCGCCGGTGTTGACCGTATCCTCGATATGGCGCGTACCGCGCTGAACGTGGTGGGTAATGCGCTGGCGGTGCTGGTTATCGCCAAGTGGGAACACAAGTTTGACCGTAAGAAAGCGCTGGCGTATGAGCGCGAGGTATTGGGCAAATTTGATAAGACCGCGAATCAGTAATTTATGACAGATTGCCGGATGGCGCTACGCTTATCCGGCCTACGGGAAGCTGTGGTCTGTAGGCCGGATAAGGCGCTTGCGCCGCCATCCGGCAATATTACATTCACCCGTTGGTTAACTTATCAAACTCTTCGCAGCCGGTATCAAACCCTTCCGTACAGCTCAGATTCAACCAGTGCAGCGCCTTCTGTTTATTCTTCTCAATAAAGCCCTGTTCGCCGTTTAAGAATAACATTCCGGCCCAGTATTCGGAGTAGCCGGTACGGGAAATGGCGGAACTGCGTTTGAAATACCAGGTCGCCTTATCGTCATCGGCAGGAATGCCCACGCCGTTGGCATAAATCAGCCCGAGCAGCATCTGCGCATCGGCGGCAGAATCGCTCTCCAGGTTTTCTGAGGCGTTTTGCAGCAGTGAAATGGCTTTTGGATAGTCAGGCGTCCCCGCCTGGGTGTTGACCAGAATGCGCGCCAGAGTGATTTCTCCGGCTTTGCTGCCCGCTTGTGCCGCCTTTTCGGCCAGCGTTTTAGCCTGCGGATAATCCAGACTGACGGGGTTGGTGATTTTGATTTGCGCCAGCAATGCGCAGGCATCTGCATCACCGTTGTCTGCGGCTTTTTGCGCCCAGTATTCCGCTTTGCTGAGATCGCCGGAACTGAACCAGGTATCGGCAAGAAAATACTGTGCGCGTCGGTCTCCGCCTTCCGCCGCCTTCAGATACTGGCTGCCAGGCTCAGTATCGGTGGCATGGGCAAAGAATGTCATTAAGAACATCAATGCAAGAAGTGGTTTCATTTTGAGTTTTATTTAGGGTACGGAG
This sequence comes from Citrobacter sp. CK198, assembly GCF_030333295.1. Taxonomy (NCBI): domain Bacteria; kingdom Pseudomonadati; phylum Pseudomonadota; class Gammaproteobacteria; order Enterobacterales; family Enterobacteriaceae; genus Citrobacter; species Citrobacter sp. CK198. The sequence continues at coordinate 594,086 of NZ_JAOWGE010000035.1, read as the reverse complement.
TAGACAGTATAAAGAGATCGTATGGATAAAAAAACAGCCTCCGGCGGAGGCTGTTGCAAGGAAAATGTCTGATGGCGATGCTCACGCATCTTATCAGGCCGACAGTGGAAACAGGTCGTAGGCCGGATAAGGCATTCTCATGCCGCCATTCGGCAGATTACCCCATTGCGCTTTCGCGCAGACGGGTTTTCAACTTGCTGTATTCATCAATCACATACTGCTCGGCGGCGCGCTGATCGGCGATCGGCTCGACGCGCACGGCGCAGTACTTGTACTCCGGCGTTTTGGTAATCGGGCTTAAGTTCTCTGTCACCAGCTCGTTACAGGCGCCAATCCACCACTGGTAGGTCATGTAAATCGCCCCTTTGTTCGGACGATCGCTGACCTGCGCACGGGTGATAATTTTGCCTTTACGTGAATGAACCCAGACCAGCGCTTCATCTTCAATGCCCAGACGCGCGGCGTCGGCCGTGTTGATTTGCGCATAGCCAGGCTCATCCGCCAGCGCCGCCAGCGCGGCACAGTTCCCGGTCATCGAGCGACACGAGTAGTGGCCGACTTCACGCACCGTAGACAGCACCATCGGGTACTCTTCGGTGAGTTTGTCGATCGGCGCGACCCAGTCGCAGGTGAAGAACTGCGCCAGACCGTTCGGGGTGTCGAACTTCTCTTTGAAGAGATAAGACGTCCCCTGATCGGCATCCGACGTGTCGCGGCAAGGCCACTGAATGAAGCCCAGTTCGCCCATCTTCTCGTAAGTCGCCCCGTAAAAATCCGGGCACAGATGACGCAACTCATCCCAGATCTCCTGGGTGTTGTTGTAGTGCATCGGGTAGCCCATACGAGTGGCGATTTCACTGATGATTTGCCAGTCCGTTTTCAGATCCCACTTCGGTTCAACGGCTTTAAAGAAGCGCTGGAAACCACGGTCAGCAGCGGTAAACACCCCTTCATGCTCGCCCCACGACGTAGACGGTAAGATAACATCCGCCGCCGACGCGGTTTTGGTCATAAAGATGTCCTGCACGATGACCAGTTCCAGGTCTTCAAACCCTTTGCGCACCGCAGAGAGTTCCGCATCGGTTTGCAGCGGATCTTCACCCATAATGTACGCCGCGCGAACTTCGCCATGCGCAGCACGGTGTGGCAGTTCGCTGATGCGATAGCCGGTATGCGCTGGCAGGCTTTCCACGCCCCAGGCTTTGGCGAATTTTTCGCGGTTAGCCGGGTCTTTCACGTACTGATAGCCCGGATAGGTATCCGGCAGCGCGCCCATGTCACATGCGCCCTGAACGTTGTTCTGGCCGCGAACCGGGTTTACGCCCACGCTTGGCTTACCGAGGTTGCCGGTCAGCATGGCGAGACTGGTCAGCGAACGCACGGTTTCCACGCCCTGATAGAACTGGGTCACGCCCATGCCCCACAGGATTGCGGCGCTTTTCGCTTCGGCGTACATACGCGCCGCCTTGCGAATATCGTGCGCGCTCACGCCGGTGATATCCTCAACGGATTCCGGCGTGTAGCCTTCGACAATCTTACGGTACTCTTCAAAGCCTTCAGTACGGGAGGCGACGAACGCCTGGTCGTACAGATTTTCTTCAATAATGACATGACCCATAGCGTTGAGCAGCGCGATATTCGAGCCGTTTCTCAACGCGATGTGGATGTCGGCAATGCGCGCGGTTTCAATTTTGCGCGGATCGCAGACGATAATTTTCGCGCCGTTGCGTTTAGCGTTAATCACATGATTCGCCACGATAGGGTGGGAATCCGCCGGGTTATAGCCGAAGATAAACACTAAATCGGTGTTATCAATTTCGTTAATCGCATTACTCATTGCGCCGTTACCGACCGACTGGTGCAGACCTGCAACCGATGGGCCGTGTCAGACGCGAGCGCAGCAGTCAACGTTATTGGTACCAATAACGGCGCGCGCGAATTTTTGCATTACATAGTTGGTTTCGTTACCTGTGCCGCGAGACGAACCGGTCGTCTGGATGGCGTCCGGGCCATACTTCGCTTTGATGGCGCTCAGGCGATCGGCGACGTAGTTCAGCGCTTCATCCCAGGAAACGGATTCCAGTTTGCCGCCACGCTGGCGACGAATCATAGGGGTTTTCAGGCGCGGGGTCAGGATCTGGGTATCGTTAATAAAATCCCAGCCATAGTAGCCCTTCAGACACAGAGTACCCTGATTGGTTTTCCCCTGCGCCGCCTCTGCCCGGACGATTTTGCCGTTATCGACCACCAGGTTGATTTTGCAACCTGATGCGCAATACGGGCAAACCGTGACGACTTTTTTCATCGGTCTCGCTCCAGTTAATCAAATCGCGCATACGCGCTGTCGGCCTCATTATGCATCTTTTATGCCATGTTTTTATTGGGGTCTTTCCCTGATATTACGGGTAAAATTTGGTCAAAACCCTGACGAAAAACAGGCTGTCGTCAGTTTTGACGTGACGAACAGGAAAAGCGGTGACGGCCCGGCAGTGTGACCAGGGTTATGTTTCCTGCATCTCCTGCTGCGCAATATCTGTCACTCCGGGCAGAATCAATCACACTCATCTGTAGGGGATGTGAAATGGGGAAGGGTGATGAAACCAGCCATACTGGTCGTGGATGATGACGCGGCGGTCTGCGCATTGTTGCAGGATGTCCTGAACGAGCACGTTTTTGCGGTGACGGTCTGCCATACCGGGCAGGCTGCGCTGGCGTGCGTCGAAACCCAGCCGGAGATTGCGCTGGTGTTGCTGGATATGATGCTGCCCGACACGAACGGTTTGATGGTGTTGCAGCAGGTACAGAAGATCAGGCCTACGCTGCCGGTGGTGATGCTCACGGGGCTGGGGAGCGAGTCGGATGTGGTGGTCGGGCTGGAGATGGGCGCTGATGATTACATCAGCAAACCGTTTAACCCGCGCGTGGTGGTGGCGCGAATGAAAGCCGTACTCCGTCGGGTTGGCGTGCTGATCGCCGAAGGCGGAAGCGTGCAGACGTCTGGCCTCTCTTTCAATGGCTGGCATCTGGATACCGCGCGCTGTCAGTTGCACAATCCGCAGCAGCAGGCGGTGGATCTCACCCAGGGGGAATACAGTTTGCTGCTGGCGCTGGCGCAAAACGCCCGTCGGGTGCTCAGCCGTGAGCAGTTGCTGGAATTAACGCACAGCGACAGCGTTGAGGTTTTTGATCGCACCATTGACGTGTTGATTATGCGTCTGCGCCGCAAAATTGAAATCAATCCGCATCAGCCGACGTTGATCAAAACCCTGCGCGGCCTCGGGTATGTTTTTGCCGCCGATGTGCAGCACCACGATAAAGCCGCGTAATCAGGCGCGCAGTTGCCGGATGGCGGCGTAAACGCCTTATCCGGCCTACTGTAGGCCTGATAAGCGTAGCGCCATCAGGCGAAATGGCTACAAAAGCGTTCGCAACTCCTCAAGCGTTTTCGCGCCATCAATCGCATTGGCGCACAGCAGGCTGACCCGCGCGCAGGCGTGCGCCAGCTTAATGCTCTCGGCCAGCGGCCATGCTTCGTGGCAGCCATACAAAAAACCGGCGCAGAACGCATCTCCCGCGCCAACGCTACCGACTATCTCCCTCTGCTCCAGCTTTTGCGACGGTATCCAGACGCCAGGCTGATCCGGCGTTTCGCCCCAGGCGCCTTCCGGGCAATGAATCACCACCCGCTGGCGGACGCCTGCATCCAGCAATTCGCGGGCGGCTGCGGCGATGTGCGGAATATGCGGTTCGCCGTTGGGCTGGCGGATCTCCAGATCGCTGAACTCTCCGGCCTCCAGCTCGTTGATCACCAGATAATCCAGATGGCGTAGCGCGGGCAAAACCAGCGGCTGATAGCGCGGATCGCCTTTGCGGGACACCAGATCCAGCGAAGTCTCAAAGCCCTCCTCATGCATCTGCGCCATCAGCCGTGCGCTGCGGGTGCCGTAGTCATCATCCGGCATATCCAGACTGTCGAGCAGCAGCAGATAGCCCAGGTGGAAAATCTTCATCGAGGCATCAAGCTCATCGAACGCGGGCAGATCCAACAGACGGTTAGCGCCGGGGGAGTGGAAAAAGGTGCGCTGCCCGCTGGGATCGGTCATCACCTGCGACATCGACGTGGGGGCAAACGTGGTGCGCTGGACATGCTGGCGATTGACGTGATACTGCTCCAGCATCGCCATAATGTAGTCTCCGTCGGCGTCCTGGCCGATTAATCCCACAGCCTGTAACGGCAGCCCGGTGTGCATCTTTGCCAGCGTCAGCAGGACATTAAGCGGCGCGCCGCCCGTCGAACGTTCGCTATGGGTGATTTCCGCCAGCCAGCCGCGCTCCGGCCACTGTACGATTTGGTGCACATGGTCGACCAGCATATTGCCCGCCGCGATAATGCCTTTGCGTTCCATCAGATCTGCCCCGCGCTGCCAAAAATGCGCATCTGTTCCGATACCGTATCGGTGATCGCCTCTTCAATGCCCAGCAGCAGTTCGGCGAACTCATCGTACAGCGGCTGGCGGTTAGCCATCCGTGATTCCACCGCCGCCAGCGCGGCCTGCGACATGCCGGTGTAGAAATTGATTTTGTGAATGCCCAGCGTAATGGCGCGACGAAAATCCTCATTGCTGATGCCGGAACCGCCGTGCAGTACCAGCGGCAGCGCCGTTTGCTGGCGAATGGCGTCCAGACGCGGGAAATCGAGTTTGGGCTCGCCTTTATATTTGCCGTGAGCGTTGCCGATGGCGACGGCCAGGGCATCAATACCGGTGCGGTCAACAAAATCGCGCGCCAGCTGCGGATCGGTAAACAGCGATTCGTCGGCATGACCATACAGCGCGCCGCCCTCATCGCCGCCAACTGCGCCAAGTTCCGCCTCTACCGACACGCCAACGGCGTGGCACATCTTCACCACTTCCCGGGTCTGGCGGATGTTTTCCTCATACTCCAGCGTGGAACCATCAAACATTACCGAGCTGAAGCCCAGACGTAACGCCCGCACCACGGATTCAAAATGCAGCCCGTGGTCGAGGTTAAGCACCACCGGAATATCGTGTCGGGCGGCTTCGAATTTTACCGCTTCGACCAGCGAGTCCAGCGAAACATACTTAAAATGGACTTCGGCAATGTTAATGATAAACGGCGAGCGTTCCTGCCTGGCGGCGGCGAACAGCGCGCGTAAAAAGTGGGAATCCAGAACGTTAAACGCCCCCAGCGCATAGCGATGCTTGCGGGCATGGTCGAGTCCATCGGCAAGAGAAATCAACGGCATAATGTGCTCCTTGTTCAGCAGAACAGGCGGTACTCGTTACACAACACCAGTTGCGCCGGTTCATCTTCTTCAATGTCGTTATAGCGGGCGATCGGCTGGAGAAAATGGTTGTCATGGTCATCGTCATTGACGGAAGAAACTTCGCCGACCAGCACGTCGCCAAACCCTTTTTCCGCCCAGAAGCTGTGATACAGGCCCGGCGTCAGGCAAATGCTTTCTCCTGGCGAAAGGCGCAGTTGGCTGCCTGCCGCATGGGTCTGTCGACAGCCGTCTATCACAATAGTGACGTCGGTATTGTCGGTCTGGTCCCGGGAGTCGGCGTTCCACAGTTCAACGATTAAATTACCGCCGCCGCGATTGATAATGTCTTCACGCTTGCGCCAGTGGAAATGCATCGGCGTAACCTGCGCGTCGCGCACATGCATGATTTTTTCCGCGTAGCATTTCTCATAAGGCATACCTTTGGGCGAGCCGTTGCGCAGGGTAAACAGCGTCAGTCCCTGAGCGGCAAAATCTGTCCCGCCGAACGCGGTAACATCCCAGCCGAGCCTGAGATCGAATACTTCGCTCCAGGCGGCATCAAGCTGACGCCATTGCGATGGGGCAAAGCTGGCGAAAGGCGGCAGGTGGACGTCATGCATGGAAAAGAATTGCCGCGTGTGGCCGAGAATTTCGTTTATTTCGGAGCGTTTCATTGAAAGAATTCTCCTTATTGTGATGTAGCCTTGTAGGCCGGATAAGGCATTTTTGCCGCCATCCGGCATGGGTTTACTGCCTGATGGCGCTGCGCTTATCGGGCCTACGCAGAGGCCGCTTTCCGTTATTTCACCGTCCAGCCCTTGTAGCTGCCGATGTTGTTTTTATCGATCATCGTCACCGGAATCAGCACAGGTTCACCAGGCGCCGGTTTGCCCTGTAGAATGTCATAGCCGATCTCCACCGCTTTTGCCGCCATCACCTGCGGATCTTGTGCGGGGGTCGCCACAAACAGGGAATTTTCACGCTTCAGCGCCTCTTCGCCATCGGGCGAACCATCCACACCGACGATAAAGAACTCATTGCGCTGTGCCTGTTTCGCCGCCAGATCGGCGCCGATCGCCGTCGGATCGTTGATCGCAAATACGCCGTCGATCTTCGGATTCGCAGCCAGCAGGGCGGTCATCACTTCCAGCCCGCCTTCGCGACTGCCTTTGGCGTTCTGGTTCCAGGAGAGCACCTTGATATCCGGGTGGCGTTTGAACTCGGTCTGACAGCCCTCGACACGGTTCTGCACGGCGGAAACCGGCGGCCCGTTGATGATCACCACATTGCCTTTGCCTTTCAGACGATCGGTAATGTATTTACAGGCCATTTCGCCCGCCTGGGTGTTATCAGAGGTGATGGTGGCGTCTGCGCCTTCGGCAGCTACGTCAACCGCGACCACCACGATCCCGGCGTCTTTCGCCCGTTTCACCGCCGGGCCGATCCCTTTTGAATCTGCGGCGTTAAGGATGATCATATCCACCTTCGCGGCAATAAAGTTGTCGATCTGCGAAACCTGCTGACCCAGATCGTAGCCGCTGGAGACCAGCGTCACTTTTACGCCATCACCGGCTAGTTTGCGTGCTTCCAGCTCCGCCCCTTTTGTTATCTGCACGAAGAACGGGTTGGCAAGGTCGTCCACCGTCACGCCGATGGATTTCAGTTCTTTGGCCTGTACAAACGGCGATGCGGCCAGTAACGCGCCAGCACAGAGCGCGGTCACTAATGGTTTCAAACGCATACTCTTTTCCTCACGTAGGGTATTGTTGTTATAAGCCTGATGGCGCTGCGCTTATCCGGCCTGCGAACGGGCAGGCCTGCGCCGCCATCCGGCAAGCTTGTCTATGCACTTTGATGGTGTCGGGTACGGTATTTGTCGATCAGCACCGCTATGATGATCACCGCCCCTTTGATCACCAGTTGCCAGAAGTAAGAGACGCCCATCAGCGTCATGCCGTTATTCAGGGTGGCGATGATCAGCGCGCCCACCAGCGTGCCGGTGATCGTGCCGATCCCGCCGACAAAACTGGTACCGCCGAGGATCACCGCCGCGATGGCGTCCAGCTCATACCCCATGCCTAAGTTGCCGTTGGCGCTGTAGAGACGCGAGGCGCTCATTACTCCGCCCAGCCCCGACAGCAGGCCGCTCATGCCGTACACAAACAGCAGCACCAGCCACACTTTGATGCCGGTTAAACGCGCCGCCTGCATGTTGCCGCCCACGGCATAAATATGTACGCCCAGCGTGGTGCGGCGCAGAATGAACCAGCACAGCACGATCACCGCGAGGGCGATAACCACCAGCCACGGAATCGGGCCAAGATAGTTATTGCCAATCCACTCGAAGCTGATGTTGGAGTTGATCACCGTGGTGCCGTCCGCCAGCAGGTAGGCCGCGCCGCGCAGCGCCGTATAGGTGCCGAGCGTGACAATAAAGGGCGGCAGCCCGGCGAAGGCCACCAGCGCGCCGTTAATCAGCCCCAGCCCCAGGCCGAGCATCAGCGCCGCCGGAATCGACAGCATGGCGAACTCCGGTATCAGAGAGACCACCATCGCCGCCACGGCGGTGGTGCCGAGAATCGACCCCACGGAGAGGTCGATGCCGCCGGTCAGAATGATGAACGTCATCCCCGCCGCCAGCACGATGTTGATCGACGCCTGGCGGGTGATGTTCAGCAGGTTGCTTTCAGTGAAAAAGTTAGGTGCGATAAAGCCAAATACCGCCACGATCAGCACTAAAATCGGTAAAATACCGACCGTTTGCATCAGATCGCTCATCAACATCTTTTTTGCGGAGGCGGACTTCGCCACCTGCTGGGGAGTGGTTGGGTTATTCATGATTTCACCGCCTCAAGGTGGGAGTCGTTTACGCCGGTCGCCAGCCGCATGATGTTTTCCTGTGTGATGTCCTGGCTGTACAATTCCCCGGCAATGCTGCCTTCATGCATGACGTAGACGCGATCGCTCATGCCGACGATTTCCGGCAATTCACTGGAGATCATCAGGATCGCCACGCCCTTACGCGCCATTTCGTTCATGATGCGATAGATCTCGCTTTTCGCGCCGACATCCACGCCGCGCGTCGGTTCGTCCAGAATCAGAATGCGCGGGCCGATGGCGACCCAGCGTGAGATCAGGAGCTTTTGCTGATTGCCGCCGGACAAACCTCCGGCGCGAACCTGGGCATGCGGCACGCGAATGTTGAGCAACTGAATGGCGTCATCGGAGATGCTTTGGGCTTTTTTACGGTTCAGCATCCCCCAGTTGGCGTCGCGTTCCAGCGTCGCCATCGTAATGTTCTCTGCCGCCGCCAGTTCTAAAAACAACCCCTGTTCTTTGCGGTTTTCGGTGAGGTAGCCAATACCGTGCTCAATGGCCTCACGCGGGGAGTGGATCACCACCGGCTCGCCATCCACCTCGATCATCCCGCCGGTGGCTTTACGCACGCCGAAAATCAGGTGCGCCAGTTCGGAGCGCCCGGCGCCGACCAGCCCGGCCAGGCCGACGATTTCGCCGGAACGTACCAGCAGGCTGCACGGCTGCACTTTACCGCCGTCGGTAAGGTGATGAACGTTCAGGCGCGGTTTACCGAGCGGGATGTCGCGTTCTTTGTTGAACAGGTCGCTTAACGGACGCCCCACCATCATGCGCACCAGTTCGGACGCGTTGAGTTTGTCGCGGGTGAGGCTGCCGACGTACTGTCCGTCGCGCAGGACGCTGACGCGATCGGACAGCTCATACACCTCCGCCATGCGGTGGCTGATATAGATAACCGCCATCCCTTCATCGCGAAGGCGCATGATCAGCTCAAACAGACGGTGGGTTTCACGAGATGAGAGGGCGGCGGTTGGTTCATCCATCACCAGGATACGGCTGTTGCGATGCAGGGCGCGGGCGATCTCCACCTGCTGCTGTTCGGCGATGGTCAGCCGCATTACCCGATCGCTGGCTTTAAACTGCGCGCCGAGCCGGTCGATGACCTTTTGCGCCTGCAACACCATCTCTTTACGCTGCACGATGCCGCCGCGCGACAGTTCGCTGCCGAGGAAAATATTTTCGGCGACGGTAAGGTTAGGCGCAAGCTGCATCTCCTGATAAATCAGAGTAATGCCTGCGCTCAGGGCATCTTTCGGCCCACGAATATGAAAGGGCTGACCGTCGATCAGAATCTCGCCGCTGGTGGCGGTATATGCACCGGCGAGAATCTTCATCAGGGTGCTTTTACCGGCGCCGTTTTCGCCCATCAGCGCGTGGATTTCACCGGGGTATACCGTCAGATCGACCCCTTTCAGCGCGTAAAATTTGCCAAACGCTTTGGCAATATTGCGCATCTCCAGAACCGGTGTCCTGCTCATGGCGGATCTCCTGCGGGGTTAGCGATATCAGCACTCCATCACAGGAAAGTAAATGCAAAATGTCAGAAGCCGTTCATATTTGTCATATTGCGATTTTTCTTCATGGAGCGTGATATGCCGCAGCACAGACGTCACTTTTTCGCCAGTGCGCGCGGGCGACTGCTGTTTTTTAATCTGCTGGTAGTGGCGGTGACGCTGATGGTGAGCGGCGTGGCGGTGCTGGGTTTTCAGCATGCGAGTCAAATACAGGAGCAGGTGCAGCAGCAAACCGTCGATGACATGACCGGCAGTATGAACCTGGCGCGCGATACGGCGAACGTGGCGACGGCGGCGGTGCGGCTGTCGCAGGTGGTCGGCGCGCTGGAGTACAAGGGCGAAGCGGAGCGGTTGCAGGAGACTCAGCGGGCGCTCAGGCATTCACTCGAACAACTGGCGACCGCTCCGCTGGCGCAGCAGGAACCGGGGCTGGTGGCCCGCATTATTCAACGCAGCAACGAGTTGCAGACCAGCGTGGCGGGCATGTTGCAGCGCGGGCAGCGGCGGCATCTGGAACGTAATACGCTGCTGAGTTCGCTGTATCAGAATCAGAGTTACCTGCGGCATCTGCAACAGCTTGATGCGGCGCAGGATGCGGCGTTGTTCAGTCAAATGGATCGCCTGATTAGCGCCGCCATCGAAACGCCGACGCCGCGCGCCGTCATTAAACAGCTGGATGGCGTGATGCGCGCTCTGCCTGAGCAACATGCCGATCCGCTGGTGAACGTGATTCTGTCTGACTTTAACCAGGAGTTACGCAAACTTGAACCGCTCTCGGCGGCGCTGGAGCAAAGCGACCTGGCCATCAGCTGGTACATGTTCCACATCAAAGCGCTGGTGGCGATTTTAAACAGCGACATCAATCAGTATGCGGCGCAGGTGGCGATCATCTCAGAACAGCGGGTGGCGCAAAGCCATCAGGAATTGCGCTCCGGCGCGTTGTTTATCATGACCTTCGCCCTGCTGGCGGTGGTGATTACCGGTTTTGCCGGGTGGTATATCTACCGCAACCTCGGTTCTAACCTGACGGCGATTTCGCGCGCCATGACCCGGCTGGCGCACGGCGAATCGGATGTCAGCGTCCCTGCCTTGCAGCGGCGGGACGAGCTGGGGGAACTGGCGCGCGCGTTTAACGTTTTTGCCCGCAATACGGCGTCGCTGGAGCGCACCTCCCGCCTGCTGAAAGAAAAGACCTCCCAGATGGAGATCGACCGAACGGAGCGTCAGGGGCTGGAAGAGGCGCTGCTGCACAGCCAGAAACTGAAAGCGGTAGGGCAACTGACGGGCGGGCTGGCGCATGATTTTAACAATCTGCTGGCGGTGATTATCGGCAGTCTGGAACTGGTCAGCCCCGACTCGCCGGATGCGCCGCGCATTACCCGCGCGCTGAAGGCCGCCGAGCGCGGGGCGCTGCTGACGCAACGCCTGCTGGCATTCTCCCGTAAACAGTCGCTGCACCCGCACTCGGTGGAACTGAAAACGCTGCTGGAAAACCTGAGCGAACTGATGCGTCACTCGCTACCGGCCACGCTGACGCTGGAGATAGAAGCCCAGTCGCCCGCCTGGGCCGCATGGATAGACGTCAGTCAACTGGAGAACGCGATCATCAACCTGGTGATGAACGCCCGCGATGCGATGGAAGGGCAGACAGGGACGATCAAAATCCGCACCTGGAATCAGCGGGTTACGCGCAGTGACGGACGTCGTCAGGATATGGTGGCGCTGGAGGTGATCGATCACGGCTGCGGTATGTCGCAGGAGGTGAAGACGCAGGTGTTCGAGCCGTTCTTCACCACCAAACAGACCGGCAGCGGCAGCGGGCTTGGGTTATCGATGGTTTACGGCTTTGTGCGCCAGTCAGGCGGTCGTGTCGAAATTGAGAGCGCGCCGGGGCAGGGGACGACGGTCAGATTGCAGCTTCCCCGCGCCATCGCGCCTGCGGTGGCAAACCTGGAGCCGGTCGCGGTGCAAAGTACCGCCAGCGTCGAGAAACTGGTGCTGGTACTGGAAGATGAAGCGGATGTTCGTCAGACGTTGTGCGAGCAACTGCATCTGCTGGGGTATCTGACGCTGGAGGCCGCCAACGGCGAGCAGGCGATGCAGATGCTGGCGTCATCCGGCGAGATTGATTTTCTTATCAGCGACTTAATGCTGCCAGGCAGTCTGAGCGGCGTGGAGGTGATCAACCATGCCCGCAAGCATTATCCCCGCCTGACGCTGCTGCTTATCAGCGGGCAGGATTTACGCCCGGCGCATAACCCCGCGCTGCCGGATGTGGCGCTGCTGCGTAAACCGTTTACCCGGGCGCAGCTCGCGCAGGCGCTGCGGGCGGCGCATGTGCAGGCCTGATAAGCGTCGCGATATCACCGCGACGACAGAAAACGGCAGCGCGCCAGCGTTGCCGCGCCCTGCGCGCCGTTAAACGCGGAGGACGAGGCGGCAATAAAACGTACGGCCTGATACGGCAACGGTCGGCGCAGGTATTTTTGGATCAGGGTAATTAATTGTTCGCGCGGGAAAGCCTGCATATCCATCACGCCGCCGCCCAAAATCACCGCATCGGGATCGAACAGATTTATGCTGGTGGCAATCGCGCGGGCGGCGCTTTCCAGCAGCGCCTGGACGAATGGCGCCTCTCCGGCGTGGACAAACAGTGCGTCCAGCGCGAAATCCCGTGGCTGTTGTTCGTACCAGCGTTTCAGCGCCAGCCCGGAACAGACCGTTTCGAGGCAACCTGGATTGCCGCAGGCACAGGTCTGCGTCATGTCGCCCTGGGGAATGTGCCCCAGTTCGCCCGCCACGCCATGCGCTCCAGTCCAGGGCGCGCCGTTCATCCACACCGCGAAGCCCATTCCCGTGCCGAGGTAGGCAGCCAGCACCTGCTGCTGTGTGAGATGATTTTCCACGACGTCATACGACAGCTGTAAGTTCACGTCGCGGGAAAACGCGACCGGGCAGCCCAGCGCATCCTCCAGTTTTCCCGCGAGGTCATGCACTTCTTCAGGTTGCAGCGGCAAATTGGGTGTCGAAATGATGGTGCGGTTGTCTTTGCCGACCAGCGCCGGAAATCCCATCACCAGACCACGGCAGCGCGCCCCGTAGCGTGCGATCTGTTCGCTAATCATCTGCGCAATACCGGCCACCACGCCGGGCGCGATCACCTCCGCCGTACGCTGTTTCTCACAGTGCAGAGTCTCACCGCTTGCCGTTTGCAGGCAAAAACGGATATGGGTCGCCCCCATATCCACACCCGCCACAACGCTATGCTGTTTTTGCATGAGGCAGTACCTCGTTTTTCGCCGTCAGGATCTGCGCCGTCATCACTTGCCATGCGTCGTCGATATTCTCCGCGTGGTTAAACAGCCCGGAGGTGCCGACGATAAAGACATCCGCACCTGCCGCCATTAATTTTTCGTAGGTGGCCTGATTGCAGGAGCCATCCACTTCAATTTCGTAATGCAGCCCTTCACGCTCGCGCCAGGCTTTCAGCTCGGCGATTTTATCCAGCATTTCCGGGATGAACGGTTGCCCGGCAAAGCCGGGATCGACGGTCATCACCGTCACTTTATCAGCCTTATGGATATAGTATTTCATCGCCTCAACCGGTGTTTCCGGGTTGAGAATCAGGCCCACTTTCATACCGTGGCGGCGGATTTCGTCAATCAGACGGAATGCCTGACCGTTGATGGTTTCCGGGTGCAGCGTGATGAAATCCGCACCGGCGCGCGCCAGTTGACCAATATAATCCTGCGGACGCGTCACCATCAGATGACAATCAAGAGGTTTGCTCGCCAGTTTCTTGACCTGGCTGACGAAGAAGGGGGACAGCGTCAGATTCGGCACAAAGTGGCCATCCATAATATCAATATGAAAATAGTCTGCATGGCTGTCGATAAATTCGATCTGTTCTTTAAACTTCAGCAGATCCATACACATTAAAGAGGGAGAGATTTTCATGATCCATTCCTTACTTACTGATAAGACGGTCAAGGGCGACAGCCGCGATAATTAATCCGCCCATCACCACCAGTTGGTAATAGGTTTGTACCTGCAAAATATTCAGACCGTTGTTGATGGTGCCGATGATTAAGCCGCCAATTACCACCGAGAAGATGCGTCCCTTGCCGCCGAAGAAGCTGGTGCCGCCAATGATGGCGCTGGCGATGGCGTAGGTTTCAAAACCCATTCCGGCTAAGGGTTCTGCGGCGCCGAGTCGCGCAGTAGAAACCACGCCTGCCAGTCCCGCGCAAATGCCGGAGATGATAAACACCACCAGGATGTGAAACTTCACGTCAATCCCGGAATAGAACGCCGAGTTTTTGTTGCCGCCGAGCGCGTAGATGTTGCGCCCAAGCCGCATGCGGGTAGTGAGGAACCAGAGGATCACCGCGACAATCAGCGAGAAGATGACCGGCACGGGGACACCTAACACGCTGGCGGCGAAGAAGTTCACGAAGTCGAATGAGAAGCCGTATACCGAGTTGGCGTCGGAAATCACCAGCGTGATACCACGGAAAATCGCGTTAGTGCCAAGGGTGATAATGAACGGATGCAGGCCAGTCCAGTTCACCAGGCAGCCGTTAATCGCCCCCAGCGCACCGCCGACCAGCACGCCGCCAATCAGCGCCGCAAAGAACGGATCGACGCCTGCCAGCATCAGTTTGGCCGTCACCATCCCGGACAACGCCAGAATCGCCCCGACGGAGAGGTCGATACCGGCGACCAGGATGGCAAAAAATTCACCCATGCCGATCAGCACCGTTACCGAACTCTGGACAAAAATCTGGGTGATGTTGTTGGTGGTCAGAAAATATTCTGACGACAGCGAACCGAAGATGGCGACGATAATCGCCAGGATGAAGAAGGTGCCGTATTTATCCCAGAACAGCGCAAAGTTGAACGGTTTCTTCCCGTTCACGTCACCTTTTACTCTTGTGGTAATGCCCATGCCATTATCTCCTCTTCGCTCATGTCATCGCGATTGGTCAGGATTTGCGTCAGTCGTCCTTCGCAGAACACGGCGATGCGGTCGCAGACGGCGATAATTTCAGGAAGTTCAGATGACACCATCAGGATGACTTTTCCGTCGTCCGCCAGCTGGCGCATCACTTTATAAATTTCGGCTTTCGCACCGACGTCGATACCACGGGTCGGCTCGTCGAAAATGATCACCTCCGGGCTACAGCACAACCATTTGGAAATCAGCACCTTCTGCTGGTTTCCGCCGGAGAGTTCGGTGATGTTCTGGTTAACGGAATGACACTTCAGCGCCAGCAGTTCGCGCTGCGCTTCGGCGGTACGCTGCTCGTCGCCTTCGTGGAACAGGCCCATCGCCCCCTTAAAGCCGCCGCTTTTCAGGCTGCGGCCGATCGCCATGTTCTGGGCGATAGAGAAATTGGGGAAGAAGCCGTTATCCCGGCGGCTTTCGGTGATGTAAGCCATCCCTTTTTTCACCGCATCCAGGGGTGAGCGCGGGGAGATGGTTTTCCCGTTCAGACGGATCTCGCCGCTTGCGCGTTTATCGACGCCGAACAGGCAATCCATCAGCTCGGTGCGCCCGGAGCCGACCAGTCCGGCGAAGCCTAAAATTTCGCCCCGGCTGACGCTAAAGGAGATATCGCGAACCTTTTTCTTGTCGCGGCTGGTGACGTTTTTCACCTCGAATACCGTATCGCGCTCGATATTGCCGGTGCTCTCTTTCATGGCGTTAAAGCGGTTTTGCAGTTCGCGGCCAACCATCAGGCGGACGATATCGTCGTTGCTGACGTCGCTCACCATCCCGCTGCAAACGCTGCTGCCGTCTTTCATCACCGTATAGCGATCGCAGATGCGGCGAATTTCCGCCAGCTTATGCGAGATGTAGACGATGGCGGTGCCCTCTTTGCGTAGCTGGTTCATGATCAGAAACAGGTAGTCCACCTCTTTATTGGTGAGCGAGGAGGTGGGTTCGTCCATGATGATCACTTTGGCGTTGAGCATCAGCGTCTTGGCGATTTCCAGCATTTGCTTATGGCTGATGGATAAATTCGCCACCTTTTCGTCTAAATCGACTTTTAAACCGACGCGCAGCAACATCATGGCGGCCCGTACGCGCATCTCTTTCCAGTCAATCATATTGACGCCACAGACTTTTTTCGTCAGATGACGACCAATATATAAATTCTCCAGCACGGTTAATTCATCAATCACGCTGAGTTCCTGATAAATAATGCCGATACCGAGTTGTGCCGCTAATTTATGATCCAGCTTGTCGTAATTAACGTTATTAATCGTAATGGTGCCTTTGGTCGGTTCATGTATTCCCGATAGAACCTTCATCAACGTTGATTTACCGGCGCCATTTTCTCCTAATAATGCGTGTATTTCATAAGGATAAACCGTTAAATCAACCGATTTTAATGCGTGAACCGGACCAAAGGATTTGCCGATCCCCGCCATCGAGATATATGGCGTGACCATAATTAACCTCTTTTACACTTCATCCTTCAAGCTGCCTCTTTGTTGGCTGCCTTCGCTCACCCCAGTCACTTACTTATGTAAGCTCCTGGGGATTTACTCAGTTGCCGCCTCGATGCATCTCGAATGATTTTGTGTAAGAAAAATATTGACTAAATCAGTGCCATTGCCTGATGGCGCTACGCTTATCAGGCCTACGTTCGCGTCGCCATCCGGCCTATTTACGGACTTACTTTGCGACCAGGATGGAATCGACCAGCTTAAATTCCGGCGCTTTATCCAGCGGGATCACGTTGCCTGATTTCGCGGCATCCACCATCAGCCTGAGCCCTGTCGCGCCGATATCCGCAGGGTTCTGAGCGATGGTCGCCGTCATCTGTCCGGCCTCCACCATTTTGCGGGCTTCCGGGATACCGTCTGTACCCACTACCAGCACTTTTCCGCTTTTCCCGGCGTTAGCCACGGCCTGGGCGACGCCCATCGCCATGGTGTCGTTAGCGCAATAAATCGCTTTGATATTCGGGTTGCGTTGCAGCACGTTGGTGGCAACGTCTAACGCTTTGATTCGGTCCCAGTCTGCGGGTTGGCTGGCGACCAGCTTGATTTGGCTTGCCTTTTTGAAAGCCTCGGTTGCGCCATTGCGGCGCGCCTCGCCGGAGGCGTTACCGGCTTTACCTTCAATAATGGCGACTTCACCGCCCTCGGCGCCCAGTTTTTCAATAATGAACTCCGCGCCTTTGGCGCCTACGGCGACGTTATCGGTAGTGACAAACCCTTCGACGTTACCGCCCGCTTTTTTCAGGTTATCCATATCGATTTTTTCATCGAGATTGACCAGATAAATCCCTTTCTTCCACGCGCGGGCGACGGGCATCACCAGGTTTACTGAGGATAATGGCGCAAAGGCGATACCTTTGTAATTTTTATTGCTGAGATCTTCGAATAGCTGCAACTGAGACTGAAAGTCGCCTTCCGAAGGCGAGGCAAAAATATCGACGCTGACGCCCAGCGTTTTTGCTTCATCTTCAATACCTTTTTTCATATCCACCCAGAATGGATTGGATAATGTTTTTAATACTACGGCATATTCGGCGGCGGCAAATGCGCTGGTGGACAACATTAAGCCCATAGCCGCACCGCTGAAATATTTCAGATATTTATTCATAGCAGTATTCTCAGTGTAGGGTGTTGCTCCCGAAAATGAGAGCAACGAGCATTTTATTTCAGCGCGCCTGGTGAAAAGAAATCAACAATTGCGCCAGTTTTTTGCATATTAATGGTTGCCTGTTCGATATTCAGTTGGGCGACGGAAACAAAAAATGCATCCAGTAGAGTGAGTTGTAATATGCGTGCGGAAGCATTACGCCCTAATAACGGTGTTTCTGGTGCTGGCGAACAAATAATATAGTCAGCCAATTTGGCGATAGGTGAATGGTAGCTGTGGGTGATACAGATAATTTTGGCACCATTCCTTTTCGCCAGTTCAACCGCGGCTTTTACATCACTGGTGCGCCCGGAATGGGTCACCACCAACACGACATCGCCTTCTTTTAATAGCGATGCGGACATCATCATGATGTGCGCGTCCGGGTAAGTCTGGCAGCGCACGCCGATGCGTAAGAACTTATGCTGTACGTCCGCGCAGATGGCATTCGACCCGCCAGCGCCATACAAATCACGCTGCTTCGCCTGATAAAAGAAGCGTGCGGCGCGATGAATCTCATCCACGTTGACGATTGACTGACCTTCCATAATGGTGCGCAAGGTAATGTTGAATACCTTATTCACCACATCCTGCGGCGCTTCATCAAAGGCCAGTTCGGCAGGCAATACCTGCTCAGACTGAGAAAAATAGTCTTCCAGCGCGCTGCGTAAGTTGCGAAACCCGCTGAATCCCAGCAGTTTCGATACCTTAACAATCATGGCTTCAGATACCGCCAGCGCCTCTGCGACATCTTTAATGGCTGGCGCGCTACTGAGATTACCCGGCTTGAGTAACCACTCGACGATACGGCTCTCGTTCTCCGTCATGCCTTCCTGCTTCATGCGCAGGTAAGGCGCAAGCCCGATGCCGTTTGGAAGCCCTGAATCAAATTCTGACTGACTCATTACGCTCTCTTGTCCTTGAAATGAAGACGCCACTATATCACCACAGCAGGAACAGAAAAGATGCTGACCACTTCACAAAATAGTTAAATTTATAAAGTTTGTCATTTTGTGAATTTAATAGCGTTGATAAAAATACGGAATGAAAATAAGTCAATATAAAACAATGAATTATAGTTTTTGCTTGTTCAGGCGCAGCCTGTGTAAGCATCAATGTCGGGTATTTGTCGCTCTTGCTTTGCCGAACGGAGGTGTGTAGAACAGGCCCATACAGCGTCTTTCTGTCGATTTATTGTTCTTTTAAATTCATTTAAATCACAAATATTTTTTATTCGTAAAGTTTGGCCGGGGCGAGAATGAGTATGAAAAAGATTGCATTTGGCTGTGATCACGTTGGTTTTATCCTGAAACAGGATATTTTGACGCACTTAACCCAGCGCGGTATTACGGTGATTGATAAGGGAACCTGGTCGCCGGAGCGCACGGATTACCCGCATTATGCCAGCGAGGTGGCACAAGCCGTTGTCTCTGGCGAGGTTGATGGCGGTATTCTGGTGTGTGGCACCGGTGTGGGGATTTCGATAACGGCAAACAAGTTTGCCGGGGTCCGCGCCGTCGTTTGCAGCGAACCCTATTCGGCACAGCTTTCGCGCCAGCATAATGATACCAACGTGCTGGCTTTTGGCTCGCGGGTTGTTGGGCTGGAGCTGGCAAAAATGATCGTGGATGCCTGGCTGGATGCGGGGTTTGAAGGGGGGCGCCATCAAAAGCGCGTGGAGGCGATTATGGCGATAGAACAGCAGGGCAAATGAGATTCCTCCGCTACACGTCGAACAGGCCATTCGCTACCGTGAGGGGAAGATCTCTGCGAGGCTGGTTTTATGAAACGCTATTCTACGCTCATTGCTCTGGGTCTGTTGTCGCTGACGACGCTTCCTGCGCATGCCGATATTGTTGATGACACCATCGGTAATATTCAGAAGGCGATCAATGACGCGTATAAATCTGACAACGGGCGGGATTATGAGGATGACCGCCGTGATGAAGAGTGGCAGCGCCAGATGAGCGACGATCGCCGCAGACAATATGACGACAGACGCCGTCAGTTTGAAGATCGGCGTCGCCAGTTGGACGATCGCCAACGCCAGCTCGATCAGGAACGTCGTCAGCTGAAAGATGAAGAGCGCAGAATGGAAGACGAGTACGATCGTTAACCGCGCGACAATCGTAGGCCGGATAAGGCGCAATGCGCCGCCATCCGGCGTAAGGCTACTCCAGCACAATCTCCATCCCGTCATATCCGGCTTCAATGCCGCCCGGCAGGGGGTTATCCATCAGCCATACGTCGAACGAGTGGCTGATGTGGGTGAGAATGACCCGTGGGCAGTGAATCACCTCATTGAGCGCGATAACCGTGTTTACATCGCAGTGATTACGCGGCGCTTCCGCGCGTGGCGCGTGACTACAGTCGATGACGATCGTCTGCGGCTGGTTATTCAGCAGAAATTTTACTGTCTTGTCCGGCAGCGCTGCGGTGTCCGATAGCCACGCGACGCGGCTGTGCGCAGATTCCAGCAGATAGCCAAACGTCAGTTTTGAATGGTTAAGCGGCAGCGGCGTTACCTGTAATCCCTGGAGATCGAAGACCACAAACGGTTCGACGGTATGGCTGAAATCAAGGATGCCGGGGTGTTTAAACAGATCGTCGCAGCCCTGTTCATCCGGCGGGCCATAAACCGGAATCGCGGCGCCCACGCCCCAGCGCAGGGGGAACACCCCCTGAACATGATCCATATGATAATGCGTGAGCAGAAACTGCTGAAAAGATCCGGCGGGCCAGCGATCGGTAAGATCGTGCAGGCCCGCATCAAGCAGCGTTACCGCGTCATTGAATTTGACGACGCCGCTACAGGGGCGGCGGCGATACTGCTCCTGTAAGCGTGCCCGACGGCAGGCGAGACAATCGCAGCCGTATGCTGGCACGCCCTGTGCGCCGCCGGTTCCTGTAAGCGTAATCGTCAGGCTCATTAGTCACCTCAAAGCGCTTTGGTAAAACGAAAATGGCTTTGCGCATACCCTTCACGCAGATAAAACCGGTGCGCATCATGGCGTTTCACGCTGGTGGAAAGCTCCGTCATCTCCGCGCCGGCCTGGCGGGCTTCTTCTTCCGCCCATGCCAGCAATCGGCTGCCGACTTTCAGACCTCGCGCCTGCGGCATCACCACCAGTTCCTGGATCTCCCCGATCCAGTTAGCGTGATGCAGGTGGTACTGCATATGCAGGCCGATCATCCCGACAACCTGCCCGTCGCGCAGCGCCAGCTGGTAGCGTATCGTGCGATCCTGCAAATTTGAGGCAAACCCGGTGCGAAAGGCCTGGCGATCGAACTCCGCTTGTTTCAGTTCGCAGATCAGTTGATACACCGCGTCGGTATCGTCCGGCGTGGCCCGGCGTAGTTCACAGACAGGCATGGCTTTTCTCCTGGCGGCCCATTAACGTTAATAAGGTATCGACTGACTGTAGCAAACTTCCGTCATTATTGAGGATATGACAGTTAAAAGGGGCGTAACGGGCCGCGCGCGCCAGGCGAGCGGCAATCTCGGTTTCGCTTTCACGCCCGCGCGCCTGTAGGCGCTGGCGCAAAATATCGGGAGAGACCTGCAAACAGATGGGCAGCAGCGCTTTGCCGTAGCGGGCCTGCGCCTGCGGCAGATGGGCGCGTGAGCCGTTAACCACCACGTCAAAACCGGCGTGCAGCCACAGATCGATCTCCACGCCAACGCCGTAGTACAGGCCATTAGCGTGCCAGCTCAGCGCCAGTAAATTTTGCCCTGCCCGAGTGAAAAACTCCTGCTCGCTCAGCGCAATATGGTTCTCGTTGCCCGCGTTAGCCGCACGCGTGATATAGCGGTGCGCAACCAGCAACTGCGTATGTTCCCGCTGGCGGAGCGCCGCCAGCAAACTGTCCTTACCGGAGCCGGACGGCCCCATCAGCCAGATCAGTTTTCCCATAGTCAGAACACCCTTTTACCCTGACGCCAGACGTGGTCGATATGAATGTGATCGCCTTTACGGTGCGCCAGCACCAGATCGGCGCGCCTGCCTTCGGCGATGATGCCGCGATCGTCGAGATTCAGCGCGCGCGCCGGGTTGCGTGTCACCAGGTGTATTGCCTGCGGCAGCGTAAATGTGTTGGCCTCGTCGTCCGCCACGCGGAATGCCGCGTCGAGCAGGCTGGCGGGGTAATAGTCGGAGGAGAGGATATCCAGCAACCCCAGTTCTGCCAGCTTATGCGCCGCCACGTTGCCGGAGTGCGAACCGCCGCGCACGATGTTGGGCGCGCCCATCAGTACGTTCATCCCATGCTTGCGTGACGCCTCTGCCGCCTCGAACGTGGTGGGAAATTCGGCGATCACGCTGCCAAGCTGATGCGATTCCAGCACATGATCGGGCGTTGCGTCATCGTGGCTCGCCAGCGCGAGATGACGTTCGCGGCACATCTGTGCGATGGCGGCGCGGTTCGGCTGCGACCAGCGCGCCGCAAGCTGAAGCTGTTCCTCTTCGTAGTGGGCCATCTGCTCATCATTGAGTGAATATTTGCCCTGATAGTATTCACGGTACTTCTCGCGGTTAGCGAACTGGCGCTGACCTGGCGAGTGATCCATCAGCGAGACCAGCGTTACCGGCTCGCGATCCACCAGCTTTTCGAACAGCGGCAGGGTGGTGTGATGGGGCAATTCACAGCGCAGATGCAGACGGTGTTCGGCGCGGTTAACGCCGCGTTTCTGCGTCTCTTCGACGGCATTGATCATCTTTTCCAGATTTTCCAGGCGATCGCCGCCGTCGCGGACATCGCCAATCGCAACGGCATCCAGCACGGTGGTGATACCGCTGGCGACCATCAGCGCGTCGTGGCTGCTCATGGCGGAATGGGCGGGCCAGTCCACCTTCGGGCGTGGGGTGAAGAATTTGTCGAGATTATCGGTATGCAGCTCAATTAAACCCGGCAGCAGCCAGCCGCCTTCGCCATCCAGCGCCTCGGGGTGACGGCTCTGACTTTCCGCAAAGGCGCGGATAATCCCATCCTGCATTTCCAGCGATCCCTGCACCACTTCGTCTTCCAGCACCAGCTTTACGTTGTTGATAATCATGATGTGGTTCCCATCAGATGCAAACGATCCGCTACGCGATCGCGTACGGTTTGATCGTGAAAAATGCCGACAATCGCCGCGCCGCGCGCTTTGGCTTCTTCAATCAGCGCGACCACGGCGGCGCTGTTTTTGGCGTCCAGCGAGGCGGTGGGTTCATCAAGCAGCAGGATCGGGTAATCGACGATAAACCCGCGCGCGATATTCACGCGCTGCTGCTCGCCGCCGGAAAAGGTGGAGGGAGCGAGATGCCATAGCCGTTCCGGGACGTTCAGGCGCGTCAACAGGTTCGCGGCTTTCGCGGCGCACGTTTCGCGGGCGACGCCCAGATCCAGCAGCGGCTGCATCACCACATCCAGCGCGGAGATCCGGGGGATCACGCGCAGAAACTGGCTCACCCAGCCGATCGTCGAGCGACGCACTTCCAGCACCTTGCGCGCCGGGGCCTGCACCAGATCGATCCACTCATCGCTATGACGAATGTGGATGTGCCCTTCGTCCGGCAGATAGTTGGCATATAGCGAGCGCAACAGCGTCGATTTACCGCTCCCGGAGTGACCGTGCAGCACCACGCATTCACCGTTTTGTACCTCCAGAGAGGCGTTTTGCAGCACCGGCAGGCGCACGCCATTTTGCTGGTGCAGCACAAAGGTTTTACTGACGTTTTCTACGCGAATCATTTTGGCCTCTTAATTCTGATTGCCGGATGGCGGCTTCGCCTTATCCGGCCTACAGGTGCGCTTTTTGTAGGCCGGGTAAGCAAAGCGCCACCCGGCAAAACAAAAAATCAGCAAAACAAAAAATCAGTTCTGCAATACCGACGACACCAGCAACTGGGTATACGGATGATGCGGATCGTCGAGCACGCGGTCGGTTAATCCACTTTCCACCACCTGACCCTGCTTCATCACCAGCAGACGGTCTGCTAACAGGCGCGCCACGCCCAAATCGTGGGTGACAATCACCACTGCCAGATCCAGTTCCACCACCAGGCCGCGCAGCAGGTCCAGCAGCTTTGCCTGTACGGAAACGTCCAGCCCGCCGGTGGGTTCGTCCATAAACACCAGCTTCGGGTGAGTGACCAGATTGCGGGCGATCTGCAAACGCTGCTGCATCCCGCCGGAAAAAGTGGTCGGCAGGTCGTCGATGCGCGAGGCCGGAATTTCTACTTCCTCCAGCCAGCGCTTCGCCGTGGCGCGAATTTCACCATAGTGACGCGCGCCGGTGGCCATCAGGCGTTCGCCGATATTGCCGCCCGCCGAGACCTGGCGGCGCAGTCCGTCCATCGGATGCTGATGCACCACACCCCATTCCGTGCGCAGCAGGCGGCGGCGGTCGGCTTCGCTCATGCCGTACAGTGAACGGTTCTGGTACAAAATGTCGCCGGACTGCGGCGTCAGGCGTGAGGAGATGGATTTCAGCAGGGTGGTTTTGCCGGAACCGGACTCCCCGACAATGCCCAGCACTTCACCAGGCCACAGGTCAAAAGAAACATCGCTGAAGCCTTTGCCCGGCGCGTAGAGATGGGTCAGGTTATTGACTGAAAGCAGCGGTTGCGTCATTTGCTGAGTGCCTCGCTCTGTTGGCGGCAATAATCGGTGTCGGAGCAGACAAACATCCGTTTGCCGGTGTCATCCAGCACCACTTCGTCGAGATAGCTGTGCGTTGAACCGCAGATGGCGCAGGGCTCATCCCAGGTTTGTACGGTGAACGGGTGATCGTCGAAATCGAGGCTTTCCACGCGGGTCCAGGGCGGCACGGCATAGATGCGTTTTTCTCGCCCCGCGCCGAACAGTTGCAGCGCGGGCATCATATTCATCTTCGGGTTGTCGAATTTCGGGATCGGCGACGGGTCCATGACGTAGCGGTCATTGACCTTCACCGGGTAGGCGTAGGTGGTGGCGATATGGCCGAAGCGGGCGATATCTTCGTACAGCTTCACCTGCATGACGCCGTACTCTTCCAGCGCGTGCATGGTGCGGGTTTCGGTTTCGCGCGGTTCGATAAAACGCAGCGGTTCAGGGATCGGCACCTGGAAGATAATGATCTGATCTTCGGTCAGCGGCGTTTCCGGGATCCGATGACGGGTCTGGATCAGCGTCGCGTCTTCCGTGCGTTCGGTGGTGTTCACGCCGGTTACGCGCTTAAAGAAGTTGCGGATCGACACGGCGTTGGTGGTGTCATCCGCCCCCTGGTCGATCACTTTCAGAATGTCCGGCTCGCCAATCACGCTGGCGGTAAGCTGAATGCCGCCCGTTCCCCAGCCGTAGGGCATCGGCATTTCACGCCCGCCGAACGGCACCTGATAACCGGGGATCGCCACCGCTTTTAAAATAGCGCGGCGGATCATGCGTTTGGTTTGCTCGTCGAGATAAGCAAAGTTGTAGCCGGAGAGGTTAGTCGTCACGGGCGGCCTCCTGTTGCAGGTGTTTGAGCAGTTCCAGTTCAGCCTGGAAATCGACGTAGTGGGGGAGTTTGAGGTGCGAAACAAAACCCGCCGCCTCGACGTTATCCGCATGCGCCAGCACGAACTCTTCGTCCTGCGCCGGTCCCGTGACCGTTTCATCGTATTCGGGTGCCTGTAGGGCTCTTTCCACCAGCGCCATCGCCATTGCTTTACGTTCGCTCATGCCGAACACCAGTCCGTAGCCGCGGGTAAAGTGCGGCGTGTCGTTTTCCGGTGCGACAAAGCCGTTGACCATTTCGCATTCCGTCATCAGCAGTTCGCCGACGTTCACGGCAAATCCCAGCTCCTCCGGCACCGTTTCCAGCCCGACGTAGCCGCTGCGGATCTCACCGGCAAACGGGTGGTTGCGCCCGTAGCCGCGTTGCGTGGAATACGCCAGCGCCAGCAGATACCCTTCGTCGCCGCGCATCAGCTGTTGCAGGCGTGAGGAGCGCGAACAAGGGTAAACCGGCGGCGTGCGGGTGATGTCGTCCGGTACGGCGCCGCTGTCTTCTTCACGCTTCGCCAGCCCCTGGTTCGCCAGCAGAGAAAAAACGTGCGGCGCGGCGTCCTGCATGGCGTCAGCGGTACGCAGCGGCGGCGTTTCGCCGTTCGCCAGCAGGGTAAAATCGAGCAGGCGATGGGTGTAATCGTAGGTCGGCCCCAGCAACTGCCCGCCGGGAATATCCTTGTAGACGGCGGAAATACGGCGCTCTAAACGCATCTCTGCGGTGTTCAGCGGCTCACTGACCGCCAGCTTTGCCAGCGTAGTGCGGTACGCGCGCAGCAGGAAGATGGCTTCGATGTTATCGCCGCTGGCCTGTTTTAAGGCGAGCGCGGCCAGTTCGCGGTCGGCGATGCCTCCTTCGGTCATCACGCGATCCACGGCCAGGTTCAACTGTTGCTCGATTTGCGCCACGCTCAGTTCGGCGAGGGTGTCGTCGCCCCGGCGTCGGTTTTCCTGCAACGCGTGGGCGTTGGCTATCGCCTTTTCGCCCCCTTTGACGGCTACGTACATCAGCACACCTCCACATGGGTGGTTCGCGGAATCGCCAGCAGTCGCTCGCCGCAGGTGAGGATGAGATCGACCCCCAGCGGGAACGGGTGCGGGCGCTCAGTCAGTTCATGGATGAGGCACTCCGGCAACTGCGGGGCAATCATGCGTTCTTCGGCGATACCCGCCCCGGTCAGGCGCAGCATACGTCCACCGCTCAGGCTGGCGACCTGGACGATCAGGGTGGCGCTGGTTTCCGGCGCGACGGCGCTTCCGGCGGAAAGGGCGTTTAGCTGCTCGCTGCTGATGCGTTCATCGGCGACGGCAAAGGCGGCCTGCTGCGGCTGTTCAACCAGCGGCGCGCTGGTGTGAAAGCGCAGGTTCTGACTGGCAATGTCGTTGTTGATGGACGGCGCGAGCCATACCGGCGTGTCGCCGTCGACCAGAGTGAGCAATACGCTGGTGGTGGCCAGATTCAGCGGCTGCCAGCCGTGTTTCAGTTGATGCAGGGCGACAATCACCCCCGGCTCGCTCATCGCCTTCAGCAGGCGACGAAAACTCTGTTGCGCGTCCTGAACGGGCAGGGTAAAGGCGGTTTGTAGGGTCATGCGTTATCTCCGCGTACCAGCGTAAAGAAGTCGACCCGGCTGGCGTTTACTTCGGCGCGGCGAGCGGTAATGTGTGCGTCGCGTTCCGCCTCCAGCGGGGCAATTAAGGTTTCCATTAAGGTCTGGAAGTGAGTGTGCTCCTGCAACAGCGCGTCGATGACGGCGCACTGCTCGGCGTGGTGTTTGTTGCGCCCCAGCAGGTAGCTGTAGCCCAGCGTGCCGTTCTTAAGACGCACCACCGCACGGGTCAGCGTGGTATCTCCGGCGAAAAAGCGGTTGCCGGTGCCGCCCATGCGGGCCTGAATCTGCATCAGCCCGGTTTCCGGGGCGCGAATCAGTTCATATTCCGGCGTGAGTTTCAGCGCCTGCATTTTCACGTTAAGCGCGTCGGCGTTGCTGTAAGCCAGCGCGCGCATCCAGCGCTGGCGAGTGGCGGTATCGAAGTGCATTCCGTCAGTGCTCCATAGTGAATTCGATCATGTCGGCGCGGGTCAGGCTGACGGAGTACTCCGTCGCGTTTTCCTCGCCGTCACGGTGGTTCAGCGTGCGCACGCACAGCAGCGGCGCCATGTTGGGAATTTCCAGCACCTTGCTCTCTTTGGCCTGCGCACGGCGGGCGCTGATGCGCGTCTGGGTGCGCTGTAACGCCAGACCGCACTGCTCGCGCAGGTAGTCATGCAGCGAACCGTGGTTAAAGCCCTGCAACAGCGGCCAGAGGGCGAGGTCGGAAAAGTAATGGTCGATCAGGCACAGGGCGATGCCATTTACCCGGCGCAGGGTGCGCAGGTGGATGACGTTATCGCCCTCTTTGACGCTCAGCGCATCGGCGATGTGGCTGGATGCCGGGCGCAGCACCGCCAGCAGTTTTTCGCTGGTGGGATGACTGCCTTGTTCCAGCAGATTCTGGCTAAAGCGCGCCTGGGCATTGAGCGGGTAATCGAACGGGCGCATCAGCACCAGTACGCCGACGCCCTGGCGACGCTGCACCCAACCGCGCTCCACGAGCTGGTCGATGGCGCGGCGCAGCGTGTGGCGGTTCACCTCATAGCGGGCGGCAAGCTGATGTTCCGCCGGAAGGTAATCGCCGCAGCGGTAATGCTGGCGAAGCTCCTGCTCAAGTCTCGCGGCAATCTCCTGATAGCGCGTTGGGTAACTGGTCGGATGTGTAGACAAGTGCATAGCCATCAATGCCTCGCTAATCAGATAAAGTGCTTACGCAAACGCTGGGAGAGGAAATCCAGCAGGCTGACGGTAATGATGATTAACACCATCAGGGCGCAGGTCTGCGGGAACTGAAAGCCGCGAATCGCTTCCCACAGCGTGACGCCGATGCCGCCTGCGCCCACCATGCCGACCACCGTGGCGGAGCGGACGTTGGACTCAAAACGGTACAGCGAGTAGGAGATGAGCAGCGGCATAACCTGCGGCAGCACGCCGTAGAGGATCTCTTCAATTTTGTTGGCGCCGGTGGCGCGAATGCCTTCAACCGGGCCGGGTTCAATGGCTTCCACCGCTTCAGAAAGCAGCTTGGAGAGCACGCCGGTGGTGTGGATAAACAGCGCCATGACCCCGGCAAACGGCCCGAGACCAACGGCGACCACGAACAGCATGGCGAAAACCATTTCGTTAATCGCGCGGCAGGCGTCCATCAGGCGACGCATCGGCTGGTAAATCCACCACGGCACGAGGTTATCGGCGCACATCAGGCCGCAGGGAATCGACAGAATGACCGCCAGCGCAGTGCCCCAGACGGCGATTTGCAGGGTGACGGCCATTTCGCCCAGATAGTGCTGCCACTGGCTGAAGTCCGGCGGGAAGAAGTCGGCGGCGAAGGTCGCCATGTTGCCGGAATCCTGAATTAGCGTGAGCGGGGCCATTTCGGCGCCCTTCCACGAAACGACCAGGACGGCGAGAAGGATGGCCCAGCTCAGGAGCGAGAACCAGCTACGCTTTGGCGGGGCGACGGTGATGCTTTGCATGTTTAGCTCCGTGCGTCGTTTATTGCCGGATGGCGGCGCAAGCGCCTTATCTGGCCTACAGAACATCGTAGGCCCGGTAAGCGAAGCGCCACCGGGTATCAGGTTTACTGCACCGCTTTGGTGACGCTGGTCATCGCGCCCAGCGCGGCGGTCAGGCGGTCGAGATCGTCCAGCTGCGCTTTAATCGCGGAGGTTTTGCTGGTTTTTTCGCTCTCGTTCAGCCCTTTGTTGTCCTTCACACCCTGCATTTCTTTAAACAGCGCCAGCTGGCGAATCGGCACCAGTTGCAGGTCGCTGGAGGGGCGGAATGGCGCCCAGCCCAGGCGTTCCAGCACGGTTTTCTCTTCCGCTGTTTTGCCGTAATTCATAAAGAAGTCGTACACCTTGTCCTTGGTGGTTTCGGAGAGATTTTTACGCCAGACGATCGGATCGCCCGGGATCAGCGGCGACTTCCAGACAACCTTCAGTGCTTTCAGCTTGTCCGGCGCGGAGGTTTTCAGTTTGTCGAGGTTTTCGGTGTTATTGGTTGCGACATCCACCTGCTTGTTGGCGACGGCCAGCGCGTTGGTTTCGTGGCTGGCGTTAACGGTGCGTTTGAAGTCGCTGGCGGAGATGCCGTTTTTGGCGAAGACGTAATAACCGGGGACGAGGAAGCCAGAGGTGGAGTTCGGATCGCCATTGCCGAAGGTGAGATCTTTACGTTTGGCGATCAGATCGTCCAGGTTATTGATCGGGCTGTCTTTGTTGACGATCAACACGCTCCAGTAGCCCGGCGATCCATCTGCGGCGACGGTCTGGGCAAATACCTGACCGTTAGCGCGATCCACGGCTTCCATCGCCGAGAGGTTGCCGTACCAGGCGATATCCACTTTGTTGAAGCGCATTCCCTGAATGATGCCCGCATAGTCAGGCGCGAAAAAGGCGTTCACTTTGACGCCCAGTTTCTTTTCCATGTCCTTCAGGAACGGGTCCCACTGCGGCTTCAGGTTTTGCTGTGATTCGGTCGAAATAATGCCAAAGTTCAGTGCTTTTTCCTGTTCTTCCGCATGTGCCGGGCTTAACAAGGTGCTGATGCTGAACATGCTGGTGAACGCCAGCGCGGCAACGGCTTTGTAGCTCATTTCCATTCCTCATTGTGGGGATGTTAAGCAGCCTGCGCGTTCTGTTCGACGCGGTTCATGCTGCGGTAGAGATGGTCAAAACGATCGTTATCAAAGTGCTGGCTGCTGCCGTCATAGAACACATGCCCCTGACGCAGCGCCACAATGCGTTCGCAGTAGCGCAGGGCGTAATCCACCTGATGCAGCGTGACGACCACGGTGATGCCGTCGGTCTGGTTAATGTCGCGCAGGGTGTCCATCACAATGCGCGCCGACTCCGGGTCCAGCGAGGCGATCGGCTCATCGGCGAGGATCACTTTCGCCTGCTGCATCAATGCCCTGGCGATGGCGACGCGCTGCTGCTGTCCGCCGGAAAGCGTCGATACGCGCTGATGCGCGAAGTGCGCCATCCCGACGCGGGTCAGCGCCTGTAACGCGCGCTGCTTCTGCGCCTGGGTGAACCAGCTAAAACAGGTACGCCAGAACGGCGTGCTGCCGAGCGCGCCAATCAGCACGTTCTCCAGTACGGTCAGACGGTTCACGAGGTTGAACTGCTGGAAGATGTAGCCGGTGTGAGCGCGGCTTTTGCGGATGTCCCGCGCCAGTTTGCCCTCACGCTGTACCGTGCGGCCCAGTAGCTCGACATGGCAGCCCGGCGCTTTATCGCCGGTAATCAAACCGCTTAAGTGACGTAAAAGGGTGGATTTGCCGGAACCGGAAGGCCCAAGCAGAGCCACCATCTCACCGGAAGAGATGTTCAGATCAACCGCATGCAGCGCCTGATGCTGATTGAACGTTTTGGAGAGTTTCTCGACGCGAATAACCGTTTGCATGATGCGGCCTCCCTAAAAAAGTGGCCCCATCGTGGCGGATTAATGTGACGTTTTAGTTAAGGGATGGTTACTTGACGATGAAGAATTGAAGGGGCTTCGATGACAGCACGGGAGGGCGCGCCTCCCGTCGGTTTACTCTGTCGGCTGCGGCTGTTTCACCACATTGATCATCCACGGTACGCCATATTGATCGGTCACTTTCCCGAAACCGTGCGCCCAGAAGGTTTCCTGCCAGTCCATTTCGATTTGTCCCTGTGCGGCCAGGTTATCAAACCAGCGTTTCCCTTCGGCGACATCCTGCGTGTCGAGCACCAGCGTAAAGCCGGAGTAACTCGCGTTCCCCGACGCGACGGCGTCGCTCATCATGATGTCGCTGCCTGCAATGCGCACGTTGGCGTGGGCGATGGAGGTATCAGGGAATTGTATGCCTGACGGGCAACCGTCTTCGCTGCCCTGCTCTGGCGGGGGCATTTCACCGAAGGTGATTTTATAGAGGAGTTCCGCGCCTAACGTTTTGTGGTAGTACGCGATAGCGTCGGCACAGTGACCGGCAAAAGAGATGTAGGGACTTAACGGCATAATCGTGACCTCAGGTAAGAGAAGCCAGTTAAGTGTAGTTATCGTAGGCCCGGTAAGCGAAGCGCCACCGGGCAATAAATGCCGGATGGCGGCGTAAACGCCTTACCGGGCCTGGAAAAATCAGTTCTTTTTCACGAACTCAGATTTCAGCTTCATCGGGCCAAAGCCATCGATCTTGCAATCAATGTTGTGGTCGCCTTCAACCAGACGGATGTTCTTCACTTTGGTGCCAATTTTCAGCATGGAAGAACTGCCTTTTACTTTCAGATCTTTAACAACGGTCACGCTGTCGCCGTCTGCCAGCAGGTTGCCGTTGGCATCTTTTACGATCAGCTCGTCGCTGTCCTGCGCCGGTTCTGCGTCGTTCCATTCATGGGCGCATTCCGGGCAGATGAACATGCCGTTATCTTCGTAGGTATATTCGGAGTTGCATTGTGGGCAATGGGGTAATGACATGTCGATTTCCTCAAAAAAGTCAGCAGGGGCAAAAGCGCCCAAAAAATGGCAGATTGCCGAAAAAGGCCGCAATTATACACAAAATCCTTAACGTTGTCGGGACTACTCGCAATTTAAGGATACGACAACCTGTGGCTGAAGGTTGCCGCCAGGGTAAGAAAAATGTCATGACTATTTTTTTAAGGGAAATTGCTACGTTTTACTATTTAAGATAAGGTGAGAGGAACGACCAGACGCGTTATAAATCTTTATCCCTCTTACTTTTACACGGTAAGAGAGACAGGTGTGGTTGATAAAAATATCTCTAATATTAACAATAAGTTATTTTAATAAAATTATTTCCACACGTAATTATAAAAGCCGAAAAGCAAACAAATAAAATCATCCGGCTAAATAAAAGTAATAAAGTTTGCGTTAAGGAAAGATTTTCCATGTACACACAGACAATATATGAATTAAGCCAGGAAGCGGAAAGATTGTTGCTGCTTTCTCTGGAACATCTCCGGTTATTGCAACAACTGCCTGTGGCTTCGCTGGATGGCGTCGCTCAGGAAGATGGGGAAGGGAATGAAAATACCCGGCCTCAGCCTGTTAGCGGGCGTGACGTGGAGGCTCAGCACGGCACGCTCAATAATGAGCTACGTAAAATAACGCGCCTGGAGATGGTGCTGGCGATTGTCGGGACGATGAAGGCTGGGAAGTCGACGACAATTAACGCCATTGTCGGAACCGAAGTCCTGCCCAACCGTAATCGGCCGATGACGGCGTTACCGACGCTGATTCGCCATACGCCAGGGCAGAAAGAGCCGGTGCTGCATTTTTCTCACGTCGCGCCGATTGATACGCTCATGCAAACGCTGCAACAGCGTATGCAGGCGTGCGATCGCCAGCATCTGACCCAGGTGCTGGAAATCGATAAAGACATGAATGCGCTGCTCCAGCGAATTGAAAAGGGCGTGGCTTTTGAGCGTCATTACCTGGGCGCGCAGCCCATCTTCCACTGTCTGAAAAGCCTGAACGATCTGGTGCGCTTGTCAAAAGCGCTGGGGGTCGATTTTCCTTTTGCGGCGTATGCCGCGATTGAACATATTCCGGTGATTGAGGTGGAGTTTGTGCATCTGGCGGGGCTGGAGAACTATCCGGGGCAACTGACGCTACTGGATACGCCCGGCCCTAATGAAGCCGGGCAGCCGCACCTGCAAAAGATGCTTAATGAACAGCTGGCGCGCGCTTCTGCCGTACTGGCGGTGATGGATTACACCCAACTGAAATCCATTTCGGATGAAGAGGTGCGCCAGGCCATTGCGGCGGTGGGGAAATCCGTGCCTCTGTACGCACTGGTGAATAAGTTCGATCAGAAAGACCGCAACAGCGACGATGAAGAACAGGTTCGC
This sequence comes from Citrobacter sp. CK198, assembly GCF_030333295.1. Taxonomy (NCBI): domain Bacteria; kingdom Pseudomonadati; phylum Pseudomonadota; class Gammaproteobacteria; order Enterobacterales; family Enterobacteriaceae; genus Citrobacter; species Citrobacter sp. CK198. Next base: position 561,309 of record NZ_JAOWGE010000035.1, on the reverse strand, counting down.
GCGCTGATTTCCGGCACGCTGATGAATGGCAGCATTACGCCCGGGCAAATTTTTCCGGTCTCTTCCATGTGGGGGTATCTGGCGAACCGTGCGCGTCACGAACTGCGGGTGCACGGGCGGTTGCCGGATCATCAGGAACAGCGCTGGGTGCAGGATTTTGCCGAGGCGGCGCTCGGCAGGCGCTGGCGGAGCGCAGATCTTGATGATATCGAACATATTCGTCATGCCGCCGATCTGCTGTGGGAAGATTCGCTATTTGAACAGCCCGTACAGCGGCTGATTCACGCCGCTTACGCCAACGCCTCACTGTATGCGCTCCGGTCGGCGTCGCATAAGTTATTGAATTACGCACAGCGCGCGCGTGAATATCTGGATTTTCGCTATCACGGGCTGACGGTGGCGCATGACGCGTTGCAGGTCAATATTTCCCGCGTCGAAGAAGATATGCGGCAGCTTCAGGTGAGCCAGGATCGCGTGAGCGATGAGGTCGGCCATGAAGTTGAACGGATGATGGAGGCGGCGAACACGTTCCTGAGCCAGCAGCAGGCCGATATTTTGCACCGTATCGCGCCGCTTTTTCGCGAAGAGAGCGTGGTGGCGTGGCTGCCGCGCGATCCGCTTTCCCCTGAGCAGGAGGCGGTGGTCGAGGGCGAAACGCTGGTGCTGCATAACGAAAGGCAGGCGCAGGTCGTTTTAAGCAAAATGCGTGCGTCATGCGAAGCGGTATTACTGGCGGCGCAGGAGAACATTAGCCGCGATCTGGCGCTGCGCTTCGAACAGCTCGAATCGACGCTAAGCCGGGTGTTAAATGACGCGATGCGGCCAATTGAGGCGCGGGTAAAAGACGATCTGAGCCAGGCGGGGTTCCGGGCGCGAATCAGCTTCCCGACGTTTCATGCCAGTATGTTTAACTTCAATACTCAACCGTTGTTTAGCGAGGCGGTCGCTCAGGAGAACCCGCCGGAAGGCGCCGCGCCTCGCGCGGGCGGCGTGCGCGACACCTTTGCGCGCTGGCTGAATCAACCGAACTGGGGATGGAATGATTATGTGGAAGCCAGGACACGCTATGTCATTGATATAACGGCATTGCATAACACTCTGATCCAGCATGTCAGCCATTTCTTCCAACAAATTCATAAAGCTTTAGATGCCCAGGTCGATGTTTCTGTTACGGCAGGTATGGCGACCTTTTTTGCCGATTTTTCGTTGTGTCTGTCGGGATTGCAGGAGAGCTTGCGCGAGAGTCTGGTGACGCGCCAGCAACATGAATCGGTTGTGAACAGACTGAGCCAACAGTTACAGCACAGTATCTCCGCCACCCGGTGGATTCATGAAGATTCCCGCCTGTTACGTGATGATATCCAGACCCTTTTTGCAGCCGAGCACTCATGACGAACGTGTTACTGGAAGGCCCGGGACGGATGCTGGAATGCATTCACCCGAAGTTTATGGTCGATCTGGTTCAGGGAGAAGAGCCGAAGCGACCTGGCGGCAACCTGCAACAGCAGCAGCGTTTTCGCGAACGCCTGACGCAAGAAATTCTGAGCCAGACGCAGCTTCGCGCCTGGGTCATGGCGGGCGTATTCAATGAGCATCTGATGATGCGTCTTAAGCTGGTGGAAAAACTGGCGGGGATGCTCGATCCCGGCCATCTGGCGCTAACGCGCATTTCCCGGCAATTGACCCTTCTGCAACAGACGGAAAGCCCCAGAGGGCAAGCTATTCCTGGCATCACGCAGCAGTTAGCGGCGCTGAGCGACGGGTTTGCCCGGCGCAGCGAACATAAAGAGAAGGCGCTGACCCGGCGTGGATTGACGGTGCAGGCGGGCGAACACAGCGAGCAGATTTTTACCCGCTGGCGCGCCGGAGCCTATGACGGCTGGTCATTGCCGGGGCGCTGTTTTGTCGCGCTGGAGGAGTTGCGCTGGGGGCCGTTTGGCGATGCCTGTCGGTTGGGCAATATGGAAGTGGTCGCGATGCTGAAAGATAATTTGCGCGCGATGGCTACCGATTATCTGGCGCACAGTATTCACGCCGCGCCCACCACGCGTCATTATTACCATCAGTGGCTTCATTCGCCCGCCGTGGTCGGCGCGGGGGAGCACAATGACATGTTGAGCTGGATTGGCGACTGGTGCGATCCCGATAAACATCCGGTGTGCTGGTCAGTGACCCAGCGCTGGCAGACGGTGGCGTTGGGGATGCCAAGGCTGTGTTCGGCACAGCGCCTGGTGGATGCGATGATTGAGGAGATTTTTGCGCCGTCCCCTCTCGTGGGCTGAGAGGGGACGTATGACGTTTAGTGATGGAGGGATTCCGTTGGGTTTGCCTCCGCATTGCCCGGCGCCGGGACGTTGCCGAAACGTTTTGCATACAGGGCGGTGATAATCGGAACCAGAATCGCCGTCACAATCACGCTGGCGGCGACCAGCGCCGTGGCGGACGCGGCGACGGGTTCAAACGCCGGGTTAATCTGCGCGATGATCACCGGGTTCGCTACCGCAGCGCCTGCCGCAGAGGAGGCCGCGACGCCCGCAGTGCCGTTACCGCCGCCAATGACGCGGTCTGCGATAATCAACGGGATACCGGTAATAATGATAACCGCGACACCCAGCAGGATGCCCAGCAGGCCGGTATCGACAATCACGCTCAGGTTAATGGTGTTACCCAGCGCAAAGCCGAAGAACGGGATCAGCACTGGTGTGGCTTTGCTGAAGAACGCGCGCAGGTCGTGGTCCAGATTGCCTAATGTGAAGCCAATCAGGAACGGCAGCACGGCGCCGACAAAGTGATGCGGTTCGAAGGAGGCGAGACCTGCGGAACCCAGAATCACCATCGTCATCAGCGGGCCAGATTCCAGAGACATCAGGACGAACGCGCCGGACTCTTCTTTGGTGCCGTACTGGTTCATCAGGCTGGCGTACAGGCCGCCGTTGGTCATGTCCATTGCGGAGACGATCGCCAGTACGGACAAACCGGCGAAGAAGCCGGTTTGAATACCGGTATCCGGGATAAACGAGGCGGCAATCATCGCGACCACCCACGCCACGGCTATTTTAGTAATAACCAGCGTACCCGATTTACGTAATACCGTCCCGGTAGCGCGCAAATCAATCGAGGCGCCAATACAGAAGAACCAGACGGCCAGAATCGGCACGGTGCCGCTGATCATGCCTTTTGTAAATGAACCAAAATAGGCGCCGGTATCCGGGGCCAGGGTATTTAAAATTGCGCCGAGCAGCAGAGGGATCAACATCATCCCGCCAGGGATGCGTTCAATCGTGGCTTTAATTTTCATAAAAGTCCTCACATCTTGTCGCGCGGAACTAACGGACAAGTCGATAAATATTATTTAATTTCAATTTGTTATTTCACAAAGAGAACGGCGGGAAACCCTCTTTCTCCCTGCGTGATACATAATCGAATGTGGCATACGTCTGTTTGTCACAATCCTCAGGGATGTTGCGTCGGGTGTTATCTTGCATTCAGTGGAATATTGATTCAATCAAAATAAAACACTGTTTTAGTTATCTTCATCACATATTTTGCGTAAAGGCCAGGGAACGCGATGATTATTAAAAATGCTGTAAATTGTTTGTGAAGAGTTATGGCGGATTTTTTGCTAGCAGCATAATAGTGACGGACGTGATATTTCGAAAAGAATAACGAAATCGCCTCCCATTTATTGTCAATAATGCGCTTTGCTGACAATGTAAAAATACAGATAAAAATGCCCTTATTTACGCTCGCTGACGAAACGGCAATATATGTGTGAAGTTGATCACAAATTTAAACACTGGTAGGGTAAAGAGGTCATTAACCGCCCAATCAGGCGTCAACAGGTTCGGTTGTACAGACCTTGACCAGTCAGTGTAAGTAAACCTGCTACGCTTGTTCTACGAGGAATTGTGCCCGCACGATTCCAACGCTCGACGGTGACGTTAGCGCTTTGTGCGCCAATGAATGCAGTATGTAGCGAGACAGGGCTTAGTCTACGAGGACAGCTATGCTGAAAAGGAAAAAAGTAAAACCGATTACGCTTCGCGATGTGACCATTATTGATGATGGTAAACTGCGTAAAGCGATTACCGCAGCCTCGCTGGGTAATGCGATGGAGTGGTTTGATTTTGGTGTTTATGGGTTTGTCGCCTACGCGTTAGGTAAAGTGTTTTTCCCGGGGGCTGACCCCAGCGTGCAGATGATTGCCGCACTCGCCACCTTCTCCGTTCCCTTCCTGATTCGACCGCTTGGCGGCTTATTCTTCGGTATGCTCGGCGATAAATATGGTCGCCAGAAGATTCTTGCCATCACGATTGTGATTATGTCGATCAGTACGTTCTGTATCGGGTTGATTCCCTCTTATGCCTCTATCGGCATCTGGGCGCCGATACTGTTGCTGTTGTGTAAGATGGCGCAGGGCTTCTCGGTCGGCGGCGAATATACCGGCGCGTCGATCTTTGTCGCCGAATACTCGCCAGACCGTAAACGCGGCTTTATGGGAAGCTGGCTGGACTTCGGCTCCATTGCGGGCTTCGTGCTGGGCGCGGGCGTGGTGGTGCTGATCTCCACCGTTGTCGGCGAGGAGAACTTCCTCGACTGGGGCTGGCGTATTCCGTTCTTCATCGCACTGCCGCTAGGGATCATTGGTCTTTATCTGCGCCATGCGCTGGAAGAGACCCCGGCCTTCCAGCAGCATGTGGATAAGCTGGAGCAGGGCGATCGTGAAGGTTTGCAGGAAGGGCCAAAAGTCTCCTTTAAAGAGATTGCAACCAAACACTGGCGCAGCCTGCTGGCGTGTATCGGCCTGGTGATTGCCACCAACGTGACCTACTACATGCTGCTCACCTATATGCCGAGCTACCTGTCGCATAACCTGCACTACTCGGAAGACCACGGCGTGCTGATTATTATCGCCATCATGATCGGGATGCTGTTTGTGCAGCCGGTGATGGGGCTGCTCAGTGACCGTTTCGGTCGTCGTCCGTTTGTTATTATGGGCAGTATCGCGCTGTTTGCGCTGGCTATTCCGGCCTTCATTCTGATCAACAGTAATATTATCGGCCTGATTTTTGCCGGTCTGCTGATGCTGGCGGTGATCCTGAACTGCTTTACCGGGGTGATGGCCTCTTCTCTGCCAGCGATGTTCCCGACGCACATCCGTTACAGCGCGCTGGCGGCGGCGTTTAATATCTCGGTGCTGATTGCGGGTCTGACGCCGACCCTGGCCGCCTGGCTGGTGGAAAGCTCGCAGAACCTGATGATGCCAGCCTATTACCTGATGGCGATTGCGGTCGTCGGTTTTATTACCGGTATTACCATGAAAGAGACCGCCAACCGTCCGCTGAAAGGGGCGACGCCAGCGGCCTCGGATATCCAGGAAGCGAAAGAAATCCTTGGCGAGCACTACGATAATATCGAGCAGAAAATCGAAGATATCGATCAGGAGATTGAGGAGTTGCAGGCTAAACGTTCGCGGTTAGTGCAGCAGCATCCGCGTATTGACGAGTAAGCTTTAGCGCACCGCCTGATGGCGCTACGCTTATCAGGCCTACAGACGGCGCAACACCTTTGCCTGATGGCGCTACGCTTATCAGGCCTACAGACTGCGTTTATCAGGCCGACAAATCTTAATGTTCGCTTAATCTTCGTCAGGCATACTCTCCTCCAGACCATCGGAGGAGAGTGTGATGAAAACGCGAATGTATGAAAGTCTGACAACCCTGTTCAGTATGCTGATTGTCAGCAGTTTCCTGTATGTCTGGGTTACGACTTACTGATCTCTTTTCAACAGCACCCACGCGCGGGTTCCCGTCGTTCCCACACGGTTTTGCAAAAAGAATTGCCCGTGGTGCAACTGCGTGATGCGGGAGACGATGCTCAACCCCAGCCCGATACCGCCATAGCGGCTGTCCATGCGGACAAACGCTTCACTTAACTCCCCGCATTTACTTTCATCAATTCCCGGCCCTTCGTCTTCGACGGCCATCATCGCGTCGCTTTCCGCATTATTGAGGATAATGGTGATGGTTGACCCTTTCGGACTGTAGCGGTGCGCATTTTCCACAAGATTACGCAACAGCATACGCAGTAGCGTGGCATCGCCGCGCACGGTGGCGTCTGCTGTGCTTTCCGGCAGTTGCAGCGTCTGCTGGCGTGTTTCCAGCATGGTGTTCAGTTCATCGTAAGAGGGCAGGATCACGTCATCCAGCAGCTTCACCGACTGGTAATTACCGGATGAGAACGACTGCCCCACGCGTGCTAATTGCAGCAGCTGCGAAACGCTGTCCATCATTTGATCAAGACGCGTAATCAACGGCGTGACGTTAACGTTGTGCGCTTTCGCCAGCAGTTCCAGATGCAGACGCACGCCCGCCAGCGGCGTGCGTAGCTCGTGGGCGACGTCGGCGGTGAACAGGCGTTCATTCTCCAGCGTCGTCGTCAGGCGAGTGACCAGCTGGTTAAGCGCCGAGACGACGGCTTCAATTTCAATCGTCGAGCTGTGAATATCGATGGGCGTCAGGTTATCGGCCGTGCGGGCTTCCAGCTCTTTTTGCAGGTCGGCAAGCGGGCGGGTGATGCGCCGGACGGCCTGATAGCAGATCAGCAGCGTCAGGCTGACCATAAACACGGCGGGAACGATCAGGCTGGCGACCGCTTCGCGAACCTCATGCCTGATGTGCCGATCGTTATTCCTGTCCTCCAGCAGCGCCTGCTCGAAAAGCTCAATCTGCTCGGTGCTCTCGTGCCATAGCCAGAAGGTGCTGATCAGTTGCAGCACCAGCAGGATAGAGCCAATGGTCAGCATCAGACGCTGACGAAGGGTCATCGGTCTGTGCAGAAAACGCGTAAGGTTCACTTAGTTTTCCTCAACGGCAACCAGCATATAACCAAACCCGCGCACCGTGCGGATACGTGATTTCCCCACTTTGTCGCGCAGGTTGTGAATATGCACTTCCAGGGTATTGGTTGACGGTTCGTTGTCCCAGTTATAGATGTCGTTATACAAGATTTCACGGTGTACCGGGCTGCCTGCTTTGAGCATCAGCCGCGACAGCAGCGCATACTCTTTGGGCGTTAAGATAAGCTCTTGCCCGGCCAGCCACACCTGACGACGCCCCAGATTCAGCATCAGATTGCCGACGGTCAATTCGCTTTCACCCTGATTGTGATGACGACGCAGCAGCGCGCGAATACGCGCATGTAACTCCTCCAGCGCAAACGGCTTCACCAGATAATCATCCGCCCCGACATCCAGCCCGGTGATGCGGTCGTTGAGCGTGTCGCGGGCGGTGAGGATCAATACCGGAAGGGTGTATTTTTTCTGTCTTATTCGCGTCAGAAAATGCAGACCGTCCTCATCAGGCAACCCAAGATCCAGCACGACCAGGCTGTAATGCCCTGTTTCCAGACAGTGTTCCGCCGCCCGGGCGGTAGAAACGCCGTCGCAGGCGTAACCCTCCGTTTGTGCAGCAAGAATCAGTCCCTGTAATAACAGCGTATCGTCTTCAACAATCAGAATTTTCATTCAGTTAGCCTCCTGCAAGGTTGCAGAATATCGTCTGCGGCCTGGTAGTTCCTGGTCTGTACGCCCGTTAATCCGAGCATGGTTGAGAAAAGGTTGTCCTGCGAGAAATCCTCCTGGGCTGCCCGCTTTTGCAAACATGTCAGGTCTGTCCGGTAACGTTTCTGATAATCCTCCGAGAGCCAGAGGAGCATCGGGATATGCTTTTGCGCATCCGGCGCAATGGCGTATGGCAGCCCATGCAAATAGACGCCATTTTCTCCTAAAGATTCACCGTGGTCGGAAAGATAGACCAGGCTGGTGGTGAATTTATCCTGATGCGCTTTTAATATATTGATTGCCTTATCAACAATATAGTCCACGTACAGCACGGTATTATCGTAAGTATTCACTAACTGTTGCTGCGAACAGGTCTGAATTTCATTGGTGTCACAGGTCGGGGTAAATTGCGCGAACTGCGGCGGATAACGGTGATAATAGGTCGGGCCGTGGCTGCCGATGGTGTGCAGCACAATGACGCCGTCGCCCTGGAGTTTATCGATGTATTCCTCCAGCCCGTGAAAGAGCACTTCGTCGTAACATTCGCCGTTAATGCACTGACCCGGCAATTTCAGCGCGGTCATATCCTGATGCGGCACGCGATCGCAGGCGCCTTTACAGCCGCCGTCGTTATCGTTCCACAGCACGCTAACTCCGGCTCGCTGAATGATGTCCAGCAACCCTTCCTGATGGTGCGACAGCCCTTCATTGTAGTGTTTACGCGGCATACCGGAAAACATGCAGGGAACCGAGATCGCCGTTGCGGTGCCGCAGGAGGTGGTGTGCGGGAAGTAGACCACATTATCCTGCGCCAGACGCGGGTTGGTTTGCCGTGAATAGCCAGACAGCGAGAAGTTATCCCCACGCGAGGTTTCGCCGACGATCAGGATGGTCAGATTATGCCGTTTTTCTTTCAGCATCGCGGGATTGCGATGCGCATCTTCGCCAATGCGTACCAAAGGCAGGTTGGCGAGTTGCTCATGTGAATACCACGACCAACTGGCGACCAGGCTATTCGACGGGCTGAGAGACTTGATCAGCTCTTTGTTATTGCGAAAAAGCGAGGCGTAATCTTTGTAGAAGCAGGCGGCGACCAGCACGATCAGCAGAAGCGAAGCCAGCACGTTGAGGGCGCGATACGCGCCGCTGCGTAATGTCAGAGAGGTCGGTTTGATTTTGATGCTACAGGCGATTACCGCCGCCAGAAGGCCGCTTAATCCCAGCGTAAGCGCCATTTGCGGCGTGACCAGCGCGAACGTTTCTGCCGGTGTGGTATCCATCATGTTGGCGATCATGGAGCGGTCCATGACGATGCCGTAGGTCATGATGAAGTATTGCGCGGCGGCGCCCGTCAGAATAAAGAGGCAGGCCAGCGGGCGGTTAAGCCACAGGAACGACGCCAGCGTCAGTACGATATTGATGACGCTAAACGCGACAAGCGGCATGGATAAAAACACCAGCACGTTGTGCATTGAATCCAGCGGCAGGGCTTGCATCACCTGCTTGTAGAAAGCGATGTTCAGACAGACGGCGATGTAGAATGAAAGGAGTAACAGCCAGGTAATGTGTCCGAGGGTCGGTCTTTTTAAAACGCGCTTCAGCATTATGGTATGTCCATCAACTAAGTGCGCCGATCCTCGCAAAGCAACATTAAGCCAACCTTAAGTTTTTAAGGTTGTGGGGCGACCTGCGATCGTCGCCACAGGACTGATAAACGTAGCGCCATCGGGGGGAAACGGCGTATCCGCCATGCTGTAAATAAAGGGAAAAACGGCCCGATGAGATAACCGGGCCGGGCAGGTTATTTCGCGCAGTTCGCGCACTGTTTGCTGACAATCTGCTGGAAGAAATCGTTGCCTTTGTCATCCACCAGGATAAACGCCGGGAAGTCTTCCACTTCGATTTTCCAGATTGCTTCCATCCCCAGTTCCGGGTACTCCACGCACTCCAGATGCTTGATACTCTGTTGCGCCAGCACCGCAGCCGGGCCGCCAATGCTGCCCAGATAGAAGCCGCCGTATTTGTGGCAGGCGTCGGTGACCTGCTGGCTACGGTTGCCTTTCGCCAGCATGATCATGCTGCCGCCGTGAGATTGCAGCAGGTCAACGTAGGAGTCCATGCGTCCTGCGGTGGTTGGCCCCAGGGAGCCGGACGGGTAGCCTGCTGGCGTTTTCGCCGGGCCTGCGTAGTAGATGGGGTGATCTTTAATGTACTGCGGCAGACCTTCGCCGGATTCGATGCGCTCTTTCAGCTTCGCATGGGCGATATCGCGACCGACGATGATGGTGCCGCTCAGCGACAGGCGGGTTGATACCGGGTACTGTGAAAGCTGGGCGAGGATCTCTTTCATCGGCCGGTTGAGGTCAACTTTCACCACTTCGCCTTCACCGGCCTGACGCAGGGATTCCGGGATGTACTGCGCGGGATTGTGCTCCAGTTTTTCGATCCAGATCCCTTCACGGTTGATTTTGGCTTTGATGTTGCGGTCAGCCGAGCAGGAGACGCCCATGCCGACCGGGCAGGACGCGCCGTGACGCGGCAGGCGGATTACCCGGATATCGTGCGCGAAGTATTTACCGCCAAACTGTGCGCCGAGGCCGAGCTTCTGCGCCTCTTCCAGCAGTTCCTGTTCCAGTTGAATATCGCGGAAGGCCTGGCCGTGTTCGTTACCTTCAGTCGGCAGACCGTCGTAATAATGCGCACTGGCCAGCTTCACGGTTTTCAGCGTGCTTTCCGCCGATGTCCCGCCAATCACAAACGCGATGTGGTACGGCGGGCAGGCTGCGGTGCCCAGGGTACGCATTTTCTCAACGAGGAAGTTTTTCAGCTTGCCGGGCGTCAGCAGCGCTTTGGTTTCCTGATACAGATAGGTTTTGTTCGCCGAGCCGCCGCCTTTTGCCACGCAGAGGAACTTGTATTCATCGCCATCAACCGTGTAGAGGTCGATTTGCGCGGGCAGGTTGGTGCCGGTGTTGACCTCTTTGTACATATCCAGCGCGGCGTTCTGCGAATAGCGCAGGTTGTCTTCGATATAGGTGTTGAACACGCCTTTGGAGAGCGCGGCTTCATCGCCGCCGCCCGTCCAGACGCGCTGGCCCTTTTTACCGACGATAATCGCCGTGCCGGTATCCTGGCAGGTCGGCAGAACGCCTTTAGCGGCGATTTCGGAGTTGCGTAAAAATTGCAGCGCGACGTACTTATCGTTTTCGCTGGCTTCGGGGTCATGGAGAATGGAGGCGACTTGTTGCTGGTGCTCCGGGCGGAGCATAAAGGAGGCATCGTGGAAGGCTTGCTGGGCCAGGAGCGTCAGGGCCTGTGGCTCAACCTTCAGTATCGACTCTCCTTCAAATTCGCCAACGCTAACGTGATCGGAGGTCAGGAGATAATACTCCGTTTTGTCTTCCCCCATCGGGAAAGGCGCCTGATATATAAATTCTTTATTCGACATATGCTTCCAGCCTTTTTAATTATCCTGAATTATTTGAATTGTATAGATGGCGTGCCGCGCGATAACGGGCGGCACGCAAGGTGCTGTTACAGGAACCCGTACATGGCGGCGAAGATCCAGCCAAATACACAGGAGACGCTTACGCCAATCAAACCGGGCAGAATAAAGCTGTGGTTAATGACGAAGCGACCAATGTGGGTGGTGCCGGAACGGTCGAACTGAATCGCGGCCAGATCGCTCGGGTAGGTCGGCAGAATGTAGTAGCCATAGCACGCTGGTGCTGACGCCACGATGTAAGCCGGGTCTACGCCGATAGCCAGTGCTAACGGAACGATCGCCGCCAGCGCCGCCGCCTGGGAGTTTACAAACTTGGAGACCAGCAGCAGAACAATCGCATAGGCCCACGGATACTCTTTCACCATTTCGCCCAGCACGCTTTCGATTTCAGTCATGTGCGCGCCGAACATGGTTTCCGCCATCCAGGCAATACCGTACACCGCCACAATCGCGATCATACCTGAACGGAAGACTTCATTTTTTGAGATAGAAGCAGGATTGGTTTTTGTCAGGATAATAATCAGCGCGCCGGTCAGCAGCATGAACATCTGAATGACCAGTACCATCGACAGCGGTTTGCCGCCGAAGACCGGACGCAGTTCAGAGAAGGCGCCTAACAGAGCGACAACGGCGATGGCCGACAGGAAGATCCACATGGCCAGCCAGTTGCTTTTCGGCAGTTTTTTATCCAGCAGCGTGGCGGTGTCGCCATACACGTAGTGGTAGTTTTCCGGGACGGAGATGAACTTCTGGAACTCTTCGTCTTTATCCAGATCTTTACCACGGAACCAGCTGAAAATACCGATAGCCAGGATACCCAGCAGGGTCGATGGAATGGTGATGGAAAGCAGGTCAAGGAACTCCAGATGCTTACCGTTAAAGGTGAAGTTACCCAGCATCGCGACCAGCGAAACGACCGCCACAGAAACCGGGCTGGCGATGATCCCCATCTGCGCGCCGATAGAACTGGCTGCCATAGGACGTTCCGGGCGAATATTGTTCTTAATCGCGACGTCGTAGATGATGGGCAGAATGGTGTACACCACATGGCCCGTACCGCACAGGATGGTCAGCGTGCAGGTTACAAACGGGGCGACGATGGAGACGTATTTGGGGTTGCGACGCAACAGCTTCTCGGCAATCTGCAACATCACATCCAGGCCGCCGGAGGCCTGTAGCGTGGCGGAGGCGGCGACCACGGCGATGATCACCAGCATCACGTCGACGGGCGGTTTACCCGGCTGGAGGTGGAAAACAAAGACCAGAATGACCAGACCGATACCGCCTAATAAACCCAGCGCGATACCGCCTTTTCTGGCGCCATAAAACAAACACACTAATATTATGATAAGTTGTATACTAAATAACATTTATCTACCCTCGCGATAAACCTGTTTAATTTTTGATAAATAGATCACAGTCATGTTCTGTTTTTTGTGAATTGTCCTCAGAGCCTGACGAATATTCGCTTTGTCTGTATTGATGATTAATCTCTAAACATGAAATAAGAATTTTTCAGTAAATCATGAGTCATTCTTGGCTTCTGTTTATGGCGTATTCAGAGAACGAAGCTCCCTGGCGATGGGCTGGTTAACAAAGAAGAGCAGGGCAGGTTGTGTGTTTTGTATTCTATGTCACTGAATTTCAGGAACATATCGTCTGCTCACAAAAATAGCGTTATTTTAATTTTTTTTATGTGTCCGGTGAATCCCAGACTACTCCTTTATAGTTAAAAATACACACTCTACGAGTCACATAATACTTAATTAACTTTTGTTACCGTTTTTGAAATTAAAAACAACGTGACGCTTCTGAATAATAAGCTGATGAATTAAAACATATTTGTGTTCATATTTGATCTGGCACAAATTCTCTATTTTTGAAGGTGTAACTTGTGCCTTTGTTATTTTTCATTATTGTAATAATTGTTACCTTTATATAACGCATAATGCGAAGCGGCTTCTTTTCTACTGGCAATATTGCTTAAGTAAAGAATAATGTTCGGCCTGAATACGATAACGGTAAACCGGTCTGCCGGTCACGCCATAATGGATGCTGGTAAACAGAATATGGCAATTGACCAGCCAGATAAGATATTTACGGCAGGAAACGCGGGAAATATTGACCTCATTCGCCAGCTCGTCAGTTGAAAATTCCTGGTCCTGGTGCGCATCGATCCACTGACACAGGGTGCGCAGCGTTTGCGGCGTCAGCCCTTTAGGCAGGCGTCGGGTATCCGGCTCATTGGATGCACTGCCGTGAATCAGCCGATCCAGCTCTGATTGTTCATAATACTGGTGCTTCTCCATCGCCGTTTTCTTTTGCAGCCAGCCGGTCAGCGCCTCTTCAAAGCGGGAAGCCTGAAACGGTTTGATCAAATAATCGACCACGCCGTAATGGAGCGAATCTTTGATGGTGGTGGCGTCGGCGGCGGAAGAGATAACGATGACGTCACATTTGCATCCGGCGCTGTGCAGGACGGGCAGCAGGTCCAGCCCGTTCTCCTTCTGCATGTAAATATCCAGTAAAATCAGATCAATATGGTTTTCGCCATCGAAGATAAACGCTTTTGCTTTCTCCAGCGTAGACGCGGTGCCGCAGCAGTGAAAGCCAGCGATCTGCGCAACATAGCGGCGGTTTAACTCTGCTACCATCGCATCGTCATCGACAATTAAAACATTGATCATATGCTGGTCCTCTCCCCGTCCCAGGGTATTTGAACAAAAAATTGTGTGAAGATCCCGGGTTCCGATTCGACGGTAATATTGCCGCCGATACTCTCAACTTGCTGTTTTACTATCGCCAGACCGACGCCACGCTCCGTTCCTTTTGACGAGACGCCTTTGTCAAAAATTTGCTCTATGCGTTCGGGGTCAATTCCCGGCCCGTCATCGTTGACTTCACAATGCAGCCAGCCATGCCGATAATGCAAGGATACGCTGATTTCACCGCCGGGTTGTTGACCTAGCGCCTCCAGCGCGTTTTCAATTAAATTGCCCAGAATGGTAATCAATACGGTGATTTGATCTTCATTACGGCTGTCCGGTAATCGACTTTCATTGCTAATCACCAGACTGTGCCCTAAATCGGAGGTGCGATTAATCTTACTGAGCAAAAAGCCTGCGATAACGGGCGACTTTATTTTCCCCAACAGTGAGCCGATCTCTTCCTGATAGTTATTAGCCGTCTTAATAATATAATCTTCAAGCTGCTTATAACTCTTCAGATGCAATAATCCCAGAATGACATGTAATTTGTTCATAAATTCGTGGGATCGTTCACGGAGTGCATCCGCGTAGTTGACCATTCCGTCCAGACGCTGCATGAGCTGGCGGACTTCTGTTTTGTCCCTGAACGTGGAGATCGCGCCGATGATTTTTCCATTGCTGCGTACCGGAACGGTGTTGATAAGCAGCAGACGATCTTTAACGGTAATCTCTTCATCCCGGCGCGGCGTACCGTCGCGGAGCACGTCGTTCAGATTCACTACCTGCGACCAGGCGTGGCTAAGCGAGGATAAGTGCGCGTCATCCTGCGATTTGCGGTAATCAAGAAGTTCCTGCGCCGCCTGGTTGATTAATGTCACCTCGCCGCTGTCGTCAACGGCGACTACCCCCTCTTTGATGGATTGCAGCATCGCCTGGCGCTGCTCAAACAGCGTGGAAATTTCATACGGCTCCAGGCCGAACAGGATGCGTTTGAGCACCTTCACCAGCACGTAAGTGCCCAGCAGCCCCACCAGCGCGCCGAACAGAATCGACCAGATGATGCTCCAGCGGCTGTTGTTGATCTGCTCCGTTACTCTGCTGAGCTCAAGGCCAATCGCCACGACGCCGATCTGCTGATGATTGTCGTCATAAATGGGCGTGAAAACCCGCAGCGCTTTGGCAAGAAAACCGCGATTGATGGCGACGTTTTCATGCCCCTGTAGCGCCAGCAGGATGTCGTCGCCTTTAAACGGCTGGCCGATTCGCTGCGCTTCCGGGTGCGAATAGCGAATGCTCTTCATATCGGTAATCACGATAAATAACATATCGTTGCGTTTGCGAACCGCCTCGGCGATCGCCTGAATGCCGCTCTCTGTCGGCTTTTGCTTCATACGCTGGCGAATTTCCGGGGAGTCCGCCAGCGTACGGGCGACCGCCAGCGCTTTGTCTGCCAGCGCGTCGCGCGTCATGTGGCTGATCTGTGAGAAATAAATCAGATGGACGACGAGCAGCACGGAGAACAACACGGCGCTGACCATCAATATCACGGTCGTGCCGAGTTTCATCTGGCGTTTTCGTCCAGCGCGGCGTTGCAGAGAATGTTTCATCGCGATCCTGAGATTACACATTGTGTGGGTATTATCCCTGATGGGACGGGTAATTCAAAGGAGGTAGGGAAAGACAGGGACATAAGCACGCTATCGCCCGGCAAACAGGTTAACACCCCGCCGCAATATAATCACCGTTCGCACTGATGGGGATCACCGTCAGAAACAGAATGAGGGCAAACAGTACCAGCGCCAGCCCGCCGATGATGCGGATAACCGGCCCCAGCCAGCGCAGGGGGGCATGGTTACCGGCAAACAGCGCCTGGGTCTGGTTGCGTGCGTAACGTACCGCCAGCGACAGCCCCATAATCGACAGCGCCGTGCCGAAGGACATGGTCATGACGGCGGCAATCCCCCAACTGACAATACCGAGCGCGTTGGAGAACAGTAAAATCATGATTGCCCCGCTACAGGGGCGGGCGCCTGTCGCCAGAATCACGCCGAGGCGTGTTTTCCAGTTGCCGTCGGTGAGTTCTGCGCCCACGCCGTGATGCCCGCAGCCACAGTGTTCGTCGTGGCTGTGCGGCTGGGAGAAACGCGAGAAAATGGGCTTTGGACGCAGGGTTTTTAACGCCTGGTAGATGATAAATAGCCCGAACGCGCCAATCAGGACGGCGCTGATTTTCTCGACGTACCAGCGGCTGGTGCTGAGATCGCCGGCGGCCAGGTTGAAGCCGACCGCCAGAATAAACACGAACAGTATGGCGCTGACGCCCTGCATCAGGCTGCCAATAAAGGGTACGACCCGCGCGGCAAGCAGGCTCTCTTTCGTCGTGCTCAGCCAGGTGGTGACGATAAATTTCCCATGCCCCGGCCCAATCGCATGCAGTACGCCATAGAAGAACGCGCCGGTCAGCAGCCATAGCCCGCCGGTGTACTGGTGGTTATTGAGTTGCAGCAAATACATGACCAGATAGCGGTGCAGGGTGATCTGGGCGGCGAGACACCACTGGATAAACGCTTCCCAATGGCTGTGCACGGTGAAACCTGCCCACAGCAGCGTCAACATCAGGAGTCCTGCCAGCGGTAAACGCAGGGAGGGAAGCTGTTTTGGTGCGATCATGATTCCGCCTGGTAATGAGTTTTGCGGAAAGTATAGCCTGAGGAAAGCGATTCTCCGCAGAATTGTCTGCCGGATAAGGCGAAGCCGCTATCCGGCATTTCCCGGTTAAGGCGCGAGGAAGATCTGCGGCCCGCCGCTTGTCGGGTGTGTTCCGACGTGGACTTCCGCGCCGTACCAGCGGGTTAGCGTATCGGCTTGCAGAACCTCGGCGGGTGCGCCTTCGGCAACGATGTTGCCGCCATGCAGCAACACGATTCGATCCGCCCACAGGGCCGCCAGGTTGAGATCGTGCAGCACGATGCAAACATGCAGATGGCCCTTACGGGTCAGCGTTTTCAGCAACCGCAGTAAATGCTGCTGATGGAACAGATCCAGCGCGGAGGTGGGCTCATCAAGAAAAAGCCAGCCGCGTGGGGAGCCGTCGCACCATAGCTGCGCCAGCGCGCGCGCCAGCTGTACGCGCTGCTGTTCGCCGCCGGACAAGGAAGCGTAGCGTCTTCCCGCCAGCGGCAAACATTCCGTAAGCTGCATCACCTGATGAATCACCGCCGGTTCGGGCTGCTGCGTCCAGGGCATTCGCCCCATGCCGATTACGGCCTCAACGGGCCAGTCGAACCCCATTCGCGTTTGCTGAAGCATGACCGCGCGGTAGCGGGACAGCGTCTGCGCAGGCCATTGCTCAAGCGGTTTGCCGGCCAGCAGGCAACGTCCGTCTGCCGGAGTGAGATAACCGGTGAGCAGCCTTAACAGCGTCGATTTCCCGGCACCGTTGGGGCCAATTAATGCCAGCAGTTCTCCCTGGGTCAGGGAGAGCGAGATATCGCGAATAATTGTTCTGCCCGCAGCGGCGTAGCTGACGCTGTCAGCGAGAAAACGTTCAGCCATACTGACCTCCCCGGCGGAAAATAAGCCACAGGAACCACGGCGCGCCCAGAATACTGGTCAGCAGCCCGACCGGCATTTCAGCCGGGGCAACCAGCGTTCGGGCGATGGTATCGGCAATCAGCAGCAGAAAGGCGCCCGCCAGCACGGAGCCGGGGATCACCGCACGATGGTCTGCCCCTAGCCACATCCGTATCAGATGCGGCACGACCAGACCGATAAAACCGATCACGCCGCTGACGGCGACAGCCGCCGCCACCAGCAACGCGCTACAGATCAGCAGGATTCGCTGAACAACCCGGACATCGACGCCCAGGTAATGCGCCTCTTCCTCTCCCAGTTGCAGCAGGTTAAGCGCGCCAGCAAGACGCCAGATGAGAAATACCGTTGGGATCATCAAAGAGGCGACCGCCAGCAGCGTTGACCACTGCGCCTGGCCAAGGCTGCCCATTCCCCATAGCGAGAGCTGGCGTAGCTGGGTGTCATTGCTGATCCACGACAACACGCCCACCGCCGCGCCGCATAGCGCATTAATGGCGATGCCGACCAGCAGCAGCCGGGAGAGCGAACTGTCCCGCTGTCGGCTGAGCAGGAAAATAACGACTGTTGCGATGAGCGCGCCAATGAATGCCGCCAGCATCGGCGCATACAGCATAATCAGGGGAGGCAGCGTGAGCGGAAGGACGACCCACAGCGCAACGGCTAACGCCGCGCCGCTGCTGATGCCGAGCAGTCCCGGATCGGCGAGGGGGTTGCGAAAGAGCCCCTGCATCACGCACCCGGCCAGCGCCAGCGAGCCACCAATCACCAGCGCGAGCAGAACCCGGGGCAGACGAATGTTGAACCAGATCTGGCGTAACGCGTCGTCGCCGTCATGCCAGAGCAGGCTGAGCGGCAGGCGTAATGCGCCAAAACCGCTTGCCACGACCGTCACCACTGCCAGCATCAGCGCCAGCGTATACAGAGAAAGCGTGATCCGCCGTGGCATCAGGGCAATGACTCCGCTTTCGCGCGTAGCTGCTGAATCGCCTGAGGCGTACGCACGCTAAAACCGAGCAGCGCCATATCATCAACCGCGAACACCTGCTTATTGCGCCCGGCAGGGGTCTGCGCCAGTCCCGGTAACTTCCAGAGATTCTCTTCGCCGCCCATCGCCGTTAATCCCTCCTGGGGAATCACCACCAGATCGGGCCGGCTGGCGATCACGCCTTCCTGTGAGAGCGGCTGATAGCGGGAGACGCCCTGCATCGCATTTTGTAGCCCTGCCGCGCGAATGGCGGCATCCGCTCCCGTTTGCTGTCCGGCGGCCATCGCGCTCATTCCGCCGTGGTTAAGAATAAACAGCACCCGCTTATTGAGCGGCGTGGTCGGCAGCGCGGAAATCTCTTTATTCAGCGTCTGGCGCAGCGCCTTGCCTTCAGCCACCCGGTCGGTGGCGTTGGCGATGACCTGCACTTTCTCGTCGATGACGCGCAGGTCGTTGCGGCTCGGTACGGTAATGACCCGAACATGACTTTGCTCGACCTGTTTGAGTACCAGCGAGGGCTGAGCCTGGCTGCTTGCCAGCACAAGATCGGGACGCGTGGCGAGGATACCTTCGGCATTTAGCTGGCGCAGATACCCCACATCCGGCAGGGCAGTGGCCTCCGGCGGCCACTGGCTGGTGCTGTCGCGGGCGACCAGCGAAGACTGTGCGCCGAGCGCGTACACGATCTCGGTGACATCTCCGCCGAGCGCGACGATCTTATCCTGTTTCGCGGCAAGAACCGTCAGCGGCAGGGCGGCAATCAGGGCAAGCAGTTTTTTCATGCCGCCAGCCCTTTTGGCATCAGCGCCTCAATCTGTTTGCGCCACTGTGTCTGTTCTGGTTCGCCTTCCGTACGCTGACCGTAAAGCTGAGCGATTTGCGTGCCGTCATGCGCAAAGAGTTCCAGACTGGTGACGTGGCCGTCTGCGGTAGGTTTGCGGGTTATCCAGGTCTCGGCAATCGTCTCTTCCAGCAGATGCAGCGTAAACGTCGGGTTGAAAATATTCAGCCAGCCTTTCATCGGCACGACTTTTTCGACCACGCCGGTGAAAATTTGCACGCAGCCTCTGTTGCCGACGAACACCATGATTTCATTGCCGTCTTTAAGGGCGGCGTCGAGGAGCTGCGCCAGCGCGCTGTTCGGCACCTTGCAGGCCAGATCGTCAGCGACCCGTTCAAAAGCCTGCTGGCGGGTCAGGTTATGGCGCTTGAGCAGCGTGAAGAACTGGTGAACGTCGGTCATCGCGCGCCACTCTCTGTCAACGGTCACGGCATCGGCAGCCGTTTCGTTAACAGGGGGTTCAGCCGCTTTCAGCGCCAGCGGCGCATTCTCGGTCACGATAAAATGTTGCAGAAGCTCGTCCCAGGCGGCGGTGTCGGTGTTGTCTGTGGCATACACCTTCAGGAGCGCATCGCCCTGATGATCAAAGAACTGAATACTCTGGCGCTCGCCGCGGGCGGTCGCTTCCTTAATGTGGAACACGCTGGCCCATTGATTTAAAAATAAGCGCAGATCGAGCGCGCGTGGGTTCAGTACCAGCCCGGCGTGACCGCTCAGGTGTTGATTGGTGAATGCGCCGACCTGCTCGTGTACCGCATACTCGTTGCGGCAGATGCATTTTGTTTCGCCAACGGATTCCAGCGCCGCGAAAATTTCACGCGTGTCGCCGCGCAGCCGCCATGCGTCATGACCGACGCGGGCAAACGTCAGCTCCGCCTCGCTGATCCCCAGTAAACCAGCGATGTCACGCGCGTACTTACCAGGATGTTGTTCTTTTAGCTCAAGCCAGCGTGTGTAGTGGTTCATTGTCTCTTCCTTCCAGTGTTTGCCCCGGCGAACCGGGGCGGGTGATTACCATTGATAGCTCACGAAAATCTTGCCGTTGCGCCCGTCCTGCGGGATGCCCTGCGGCGACCAGTACTCTTTATCGAAGGCGTTACCCAACACCAGCGTGGTGGTCATGCCTTTCAGCGCCTGCTGTCCCTGGTAGCTAACGTAAAAGTCGTTGACGGCATAACCCGGCTGTTTGCTGTATTCGCTGCTGATATGCGTTGAGCGATCGGCAAACGTTCCTACCCAGCCAACGGAGAAGCCGCTCTGCGCGACGGGAATATTCAGCTTACTGGTGACGGTATCCGGGTTAATGCTGGAGATATACTCTCCGGTATCCTTGTCTTTCCCACGGGTGCGGTTGTAGGCCACGTCGAGGCTGAACAGATCAGCGGTATATTTCGTCATCACATCCCAGCCCCAGATTTTGGCGTTCGGGACGTTGTAAGACATGGTGGTCGCGGCGGCGAAATCGACGGTCGTGGAGATGTAATCTTTTGCTTTGGTATCAAAGTAGCTGGCTTTGAACTCCAGCGCATCGTTGGACAGCATCAGATTGTCGAAACGCAGACCAAAACCGTACTCCTGCGTTTCGTTGGTTTCCGGGCGCAGGTTAGGGTTTGGCACCCAGTAGTTAGTGTAGAAGCTGCCAATGGAGAAGTGTTTTGCATCGTTATACATTTCACCCATTGTCGGCGCGCGGAATGCCTGGGCGTAAGAGCCAAACAGCATCAGCCAGTCCGTCGGGCTGACGGTTAACCCGGCGCGGGATGACCATTTATCGGCATCAACATCGTCATAGCCGTCGCTGCTGCCGCGGTAGTTGTCGTAACGCGTGCCGCCCAGCAGGGTGACGGGCAGGTCGCGAAGGGTGATTTCATCCTGCAACCAGCCGGAGCTGAAGTCGATTTTTGCTTCCGGGAAGCCGGTTGTCACGCCGCCGGGTTTTTGCTCCTGACGGTAATACTCTCCGCCATACGTCAGCAGGTGAGAGGCGAAAGCGTCGCTGAAGAGACGCGTGCGGTTTTCAACTTTTCCGCCTTTGGTGGTTTGTTTGCGAAATTCGCCCGTGTTATCGACGTTCTGGGCGTTGATGCGCGCTTCAGACCAGTACACTTTAGCATCGGCATTCAGCCAGTCGTTGCCCTGCGGCGCGATCCTGTAAGAGAGCTGCATGTCGCGCTGGATGGTCGAGCGATCCACAAGAGGGTTGCTGGTGGAGGCATCAATCGTTTGTGGGTTCTTCGGCTCTTGCGCGTCGTTGTTGTAGTAACGTAATGACCCACTCAGCGCCTGCGCATCGTTAATATACCAGGTGCCTTTTGCCAGCATGTTATTGATCGATTCATCATTTGGCGCCGTGGAGCCGTCGCCCTGGCGCAGGTCGCCACGATCGCGGCTGGACCATGCCACCAGTCCATCAAGGTTATCGGTTCGGCCAAAGGCGCTGGCGCCCATTCCCAGACTGTGATCGCCGGTGCCGCCAGTACCAAAGACGCGGAAACCGCTGTTCTGGCCTTCCTGAAGCAGATCTTTCGCATCGGCGGTTTCATAAGAGATCACGCCGCCCAGCGCGCCGCTGCCGTACAGCAGTGCGGAAGGGCCGCGAACGATCTCAATACGTTTGATCAACGCCGGATCGAGGAAGGTGCTGTTGAGGTGCCCGGTATCGGTTCCCTGACGAACGCCGTCCACCAGAATCAGTACGCCGCGACGATCATAGCCACGCATACTGATATCCTGGCCGTTGGTTCGCCCGCTTCCGCTCAGGGTGATCCCTGGAACAGGACGCAGCAGATCGGCTGCCGAGCTGGCAGTCTGGTTTTCGGGATCAGACGTATCGATAACGCTCACCATCATGGGGGCTTCAAAGGTGCTGCGCACATTACCGGTCGCAGTGACGGTGATATCGTCTGTGGTCGCGTAAGCCGCCCCTGGCAGGGTGCTAACGATTGCCAGCGCCAGCAGAGATGGGCGCAAAGAGGCAGATTGCAGGCGTAACATAACAACTCTCCATAAGGAAATTGAAAAGTGCTGGCTGCCTGGGGGGAGACCTGGGTGGCTGGCGAAATTGGTTATTTATTTAGTCAGGATCAGTTTCCCGGATTGCGTCTGGCGGAGCAGATAATGTTCACCCTTATGCTCAATCAGTACCCAGCCTTCTTCGCCGAGCAATACTTTGCTGTCTATCTGGCGTTTGGTGCCTGAAGGAGAAAGCGGAGCGTTGTTTTTTATTATTGCAGCCATAGTGTTATGCATAGCGGGCGCATCCGTTATGAAAATGATAATAAACATGATAACAAGAATGATTATCATCAAGATTAATTTTTGCATCAAGCGTTTTTTCGTAAAATAGCGTCTGGATCAACTTTGGTGAGAAAAGCGGTGATATTGAGGGGTACGGCAAGTAAAAACCCGCAAAATGGCGGGTTTTTTATCTCGTTACATCGTGATTCACAACGGACTTTATTTTTTCTCCAGCGCTTCCCAGAGACCTGACAGGTAAGTGACGCCGAGCGCGCGGTCGTAAAGACCATAGCCTGGGCGTCCCGTTTCTCCCCAGATAAAGCGACCGTGATCCGGGCGGATATAGCCATCAAAGCCGTTATCGTGGAGCGCCTGCATTACGCGGTACATGTCCAGCGAACCGTACTGCGAAGGGTGAGCCGACTCGTAGAAGTCTTTATCTTTGATCAGCTTAATGTTGCGTACGTGCGCAAAATGGAGGCGCTTGCGACGCGTGAATTCAGCCAGGATTTCATAGACGTTATTTTCTGGATCTTCCGCGATCGAACCGGTACAGAGGGTGATGCCATTCGCCGGAGAGTCAACGGCATCGCAAATCATCGCCAGGTCGGCGTGGTTTTTGACCACGCGCGGAAGGCCGAAAATAGAATACGGCGGATCGTCCGGGTGAATGGCCATTTTCACGCCCACTTCTTCGCACACGGGAATAATCTCCCGGAGGAAATAAAACAGGTTTTCCCGCAGCTTGTCGTCATCCACCCCACTGTAGCGCGCGAATAATTCCTGCACTTTAGCCAGGCGCTCAGGTTCCCATCCCGGTAATGCGAAACCGTTGGAGTTATCCAGAACCTCTTTTACGACCTCTTCCAGCGTCTTATCAATGCCATGTTTTTCAAAGGCCATCGTCAGAGAACCGTCCGGCAGGACGTAGTTCATGTCCGTTTTCATCCAGTCGAAGACCGGCATGAAGTTATAACAGATGACCTTTATGCCAAAGCCCGCCAGGTTGCGGATCGTCTGCTTGTAATTCTCAATATAGCGATCGCGTTCCGGGGTGCCGATTTTGATGTCATCGTGGATATTGACGCTTTCGATGACTTCCATCTTCAGGCCCGCAGCGTGCGCCTGCTCAACCAGCGCCTTAATTTTTTCAACCGGCCACACTTCTCCAGGGGCGACATCATAGAGCGCCCCGACGACGCCTTCTACACCCGGCACCTGGCGAATGTATTCCAACGGGATTTTGTCTTCCTGTGGCCCAAACCAGCGCATTGTCATCTGCATTCTTTGTCCGCCTTTCTTATCTTATTGCGTATTTCGTATATTTGACTTCATACCATACTAGTATTGACTAGCATATTCAGTAATGACAATTTGATCAACCTTACCGTAGAAAAAAGATTAAATGCCGCCAGGAATATACATTTCCGTTAAGGGGAAGCTTTTACTGGAAAGCTTATTTCCGGTAAGTGTTTTAATTTTGTAAAATATAATGATCAGTTTGTTCTTATTTGTCGTTTATCGTGAAAATAACCGCTATAGCACAGGGATTAATACACGCCATTACGACTGAAAGTGATTTTTTTATTGAAAGTTGCATAACATGATTTAAGTCACAAATTTCTTAATTACACTTGTATGGTAGTAGACTTTAAATGGGCGGGAGGGGTAATGTCGGGGCTATTAAGTACCTGTCATACACCGATTTTAGCCTCAACCTGGGGACGTTTTAGCAAAAGCCATCCCTTTGTGCGGAGTAATTATGTCCATGATAAATAAAAGTTTTATGATAAATAACGAACCGGGTCAGCGGTTGTATTCTGAGCTGGCTAAGACGTTACCTATTATTGACTATCACTGCCATCTTGAAGCGAAAGCGATTTGGGAAAACAAACCTTTTGCCGATATTACCCAGCTTTGGCTGGAAGGGGACCATTATAAATGGCGGGCGATGCGCGCCAATGGCATACCCGAGCGGAAAATTACCGGCGATGCCTCTTCAGAGGAAAAATTTGAAGCGTGGGCGCAAACCGTTGAGGCCAGTTTTGGTAATCCGCTGTATCACTGGACTCATCTTGAACTGAAATATTATTTCGCGATTGAGGAAACGCTAAACAGTAAGAACTGGCGCACGATTATGGCGCAGTGTAATGAACAATTACGTCGCGATGATTTTTTACCGCAGGCGTTAATTACCCGTTCAAATGTTGAAGCGCTTTGCACAACCGATGGGCCGCTTGACGATCTGGAATATCATCAGCGACTGGCGGAAAAGCGTGATTTTTCAACGCTCGTGCTGCCGACCTTCCGTCCCGATGAACTGTTTGAAACGCATCCCGATCGTTTCCTGACGTTTGTTTCTCGTCTGTCGCAGAAAACCGGAAAAACCATTACCACTCTGAATGAGTTTCTCGCGGCGCTTGAAGCTCGCGTCGATTTTTTCCACAGCACGGGTTGCCGGGTGTCGGATCATGGGCCGCTGGCCGTTCGTTTTCGCCCGCTTGATGCTGCCGGGCAGGCCTCGCTGTTCCAGCGCCGACTGGCAGGTGATGCGCTGACTGAAGATGAACTTCAGGCCTGGGATAGCCTTATTTTTGTCGCCTTAGCCAAAATGTACAAACAGCGCGATTGGGCAATGCAGATTCACTTTGGCGCGATTCGCAACAACAACACGCCAATGTTCGAAAAAATCGGCATTAACTGTGGCTTTGATTCCATTGGCGATCAGACGCACCTTGCGGAAAGCCTGAATGGTCTGCTGAACGCAATGGCGGAAAACAACGGTCTGCCGAAAACGATCCTCTATAACCTCAACGCCAGCTATAACGATGTGGTTGCCTCCACCATCGCTAATTTCCAGAGCGGTGAAGATGGCGTGAAATCCCCGCTGCAATTTGGCTCCGGCTGGTGGTTTAACGATACGCGACGCGGCATGGTGAATCAGCTCAATGCGCTTGCCGATCAGGGATTACTCTCTAACTTTATTGGTATGCTGACGGATTCCCGCAGCTTTGTCTCCTATACCCGACACGATTATTTCCGCCGAATCCTCTGTGATTTGATTGGCGGGTGGGTCGAAAGAGGGGAAGTGCCGGAGGACGATGCGATCCTCAATAATATGATTCGTGGCATCTGCGTGGATAACGCCCGCCGCTATTTCCGTTTTCGATAAGACTGATGCAGGAATAAACGATGACCCGTAAGAACAGAAAAGTCACCATTCCCGTCAGTATCGGCTACGGCCTGACGGATATCATGGGGGGCGGCGCATTTACCGTTATCGGTGCCTGGCTGCTTTTCTTCTATACCACCTTTGTTGGTCTGTCGCCGATTGAAGCGGCGTCTATTGTGGCGATCGCGCGTATTGTCGATGCGATCGTGAGCCTGTTTATGGGCAGCTTCACGGACCATTTCTATAAGCATTATTTGGGCAAGAAATTTGGCCGCCGCCGTTTCTTCCTGCTCATTGGCGCGCCACTCATGCTGGTTTATATCCTGTTATGGATGAACGGCATGAACTTCTGGTTCTACCTCGCGGTATATCTGGCCTTTGAGATTATCGCCGCTATGGTGCTGATCCCGTGGGAAACGCTGCCGTCTGAGATGACCAAAGACTTCAATGACCGTACCAAACTGTCAACGTGCCGCATGTTCCTGTCGGCATCCGGGACGTTCCTTGCCACCTTTATTCCGGGCCTGCTGATCGGCTGGCTGGGTGAAAACAACGCGGATGCATATCTGATCAACGGCGTTGTATTTGCCGTGCTGTTTACGGTCTGTGTGTTTATCTCCTGGAAAGTGACCTGGGAACGTGAACTGACGCCGGAAATGCTGGCGGAAATGGAAAAAGAGCGTCAGCCGATGACCGCTGGCGAAAAACTGGCGGCGTTTGGCAACCTGTTCAAAGAGTATGCCTCAACGTTAAAAGTGCGCGCGTTCCGTAAACATCTGGCGATCTATCTCTTCTCCTTTACCGCCAAGGATGTCTACAACACCGTATTCGTCTTTTTCTGCGTCTACTGCCTGAATGTTTCATCCTCGCTGGCGGGAACATTGCTGTCGATGAGTATCGTCGGCTTGCCGGTCACGCTGGCGGCGGGCGTGGCGATTATTAAATATGGCCCTTCTCGCCTCTATGTCTTCTCCTACAGCCTGATGATGCTGTGCCTGGGCGGGTTCTTCCTGGTTTACCAGTTCCCGACCGACAACAAAATCGTATTGTTGGTGATTCTCGCCGGGGTTTACCAGGTCGGGCGCTGCATTCTGGAGTTCACGCCGTGGAACGTGTTCCCGTTCATCCCGGACATTGACGAAATGATCACCCGTCAGCGCCGTGAAGGGCTGTTTGCCGCCGTCATGACGTTCTCCCGTAAGACAACGGTAGCTATTGCGACCTTTGCCGTGGGCCTGCTTCTGCAAAGCGGCGGCTTCGTGAAAGGCAGCCAGACGCAGCCGCAGGAAGCGATCACGACTATTGCCATGCTGCTGTTCGTTGGTACGGCCGGGCTTCTGATCATTGCACTGTGGCAAGCGCTGACCTTCCATCTGAATAAGCGCACGCACAAAATTTTCGTGGACGAAATTGAACGTCTCAAAGCGGACGGTCTTAAACAGGATGTGACGCCGGAAGCCCGCCATATTGTGGAAGACCTGACGGGCTACAGCTATGACTCGCTCTGGTGTCAAAGCGCGCCTGAACGGGTAAAGCCCGCTGAACCCACCTCCATACTGAGCTGATACAGCCTGGCGGCAGCAAGGGCGCAATAGGCCTGCTGCCGCCAATCCCTCTTTTTATACAGTGAGTAGAAAGATGCAAAATAAGCTATTACACGCGAATGCCACCGTTCCGAACTGGGATCGCAACGCGCTGGTTCCGCGAATTGTTCACCTGGGATTCGGCGCGTTTCATCGTGCGCATCAGGCCGTTTATGCGGATATTCTGGCTGCGGAACACGGCAGCGACTGGGGATACACCGAAGTTAACCTGATTGGCGGCGAGCAGCAGATCGCCGATCTGAAAAATCAGGATCGCCTCTATACGGTGGCGGAAATGTCGGCCGATGCCTGGACCGCCCGCGTGGTTGGCGTAGTGAAGAACGCGCTGCATGCGCAGGTGGATGGCCTGGAAACGGTGCTGGCTGCCATGTGCGAGCCGCAGGTTGCCATTGTATCGTTGACGATCACGGAAAAAGGTTACTGTCACTCTCCGGCTACCGGCCAGTTGATGCTCGATCACCCGGCTATCGTTGCCGATCTGCAAAACCCTCAGCAGCCAAAATCAGCGCCGGGCGTTATTGTCGCCGCGCTGGCGCGCCGCAGAGCGGCGGGTCTCCCGGCGTTTACCGTGATGTCCTGCGACAATATGCCGGAAAACGGTCATGTTATGCGCAACGTAATATGCGCCTATGCGCAAGCCGTTGATGCCGGGCTGGCTGCCTGGATTGCGCAGAACGTGACGTTCCCCTCCACGATGGTGGATCGTATCGTCCCGGCGATGACGGCGGAAACGCTGGATAAGATTGAACAGCTTACCGGCGTGCGCGACCCGGCAGGCGTGGCCTGCGAGCCATTCCGCCAGTGGGTTATCGAGGATAACTTTGTCGCAGGCCGCCCGGAATGGGAAAAGGCCGGAGCCGAACTGGTGGCTGACGTGCTGCCGTTTGAAGAGATGAAGCTGCGTATGCTTAATGGCAGCCACTCTTTCCTCGCTTATCTGGGTTATCTTTCCGGCTATCAGCACATTAATGAGTGTATGGAAGATGAGCACTTCCGACGCGCCGCGAGGGCGCTGATGCTGGAAGAGCAGGCGCCGACGCTGAACGTGACGGGGGTGGATCTCACTCGCTATGCCGATATGCTGATTGCGCGCTACAGCAACACGGGACTGCGTCACCGTACCTGGCAGATTGCGATGGACGGCAGCCAGAAACTGCCGCAGCGCATGCTGGATTCCGTTCGCTGGCACCTGGTTCACCACCATCGTTTTGATCTGCTGGCGCTGGGCGTTGCGGGCTGGATGCGTTACGTCGGCGGGGTGGACGAACAGGGAAACCGTATTGACGTCAGCGATCCGCTGTTGCCGGTCTTGCAGAATGCGGTGATGCAGAGCGCGGAAGGCGAGGCGCGGGTAAAAGCGCTGCTGGGCGTGGAGGCCATTTTCGGGAACGAATTACCGCATGAGCCG
Source organism: Citrobacter sp. CK198 (assembly GCF_030333295.1). Taxonomy (NCBI): domain Bacteria; kingdom Pseudomonadati; phylum Pseudomonadota; class Gammaproteobacteria; order Enterobacterales; family Enterobacteriaceae; genus Citrobacter; species Citrobacter sp. CK198. The sequence continues at coordinate 532,694 of NZ_JAOWGE010000035.1, read as the reverse complement.
CTGTTTGTGGCGCAGGTAACGCAGGCTTACCTGTCGCTGCTGGAAAACGGCGCGAAAGCGACGGTCGCCCGCTATATCTCTGAACGGTAAAGCGTAAAGGAGTGCCGCCAGATAACGACGGCACTCCTGCGTTGACTGACGCCCCCCATTCACCAACCCTTTTCCTCTTTTTTCTCTCCCGTCGCTTCCTTCTGCGCTAAACAGTGACTAAACAGCAATGATGTCGTTTTAACGATGTAACGTACCTGCGCGAATTAGCGATGTCCGCCACAAAATTCACATATCACTCCCACTGATGAAAGGAAGCGACTTGCTTTTGTACAGGGAGGCGGATAGTTTCTGTAACGTTACACTAAAACGTTACAGAAGAAACATACAGCAGTTTTTCTCATTTACTCTCCTGGCGATTTAGCGGTGCCAGACGGCGTTATCGCTACCCTAATGGTATGTGGAAGGACAATCATGATGGAAATAAAACAGCTTCGTTCGACCAGACGTTTTTTAGCTTTAGCTTGCTTAAGTACCGCGCTGATAGCGGGCAGTGTGGTGACTTCTTTTGCTCAGGCAGCGCTTAATTTTCGCGTTTACTCCTCTTTGCCCGGGGATGATTCCTCCGCGCACTATATCTGGTTTACCCGTTTTCAGGAGAACCTGAACAAAAACGAAAAATTGAAAGGGCAAATTAAGCTCAACTATTTCGCCAACGGGATGTTAGGAAAAGAGGCCGATGCCACGCAGCAGGTACGCATTGGCGCAATCAATATGATGATCTCCGGCACCTCGATTTGGGCCACGCTGGTGCCTGAAATCGGCGTTCTGGATCTGGGTTATCTGTTTAAAGATTACGACCAGGTTGGCAAAACGCTGGACGGAAAAGCGGGCGAGCAGCTTTCTGCGTTAATGCTGAATAAAGCCAACGTTATGGTGCTGGGTTATGGCTATAACTTAGGCGCGCGTAACGTGTATACCAAAAAGGCCATTGAAAAACCTGAAGATTTAAAGAATCTGAAAATCCGCGTTCTGCCAGTGCCTAACTTTATCGCCACGCTGAATCATATGGGCGCGGTGGCGATTCCGATGCCGGGCGGCGAGGTCTATTCCAGTCTGCAAATGGGCGTTATCGACGGCGTTGAACATGATGCGCCGACCATCTACTCCAGCAAATATTATGAAATTATCAAGAATGGCACCCTGACCCGCCATAGCTTTAACCCGCTGATGATCGCCATGAATAAGAAGAGCTTCGAGCAAATTCCAGAAGCGCTGCGGGCCGACGTCCTTGCGGCGGCGCAGGAAGCCACAGAGTACGAGCGCCAGCAGGCAAGCCAGAAAGAGCAGGAAGCGATTAAAAACCTGGAAGCCAAAGGGGTGACATTCCGCGAGACCGATCGCGCGTACTTTGCGCAGCAGGTGCAGCCGGTCTGGAAGGCATTCCTCGATCAATATCCTGATATGAAACCGATTGTTGATGAGATTACCGCCGCGGCGCCAGGCGATAAGTCGTAATACGTGAGCCGCCGATTCAGCCGGTTTTGGGGTGGGTCGGCGGTATCACCCGGTAAGCCCATGAAAGGAGTCCAACATGGCAGATATCTCTATGAAAGCAAAGGATGAAAATGCTTTGCTGATGCTGTTAGGCCGACTGAGCAGAGGCTTAACGACCTTAACATCCTGGGCCGGGGCACTGGTGCTGTTTATCAACGTACTGGTGGTATTCGCATCAGTTATCTGGCGCTACGCATTGCATTCACCGATTCACTGGGCGGAAGAGGTGGCGCGTGCGCTGATGATTGCCCTCGTCTTTTTTGGCGTGGCCACGTCCACAGGCAGAGGCGGGCATATTGGCGTCGATCTGTTCCTGCGTTTTTTGCCCGAGCAGGTGCGCCCTTATGTTATCCATGCCAGTCGTTGGGTGCTGTTTCTGGTGTCGGTGGGGCTGGTGATTTCCAGCTATGACCTGGTGCAGGCCGCGCGGGTACAAACGACCGAGACCGGCCTGCCGCAGACGATTTACGTTATCCCGGTGTTGATCGGTTCCGTGGTAATGATGGTGGCCGCGCTGGAACATGCGCTGCATGAACGCGCGCGGGTTGTTCTGCTCAGCGGCGGCGGAATCCTGGTGCTGGCGGCGCTGGGGTATCTGAAACTCTCGCTGATGGCCGATCCGGCCAGCGCGGCGGCGGGACTGATGCTGATCTGTTTTGCGCTGGGTATCCTGGCCGGTGTGCCTATCGCGTTTACGCTGGGCATGTCCGCAATGGTGTTCTTTATTTGCGATCCGTCGTTACCGTTTGTCTTTTTCTCTCAGCAGGTTGCCGCCGGGGTGGATCACTTCGTTCTGCTGGCGATTCCGTTCTTTTTACTTGCCGGGGCGGCAATGGAAATCAACGGGATGTCAACGCGTCTGGTTGAGCTGATTGTGCGCGGGATGGGGCGCTTTCGCGGCGGGTTAAACATGACGACCGTGCTGTCGATGGCCTTCTTCTCCGGGATTTCCGGTTCCAAACTGGCGGATGTCGCCGCGGTGGGCGGTGTCTTGATGCCTGCGGTGCGTCGCGCTAAGCAGGACAGCGAAGAGGCCGCAGGGGTGTTCGCCGCATCGGCGGTGATGGCGGAGACCATTCCTCCGTGCGTAAACCTGATCGTCATGGGGTTTGTGGCGAATATCTCCATCGGCGCGCTGTTTATCGCCGGCCTGGTTCCCGCCGTCTGCCTGCTGGTACTGCTGATGATCGCGGCCAATCGTTTCGGCGGAAAAATTAACGTCAGCGAGGCTTACCCGGTTTTACGCCCGCGTGCGCAGCTCTACCTTGGCGCCGCCGTGGGGCTGGTCATGATCTTTATGATTGGCCGTGGGGTGATGATGGGGATTGCGACCTCGACAGAAATCTCTGCCTTTGCGGTGATTTACGCCATCGTTGTCGGTCGTCTGGCGTTTCGCGAGCTGACGCTGAAAGCGACGGTGAAAATGTTTATTGATATCGCGGCCATGTCCGGCGTACTGCTGTTCATCGTCGCCTGCGCGACCAGCCTTTCTTATGCGCTGACGATACAGATGATTCCGCAGCAAATTGCTGAACTGCTGGTGGGGATTGGAATGGAGCAGGGCGCCTGGCTGTTCCTGCTGTTGACCATTGTGATTCTGATTATCTTTGGCGCGGTTCTGGAAGGTGCGCCAGCGTTGATCATTTTCGCCCCTATCCTGGTGCCAATCGCCATTCAGCTTGGGTTTAACCCGCTGCATTTCGGTATTGTCATGATTCTGGCGATGGGCTTTGGCTTATTTTCACCGCCGATTGGATTAGGGCTGTATACCACCTGCGCCATCTGCGGTGTGGAGATGAAACATGTTATTCGGCCAATGGCGAAATATCTGGCGGTTGTTTTCGTCGGCATCATCATTGTGGCGATGGCACCGCCATTAACCACCTGGTTGCCTGGACTGGCAGGCTACTGATTATTCATTACGGATATTCGCCACGCTCAGTGGCGGGGATGTCCGCGCGCTGAAAATAGCAGTAACGCGACAGGTTATCGCCTGGCGATGTTTAAATCTGAATAAGTGGAGTATGAAATGGGATCATTAGTGGGTAAAAAAGTTTTTATTACCGGTGCGGAACAGGGTATTGGTAAAGAAACGGCCAGAAAATTAATTGAGGCCGGATGTGATATCTATATTCATTATTTCAGCGGCGAAGAAGGCCCACGAGAATTAATGGCCATTGCGGAGCAAAAGGGAGGCCGGGCGGCTTGCGGTTATGCTGATTTAACGAATGAGGAAGATGCCGCGCGGTGCGTTGCGCAGGGCGCGGCGTTTCTTGGCGGCATCGATATTCTGGTGAATAACGTTGGTGGAATTATCGCCCGAAAATGGCTCGGCGAGATCGAACCACAGTTCTGGCGTACCGTTATTGACGTGAATATGACCACGATGCTCAATGTCACCCAGCAGGCGTTACCCTGGCTGAAAGCCTCGCCAGATGGGGCGAGCATTGTGAATCTGGCGTCATTAGCCGGTCGTTCCGGCGGCCATGCGGGCTCTCTGGTTTATTCCACCACGAAAGGCGCCGTCTTGACCTGGACGCGCTCACTTGCCGCCGAACTGGGCGAATCTGGCATTCGGGTGAACGCCGTGGCCCCAGGATTGATTCTGGGCACCCGTTTTCATAATCAGCATACGACGCAGGCGTCTGCCGACCAGACGATTCAGGCTATTCCTTTGGGGCGCGCCGGTACGCCTGAAGATGTCGCCCGGGTAATCTGTTTCCTCGCCTCTGAATATGATGGTTTCGTCTCCGGCGCGACGATTGATATTAATGGCGGTATTTATCGGGCGTAAAAGCGGGCGGGTTGTAAAACCCGCCTGAGTTAAAAGGGACTCTTTATGATAAAGTCAGATATTATTCATCCTGATTTATTACAGGCATTGGCGCAGTGCGGTCATAAAGCCAATATTCTGATCGCGGATGCGAATTACTCTTTCCTGACAAACTCGTCACCGCAGGCACGTATTATCTGGCTTAACTTTTCTCCCGGCTTAATTGGCAGCGTGATGATTCTGGAGAAAATTCTTGGTTATATTAACGTAGAGAAAGCGACGTTAATGACGAGCCCGGCTGAATTTGATAACACGATTGAGCGTGAATACCGTGGTCTGCTTTCAGAAATGACGGAACTTGCTCATGTTGAGCGAAATGCGTTTTACGCGCTGGCGAAATCATCGGATACGCTGCTGGTGATCGCGTCGGGCGAAACCCGCCGTTTTGCCAATATTCTCCTCACCGTCGGCCCGACATTACTCTGAGAAGACGAGAAGAACGCGACGTTCTTCTCGCGTTATTCTCATCGTATATTTTCCGCTTCCCGCACCGATTGTCGGCATACCAGGGAAGGGGGAAACAAAAACTCGTCGGGAGGGATTGCCGGAGTCTCTATTCGGGCGATCAGGCGCTCAACCATCACGTCCGCCATCTCCGTGAGCGGCGGCATAATAGAGGTCAGGCCGGGGTAAACCAGGCCAGAGAGTGAAATATTGTCGATACCGACGAGAGAGATCTCTTCCGGTACGCGGATGCGGGCTTCGTGCAAACCACTCATCAAACCAATGCCAAGCGCATCGTTAATGGCGACGATGCCGTCAGGACGAAGGGATTGCTGGCAGAGGGTTTGCGCCAGAGAACGGCCCAGTTCGGTCATTTCGGTATCTCCGTAGGCGGCCATCGCTTTTCCTTCGATGATCATCCCTTCACGATACATGTTGTGCTGGCGTACCGCGCTGAGAAAGCCTTCTATTTTATGCGCGCGGCTGGGGGTCATTCCTGCGACGGTCGCAAACGCGAGGCGGCGACACCCGCGCGCGATAAGATGCTCTGCCGCCATTCGGCCCGCCTCAACGTTATCCATCGACACGCTGTCCAGCGCGAAACCGCCAGAGTCAACGCTTGCGGGCATACGGCCATCGTAGTTCACCATTATCATGCCCTGCGCCGCCGCGCGGGCGAAATGCGGCTTTTCGATATCACAGGCGGCCACAATAATCCCGCGAACGCCATGAGCAAACATATCTTCCAGAAACGCTTCTTCTTCTTCGATTTGGCGATAGGTGTTGCCGATCAGCACGCGGTAGAGGTGTTTTTTGGCGGCCAGATCCACTTCACGCGCCAGTGCCGCAAAGCTGGGGTTCACGATGGATGGCACCAGTAACCCGATCATTTTTGCCTGCCCCGTTTTGAGTTGCTGGGCGACCCGGTTGGGGAAATAGTTGAGCGTTTGCATGCTTTGCTGAATGCGCGCCAGCGTTTCCGGGCGCATTTGATCGGCGCGGCCGTTAAGCACATTGGACACCGTGCTGACGGAAACGCCCGCATGCTTTGCGACATCTCGAATGTTTGCCATACATCTCCTTTGCAGCAATCGGTGAATGGCGGCTCATTCAGTATCGCCATCTGGATAGCAGAGTATAAACTACAACGGTTTAGTGTAACGTTACAGCTAATCGTGTCAATGCCATAAATCCCGTAACCGTTGTTCACACAATGAAAAATCTAAATAACATTGATAATGAGTTTCACTCTCATTATCATGTTGGCTGTGCGGGTTTCGGTGATTATTCTTCGTATCAAGGATGGACACAGAACATATATATGGAAAACCCTTCCCATACATAAAACGAGCATTTTTGTTCGGGTTTCATTCAATAAAACCCCATTTTAAACGGGTTTTTTCGTGTCCTTGTATTCATGAGATTAATGATGAAAAGCAGCGCAAAAAATAATTATTCTCTGCAAAAATCCTTGCTGGCATTCGCGATTGGTGCCGCCGCTCACGGTGTTTACGCAGCAGAAGACACTACCGGGAAAGAAGATACGATGGTCGTTGAGGCCAAATCCGCAAACAGTGGTTTTAAAGCCGGTGGCGACGCGCAGGTGCCCGCGTTCCTGGAGGGGCAGGTTGCCCACGGAGGACGACTGGGGGTTCTGGGCGAACAAAAAGCGATGGATGTGCCGTTTAACGTTATCGGTTACACCTCAAAACTGGTGGAAGACCAGCAGGCGAAGACCATCGGCGAGGTGCTGAAAAACGACGCCGCAGTACAGCCCGTACAGGGATACGGGAACTTCTCAGAAAACTATCGTATTCGCGGCTTTGAGCTGGCGGGGGATGACGTGACCTGGGGCGGTCTGGCTGGCGTGCTGCCGCGTCAGGTCGTGGATGCTTCGCTGTTTGAGCGCGTGGAAGTGTTTAAAGGCGCCAGCTCTTTCGTGAACGGCGCAGCAAGTTCCGGCGTGGGCGGTATGGTCAACATGGAGCCGAAACATGCTGATGACCTGCCGCTGACGCGCCTGGGGGTGGATTACACCTCTTCGACTCAGGTAGGCACCACGCTGGATGCCGGTCGTCGTTTTGGCGATAACAATCAGTTTGGCGCGCGAGTAAACATTCTGCATCGTGAAGGCGAAACCGCCGTTGATAACGAGAAAAAGCGCACGACGCTGGCCGCCCTCGGGCTGGATTATCGCGGCGATAAACTGCGCTCCTCGCTGGATGTCGCTGCCCAGAAAAAGACGTTCCACGGCGGGACGATGGGGATTAACTTAAGCGGCGTCGATTTCGTGCCGGATGTACCGAACAACACGGATAACTACAGCCAGAAGTGGGGCTACAGTGATATTACCAACCAGTTCGGTATGGCGCGCGCTGAATACGACATCCTGAATAACTGGACGGTCTACGGCGGCGCCGGGGCGCAACATGCGCATGAAACCGGGATTTATACCGCGCCAAAATTACTGGACAGATCGGGTGATGCTGTCGTCAATGTGCTGTATACCAACCGTATTATTGACGCGTTCAGCAGTATGGCGGGTATTCGCGGCGAATTTGATACCTGGTCGGTCAGCCATAAGGTGAACCTGGGCTATTCGGCGGTGATCAAACGCGATAAAACGGCATGGCGTATGAACTGGGCCAACCCTGGCTCCATGACCAATATCTATGACAACCATGACGTGCCGATGCCGCAGTGGGATCTCGCCGGCGGCAACTATCACGATCCGCTGACAACCTCCCGAAACCGTACTCAGGGTTATCTCCTCAGCGATACGCTGGGATTCTTTGATGACCAGGTGCTGCTGACCGTCGCCGCGCGTAATCAGAAAGTGGTGGTGCGTAACTACAGCAATGCGACCGGTGAAGAAGACACTGCTTCTCGCTATACGGAAAGTCGATGGATGCCGACCTACGGTATCGTATATAAGCCGTGGGACACGGTGTCACTGTATGCCAACCACACCGAGGCATTACAGCCGGGTGAAAACATTACCGATCAGGAGTCGCCGGATTACGGTAAAAGCATCGGTATTCTGCACTCTAAGCAAAATGAAGTGGGCGTGAAAATTGATTTCGGCACCGTCGGCGGTAGCCTGGCGCTGTTTGAGATTAAGAAACCGTCCGTGATTAAGAACGAGACGACGCAGGAATATTCGACTGATGGCGAGCAGCGTAACCGGGGTGTGGAAGTTAACCTGTTTGGTGAGCCGGTCTACGGTCTGCGTCTGAACAGCAGTGCGACCTGGTTACAGCCGAAACTGACCAAAACGCAGGATGGCGTCAACCAGGGGAATGATGCTTCCGGTACTCCACGTTTCACCGCCGTTCTCGGTGCTGAATATGATATCCGGCAGGTTGATGGGCTGACCGCTACCGCGCGACTGAATCACACCGGCTCGCAGTATGACGGCGCCGCTAATGAGAAGAAGCTGGACAGTTACACCACGCTTAACCTCGGCGTTCGTTACCGGATGCGCGTAAACCAGGAGCAGAATGAGATGGTATGGCGTTTAGGGGTGGATAACGTCACCAACGAGCAATACTGGTCTGGTGTATCCGACTACGATGGCGTGTATGTGTTCCGTGGCGAACCGCGTACCCTGAAGCTGTCTGTTAATTACGACTTCTGAGTTAAAAACGGGCAGGGATGCCCGGTAGTAATGCCGGATGACGGCTTCGCCTTATCCGGCCTACGGTATTACGGTATGGTGCGGGTAATGCCGGATGGCGGCTTTGCCTTATCCGGCCTACGGTACTGAGTTAAAAACGGGCAGGGATGCCCGGTAGTAATGCCGGATGGTGGCTTCGCCTTATCCGGCCTACGGTACTACGGTGTGGTGAGATTGTAGGCCCGATAAGCTTGCGCCATCGGGCAACCGAACCGGCTATGATGATTTCTGAAACTCGCTGACGGTTTCCCACGCAATCTGCTGCAATGCTTTTGCGGTGGCTGGGGTCATATCCGTGTCTACGGGCAGCGCTCCGCCCACTGGCGACTGGTTATACAGCGTGGCAAAGAACACACAGGCGGCTAAATAGGTTCCTGCGATGGAAGGGTGTACGCCATCGTGGTAATAAAGATTAATTTCCGGGTGTGCTTTACGCGCTTTTTCAAAAGCCAGGCCGACCGGCGCGACATAGCCGCCAGTTTTCTGCGCAATGGAAACATAGGCGTCAGCAAGTTTCTGTATATCCTCTGGTTGATCCCGCTTTGCCCAGGTCATGAAGTACACGACTTTTGAACCTGCCTGATGCGCCATATCCGCCATTTTTGTCGCGGATTCGATGAAATTCTGCCGGGTGCTCTCTTTCTGTGAGATCGTCTCCGTGGAGTTGCCTTGCAAGATGACAACGTCCCATTTTTGCAATGTATTCTGATAGGCGAGATTATGAATTTGCCAGCCTAAATGACCGCTTGAGATGGTGATCCCCCGATATTTATACCCTTTCGCGTGATTCGGCAGTAAAGAGCGCGTCAGATCTCGCAACCGGGTATTAATATTGTTGTTATAGAACGTAAACGAGTTGCCATACAGCGCGACAATTTTATTATCCCCCTCTATTTTTGCATAGGGTGAGGGCGCTAATAGCGCATCAGCATGCACACATAAACTGCCAAATAAAAAAGTTGATGCAAGGGATAACTGCATTATTCTTTTCATAAATCACCTGTCAGAAGTCATAGCGGAGTCCAACGATGAGCGCGTCATCATTGACTTTTTGGTTTTTATTGGCGAAGGCTTTATCGTAAGTAAATGATAACCAGGTATCATCGGCTAATGTTATTTGTGTTTCGACACGCCAGTCCTCTTTTTCATAGACGGATTTATCTTTCTCATCCAGGAAACTGTAACCGGTAAGGAATTTAAATTTACCGTATTTCCAGGACAGTAATGAATCCATGCCTTTAAAGTCATTGTCGCTTTTATTATCGCGCGCAATGGATGTGCGTAATGCGGTGACGGCGGCTTCAACGTTCTTATAGCTGAGCTGCAAGCCTGCCATGATCTGGTCGTTTTGATTCCGGCCATCGGTGGTTTTTACGCCATCCTGGCGTTTATAACGGCTGGCGGCAATCGCCGGTGTGAGTCTGAAATCCCCCAGTCTGAGCGTGTTTCTGTAACTGGCCATTGCGCCATAATCCAGGGCTTCATTACTGCTGCCATTGCCCGCGACCCACGCCAGCTGTATCTCATTGCCTGCAAATTTAGCATTCCATTGTACGGTGCCGTCCTGGCGGTTGAACTGGTAGGAGTCATCAATGGTGGTGATGCCGTAGCTGTAAATATTCGGCGTAAAGTTTTTATATTTATCAGTCATTTTCATGACCTGATACAACGGGTTTTTGGTCCTGCCGACAATCAGTTCGCCCCAGGTTTTATTGGACAAACCAATATAGGAGTAGCGCGCTTTTAAATCGCTATCCCCGGTATTGCTGTCGTTTTTTTCGGTTCGCACCTGCCATTCCAGACGGCCTACGATCTTTGTCTCGGGGATAAAATCCAAATCCCGGGTGAGGTAAATCCCCAGACGGCCACCCAGATTCGTTCGTGTTTCGCTTCCGGCATAAGAGTTTTCTCCGCTGGCAATTTTACCTTCCACACGGCCATAAATATCCAGCGTATTTCCATCTTTATTATAGATACTCATCGCATATGAGGAGGTTGTCATCCCCGTCAGTAGAATGAGTGAAATCATTTTTATTTTCATAGCATCCCCAGAAAACAATAGTTAGCTTATTTGTCTGTTCGAGTGAGCGGTTTATCGCAGGGGGGATTGTTCTGGAAAAAAGGAAAGTCATGATATGGGAATTATTTTTTCTCATTACAAAATGTGATTTTTAGCGCATAACGATGTCCTGTTTTATCGTGTTGCTAAATTTAATGGTGATTATTTGCGAAAAGTTAAAGCAAAGCGAAATACGCGTTGCACTAACAAGGCAACTCATTGTGATAGCTATCTCATTTTTGTGTTTTTCGGGCGTTAAAAAGGGAAAGCAAAATTCTCATGACGTATTTTATGAATGGGAATTTTATTTTCCCCTGTTAATCAGTTGGCCGATCCCGCAAGATTCATTCACGACCTTTTATATTAATATGCTTTATATTGCCGGAGAGTCGCAGTATGTACGGTAAGCAAACAACAGTATTTGATTCTGACCTCTATTCATCGCTCTTTACCGAGAGTCGGATGCGGGAAATCTGGTCTGACGACAATCTGCTTCGCTGTTGGTTGACATTTGAAGCAACGGTAGCGCGCGTGCAAAGCGAGCTGGGCATTATTCCTGAACAGGCGGCGATTGAAATCGAGCAGGCATGTCAGAACATCGAGATAAACTGGCCTGCCTTAGCCCAGGGAACGCAAACGGTGGGCATGGCGATTAAGCCCTTGATCGACCAGATTTCGGCTGCTGGCTCTCCGTTGGTTAGCCGCTATCTCCACTGGGGATGCACCACCCAGGATCTTCTGGACTCCGGTGTGGCGATGCGATTACAGCAGACGCTGCAACGGGTATATCAGCAACTGATTGAGGTAGGGGAAGAGATGAAGGGCATGGCCTTAAAGCATGCCCGCACCGTTATGGTTGCGCGCACCAATTCGGTTGATGCCTCCGCCACGACCTGGGGGCTGCATGTCTCCGGCTATCTGGCGGAGGTGAATCGGCATCTGAACCGGCTGCAACAGCTCTATCCCCGGGCGATTACGGGTCTGTTTGGTGGCGCGGTGGGGAATCTTGCCTCCGTCGGTTCTCAGGGAATGGCGACGCGTGAGCGGTTGATGCGGGCGCTGGGGCTAAACGTTCCCTGTGGTATAAACAATGCCAGCCAGGATGTAATTGTTGAAGTGGTTCAATGCTTTGCGCTGATTCACGGTACGCTCTGCCGCCTGGCGAATGACGTGGAAACCCTGGGACGCACCCCCATCGCGGAAGTGCTTGAAGGCGAGGGCGGCGGAGGCTCCAGCACCATGCCGCACAAGGCTAATCCGCGCGCCAGCAATATGATTCAGACGCTGGCGAGGATGGGCTGGATGTACGCCTCCGGCGCGCCTGCGATGTTGGATCAGCAGGATGTGCGCGCGGCGTCGATGAGAGTATTGAACTGGACGATTCTACCCGAGGCGTCGAACGCCTTATCGGTCAGCCTTAGCCGGGCCAAAAAGCTGCTTTCCCACCTTATTGTGAATGAAGACAGAATGCGCGCTAATTTTGACTGCTCGAAATCTTTCATTATGTCGGAATCGATTACGATGAGTCTGGCGAACAAAATAGGGCGAGAACCCGCTTATAATTTAGTTAAAGCGCTGCTCAGTCAGGCAAATGGTGAGCAAAGTCTTATCGACATTGTCCACGCCAGCCCGGAAATTCGGGCGTCGTTATCCGCAGAAGAAATTGCCGATGCCTGCGAGCCGTTGTCTTATATTGGTTGCAACGATGCGCTGATTGCCGAGACCCTCGCGCGGTTTGATGAAATGAAAGTCATCGATATTGCGTAGCGCTTTATGTCGGGAGCGTCCCTCCCGACTCTGCTGGTCAGGTATTATGTGAAGAAGCGGAAAATGTCTCAAAGAAGAGAAACAACTCTTCCAGTTGGGCAAAGTTGCCTTCATTGTCACTCTTCTCATAAGCCAGATGCAGAATCAGTTCGATAAAAAAGAAACCGAGAATTCGGCTTTGAAAAATGGACTCCACGTCGCTTGGCAGTACAAACTGAAGATCGCAGAATTTACCGTAAGGATTAGCATCAGAATTGGTGATCAGCACGACGGTCGCATTTTTCTTTCTGAACCATTTCGCGATATTGAGTGCGACCCGGTTAAAGCGATAGTAGGAGAATACGATCAGAACATCATCTGGTTCGATGTTTATCAGGCACTTGGGCAGCTCGCTGATGTCGGTAGGCAGAAGAGTGATGTTGCTGCGAAAGTACTTTAACAACGTACAAAAATGCAGCGCCATCGCGTGGGAGGAGGAAGGGCCGACCACATAAATATGGCGCTGGCTGTTGAGTACCAGTTCGATGAATTTATTCAGGCTATCGATGCTGATAGTCTGTTTAAAACCATTAAATAATGAAGTGACTTTATTATTAAAGGTCTCAACAATCTGTTCTGTTTTGGTGGTGTTTTTAGGTCGCTGGCGACTGTTTTTCTCAAAAGGCGCGGCGATTTTGTTTTTTGACAGCGTGGTATCCAGCGCTCTTCTGAAAGCCGCATAGCCAGTAAAACCAACTTTATTCAGAAAGCGCCCGATGGTTGCTTTGCTCACGGCGGCATTCTGGGAAAGATCGACAATCCCATGATAAGGTAATTCGCTGAAGTGTTTATTAATATAGTCATTAAGCCGACATTCAGACTCGGTCAGGTCACCAATATTTTGGGTGAGTGAATTATACTCATCCAGACTTAATGTGTTTTTTCTGTACATGTGCAGTACCCGGTGACGTTTTATATTGAGATTGTTATATGAAAAGATACCTCTGCCGTCAATCATTCCGTGGCTGGCAATTTAGTAAAACGTCTTATTTTCTGCGGGATCGCGCCCCATGTAGATAAGATGCGATCTTACTCACAAAAAAATATGGGAAAAGCCCTTTCCCATATTTTATAGCACGGTGGTTTATTACGATTAAATCGACAGTACAATTATTTAATACCGTGAACTGACGGACATATTCTCATGGCAATATGTATGAGCAGGTTTTTAGCTGTTGGTGAAAACGCTGCTTGCATAAGGCTGACATCTCTGATTTGTATGGTATAGGGATTGTTGTTATGACTGCATTTATTATAGCAATAGTGATAACAGTAATTGCCGCGTGGTTAATTGTGAAAAATTACCAGCCGCAAACTGTGTTATTATTCGCGGGGCTGGCGTTATTAACAGTTACCGTTCTGTTTTACCCAGAGAATAGTATTCTTTATGGAAAAGCAAAATCTACCGGGTCAACCTGGCTGGATATCTTCAGTTTTGCAAAAGAGTCTTTGACCACGCAAATCGCGGGTATCGGCTTAATTATTATGGCGGCGGGGGGATTCGCCAGTTATATGGATCACATCAAAGCCTCGAATGCGATGGTGAATATGTGTATTCGTCCCTTGCAGGTCATTAAAGCGCCTTATCTTATTCTTGCGCTGGGCTACATTTGCGCGCAGCTTCTGCATGTGGCGATCTCCAGCGCAGCCGGGCTGGCGATGTTATTACTGGTGACGTTCTTTCCCGTTCTGGTGCGGCTGGGCGTCAGTAAAGCGTCCGCTGCCGCGATGATCGGCCTGTGCGCGTTTATGGATCTTGGCCCGGCGGTTGGAACGGCGAATCTTGCGGCCAAACATGCCGGAATGGAAAGCGCGATTTACTTTGCGCACTATCAGATGCCGGTGGCAGTTGTGGTTATGCTGGCCGTCGCGGTGGTGATTTTCTTTACCGCCAAATATTTCGATAAAAAAGATGGGTTTGTTCCGGGGATGGAAGAGGTTGCCGAAGCGGAAGAAGAAGGACGCAAAGTGCCCGCCATTTATGCGCTGCTGCCTGTATTGCCCGTCATTCTGGTTCTGGTTTTCAGCCCGCTGGCGATCGCATCCATCAAAATTGACGTTGTGACGGCGATGATCCTCGGGGCGGTGGTCGCTTTTTTCTTCGAGCTGTTCACCACGCGTGATTTCCGCGCCTGTTGCAAAGGGTTGCAGGTATTTTTCAAAGGAATGGGAAGCATGTTTACCAGTATCGTTTCTTTACTGGTCTGCGCGGATATCTATGCCCAGGGGCTACAGAAGATCGGCGCAGTGGACTATCTCCTTCAGTCCGTGCAAAGCGCCGGTCTGGGCTTTACCAGTATGACGCTGGTGATGACGGCGCTGGTGGGCGTTACTGCGGTATTAACCGGTTCTGGCGTGGCGGCATTCTTCTCCTTTTCCGGGCTGGCGCCCTCTATCGCGGCAAAGTTTGGTGAAAGCGCGGTCAATATGATTCTGCCTATGCAACTGATGGCGGGAATGGGGCGCTCTATTTCTCCGGTTGCGGGCATCATTATCGCCGTGAGCAAAGCGGGCGAATGCTCACCGTTTATGATCGTCAGAAGAACGCTGCTCCCGGCGCTGGCGGGGATTGCCGCGATGTTGATTGCCAACTATGTGCTGATTTAGCGCTTTTCTTATTACCGGATTTAACTCATGGACAGCAACGTGACACACGATGTTTTATACGTCCCGTTTACGGGGAAACTGTTACTGGAATCGCCGTTATTGAATAAGGGGAGCAGTTTTACTCAGCAAGAGCGGAATGATTTTAATCTTAATGGATTGCTGCCCTGCGCTATCGAAAATATTGATGAGCAAGCGGAACGCGCTTACCAACAATATCTGGAGGCGGAGTCTGATAACGCGCGGCATATTTATTTGCGTAATATCCAGGATACGAATGAGACGCTATTTTATTACCTGCTGAAAAAACATCTCCCGGAAATGCTGCCGATTGTTTATACCCCGACTGTTGGCGCGGCATGTGAAAAGTTTTCCGGGATTTATCGTCGCGCCAGAGGGGTCTTTATTTCGTGGCCCGATCGCGAACGAATTGACGATATTCTGCATGATATCCCGAGACACGATATCAAAGTGATTGTGGTGACGGACGGGGAACGCATTCTGGGACTGGGCGATCAGGGCGTTGGGGGAATGGGGATACCGATTGGCAAACTGTCTCTGTATACCGTTTGCGGCGGGGTAAATCCGGCGCATACGTTGCCCGTTATGCTGGATGTCGGGACAAACAATCCGCGATTATTAGACGATCCCCGCTATATGGGCTGGCGGCATCCGCGCATCATCGGTGAAGACTACTTTGCGTTTATCGGTATGTTCATCGCTGCGGTGAAACGTCGCTGGCCGGATGTATTGCTGCAATTTGAGGACTTTGCCCAGCATACTGCGGTTCCTTTGCTGCATCGTTATCGTGATGAGCTGTGCTGTTTTAATGATGATATTCAGGGAACGGCGTCGGTCGCGCTGGCGACAATTTTAGCGGCCTGCCGCGCCAGCCAGCGTGATTTTAATCAGCAGACGATGGTCATCGTTGGCGCAGGGGCGGCGGGTTGCGGCATTGCCCGCCATATCATCGCCTGCCGGGTGGCCGAAGGTATGGACGCCGCAGAGGCCAGCAAAACGATTTTCATGGTGGATCGCGACGGCCTGGTGATGACCACCGCCTCGTCGCTGGCTGATTTTCAGGTTCCGCTGGCGCAGCCTCCTGAAATGCTATCTGGATGGGCATACGCTGGCGCGACGCCGTCCTTGCTGGAGGTCATTCATAACGCGAAACCTGGCGTGATGTTGGGCGTTTCAGGGCAGGCGGGGCTGTTCACTGAAGAGGTGGTGCGTACGATGTATCGCCACTGCGAGCGCCCGATTATTATGCCGTTGTCTAACCCGACCTCCAGAATGGAGGCCCGGCCGCAGGATCTTATCCGCTGGACTGATGGACAGGCGATTATCGCAACGGGAAGCCCTTGTGAGCCGGTAGATTTTGCCGGACGTACGATACCGGTATCGCAGTGTAATAACGTGTATATCTTTCCTGCCATCGGTCTTGGCGCAATTGCCAGCGGCGCCAGGAGGATCACGGAAACGATGCTGATGGCGGCGAGCCGCGCGCTTGCCGACGCCTCGCCTTCGGTGCGTCATCATGGCGGAGGATTGCTGCCGGAAATCAACATGATATGCGACGTAACCCGCCGTATTGCCTTTGAAGTGGGGAAGGCGGCGCAGCTGTCTGGCGTAGCGGATGCGCTGGATGATGCTGTGCTAACACAGCGCATTATGGCGCATTTTTGGCTACCGCACTATCGTCCTTATAAACGCCGTGCTATCTAGTTTTTGGCTATGAATGCCCCGCTTCGGCAGTCGCGCCGGAGCGGGGCCGGGCGTATTAATAAAAAATACAAGGCGATAAAAAATAAAGGTAAGGAATAAAACTGACATCATAAGTTGAAAAATAAAACTTCATTAGCCTGCGATGCATTGCGCGGATTGTGCAACTTCATGATATGTATTTAATTATTTTTGAAAGCGGATGTGCGGCCTTATACAAGGTCAGATGGACGACGGTTAATTAAAATGCTGTTTTTATTTTATGTGGGGAAAACCTTATTCAGAGCGATCGAAATAAGTAAAGAATTGCGGATAAATGTCGTTATAACACTTATCCAAACCGATCGAGACCCTACCCCATGATGTGGAAAACAACTCAAGCCCGAGTGACACTCCTGCTTATAAGTTTTTTTGTTATATTACTGTTGGTTACGTTTGTTGTTATCAAACAATTTGTCTCTCCGCAGATTATTGCAACGGAAACCAGAAATATAAGAGCCACGGTCGAGTTGCAAAGTGACGCGATAAAAGAGCAAATGAACCGCGTTAAAGCGCAGCAGCGCACGATCACCGAACTGGTTTCCGGGCTTCAGAGCGATCAAATTGACGCGCTCTTGCCGCTGTTTGTGAACCAGTATGGCGATCTGAACGTTTTTGGCGGCGGCATCTGGCCATTACCCGGGCTGCGCGAGCCGGGCCGCGACAAATTCAGCACTTTTTATGCGCGCGATGCCGGTGGCGTGCTCCAGCTTAATACGGTCTGGAACCAGCCGGAGTCAGAAAAATACTGGGAACAGCCGTGGTATAAAGACGGTATGGCTGCGCCAAAAGGTGAGTGTGCATGGGCCAAAGCCTACCAGGATTCGGCCAGCCCGCAGCCGAGAACCAACTGCGCGATGACAATCTGGAAAGAGGGAAAGGCCTGGGGTGTCGCCACTATTGATGTGACGTTGGGCTTTTTTAACCAACTGGCAAAAGAGATGGGGAAGGCGGTCGAGGGAACCGTATTAATTGTTGAGTCTGATGGCAAAATTGTTGGGAACGGCGCGCCGACTCAAGGCAATACCGCATTGATGAATGTGCGCGATTTGAATATTCCGTCAGCTTTACCGCTGCTCAATCTGCTGAGCCAGGGGCAAAAAGCGGAATATGAGGGCGGCTATGACGGCGAAGACGGCGCCCATTCGCTGTTTGTTTTGTCGATAGAAGGCAGCCCGTGGTATCTGGTGATTGATACGCCCAGCAGCAACCTGGTGCGCCAGTCTAATGCGATACTGACAACACTCACGCTCGTGCAGACGGTGATCGGCCTTATCATTGTTCTTGTCCTGATGCTGATTGTGCGCAACATTTTCAGGAATGTGACGCTGCTGAACAGGAACATAGAGGCGCTATCCGGCGGCGGCGCCGATCTCACGCAACGGCTTGTGGAAAGTAAAAGCCCGGAATTTAATGCCATCATCAATAACTTTAATAAATTCATCGCGTTCCTTCAGGATTTGATGCAGCAGGTTGGGCACAGCTCCTCGGCAATTTCTTCCGCTTCGCGGCAGATCGCCGGAGGAAACCTGGATCTCTCTTCCCGTACGGAAGAACAGTCCGCTTCCATTGTTGAAACGGCGGCGTCGATGGAGCAACTCACCAGCACCGTACGGCAAAATGCGGAGAATGCGTTGCAGGCGAACAGGCTGGCGACACAGGCTTCCGACGCGGCGAAGGCGGGGGCTTCAGTGGTCAATGACGTGGTTGCCACAATGAGCAACATCAATGATTCATCCTCAAAAGTGGTGGAAATCATCAGCGTAATTGATGGCATCGCGTTCCAGACCAATATTCTGGCGCTGAACGCGGCGGTTGAAGCGGCGCGGGCCGGTGAGAATGGCCGTGGTTTTGCCGTCGTTGCCGGTGAAGTGCGTTCTCTTGCGCAGCGAAGCGCTCAGTCCGCGCAGGAAATTAAGAAGCTCATTGAAGAATCGGTCAGCAGTATTGAGCAAGGTAGCGGTCTGGTTCGCCAGGCGGGTACGACAATGGACGGCTTAATGGAGAAGGTTGAAGACGTGAGCGTTTTAATCTCTGAGATCAGCTCCTCAAGCGATGAGCAAAGTCGCGGAATTGAGCAGATTAATATCGCCATTACTCAGCTTGATAGCGCGACCCAGCAGAATGCGGCGCTGGTAGAAGAGGTTGCCGCAGCGGCCCAGTCAATGGAATCGCAAACCGAGATGCTTGAAAAAGTGGTCGGCAGCTTCAAACTCTGAAAAGCGGTATAACAAAACGCGCAGCATGATGGGGGTTAGCCCTTCGCCGGACCGTGGAACACGTCGGTCTCAGAAAAGTTATCCCCTGTCATGCGGCGCTCTATGAAATCAGTAAGGCGCAGCGTGCGTTCAGCGAGGTGCGGGATGTTTCGGTAAAAATTGCTGGATTATCTCCGGCAGACGATCGTGAGTGATGGGCGGCGAGAAAAGATAGCCCTGAAAGCGGTCAACTCCCAGCGCTTTCAACTGATTGAATTTCTCCAGACTATCGACGCCTTCGGCAATACAGCGACTCTGCGTCAACTGGCAGTAGTAGAGCAGGCTCTTTATCAGCGCCAGTGCATGTGGATCGCGTTGAAAATCATTCACGATACTCATATCCAGCTTGTAGCCGCTAAAGCGGATTGTCCTGACGGGAAACATTACGCTGCTGTGTGAAAAGCAGTCATCGAGGAAGATGCGAAAGCCTTGCCGTTGGATTTTGTCCATATTTTCTGCTGTTCTTCCTTGCTGATGCAGATCGACCGTTTCTGCAAATTCCAGCACTAATCGACCCGACCATTGCGGCTGCTGTAGCTGCTGGCGCGCCGTTTCCATCATCCGCAGCAGGTTTTCGTGGTTGGCGATGCAGGGTGGAATATTTATTGAGAACCAGAACTTACCCTGGTGTTGGTTAATGTTCTGGATTGCTATTTGTAGCACAAAGGCCGTGAGCAGGAGCCAGGCGTATTCGGCGTGGATCTGCGGCAGAAATTCGCCGGGAAGCAATACGTTGTCGCCTCTTCTCCAGCGGGAAAGGATTTCAACCCCCTGCAACCGCAGGTGGCCGTCGGTTATGGGTTGAAATACCGGGAATACCTGTTGGCTATGAATGGCATGGATAAATTCGCGCTCAAAGGGAGATAGCGCGGCGATGAGCTGATTGTTGTGAGTCTTGCTCTGGCTTCCAGGAAAGCGGGTAATCAGATGCGGGTGAGACGCCACCATCTTTTTTAGTCCTGACGTTCTTTGATTATAAAGTGTTTTCTGGCTCACACCGCGGATCTTCGCCTGTGTGTTGATGCTGTACCCGTACAGAAGAGAGAGGGTGGCGCTCAATTCCGTTTTACTTAACCCCGCTGCCGGTTTGCCCTGTATCTGCACGTCTAAAAAGGACAATTGCTGGAGTTTCGGGTATTGCAGGAAGTCACCCTGTAGCAGCGCTGCCAGTTGTTCCCCAGGAAGGTCGGAGGCGACCGCCCGGACGGCGGTAAGTTGCCGTTTATCAGGAACATGGTAGAGCAGCGTTTGCCATAGCCAGGCGGATGGACTACGGCTAAGGATCAGCATGGGCAGCGGTGTTTCTGCCTCAGCAAGCAGGAAGGCGGCTTCCTTAAGAATAAACAGCAGCCAGTAAGGATCGTCAGGGAGAAAAACGACAATCCTTCCGACCTCGGATGTTAGCTGTAGCGAAAGGCGCTCCTGCGTCTGGTGTTGCAGCAGCACCGGTCGCCGTTGACTACTGGTCATCATTCTGGCGATTCCTTCCGCCGCCATTGAACAGGGAGACAGGATATAGTCCACCCTTGTTTTCTCCAGCGGGGAGGGAGGGTTACTGGTAAACAAATGTCACCCCGATGATCGACTGTACGTTGCCCGCCGTGACCTGGCCGCTGGTGCGCGCGTAGGTTGCGGTTAAGCCAAGATTTACCGGCGATGTGCCGACCGTGCCCAGTGCTACGGTGTTGTTAGCGGGAACAACACTACCGTATCGGGTCATCTGAACGCCGATACCCTGCGCCGCTGAGGAGGACGCGGTGTTGCTGAAGATAGAGTTGGCGGCATCGACGGTCGTACCTGAAAGGTAATAGCCGAGGTTCTGGTTTTGCGCACAGTGGACAGTAACCGGCACGGCCATTGAGCCGGGATAGTCTGGAAGCGTCACGGTGACATCACGCGCTGATACGTCGCATCCCCCAGTAGGGACAACAACATTATTGTTGGCGTAAATATTCCAGATGAAATTATTCGGGTTTCCGTCGCTGGCCACTTTATGCATATTCAATTGCGCGATGAGTTCGCCAGAGTTGATGACGACGCCTCCCGCTGCTCCGGTCGCGGTCAGATACATGCGCAGCGGCAATCCGCGATAATCCGTATGAGTGATGGTATAGACGGATGAATTACCGTTCATCGGCAAAGGATACGTATTCCCCGCCCAGTAAACGCTCCCCGTAAACGCCGCAAGCGCGCCACCGAAGGCGGAACCGCTGGTTAAATTGATGTAGTCAATGATAGAGCCGCCGGAGGAGTCGTTTTTACAGGAAACTGAAGAGGATAAATCTACGACCAGGTTTTGACCCACTCCAACAGATGGCGTCAGGTTTACATAGACATTCGCTGACCCTGAGGTCATGGTCTGCCCGGTATCATTGACTTTACAGGTGAATGCCGCAGCATCCAGCGACCAACCCATCAGCAGCAGCGTGGTGAATAGCGCGATGATTTTTTTCATGACAAACTCTCCTGACTCAGGCGTAGGTATAGGTGACGCTAATCACCGCCTGAATAGTTCCCTGGGTGGCGCCGCCGTTGACCGTTAACGCTCTGACCTGTAACGGAAAGCGGGTGGACTGCGTTGAGTCATCCACCTGAACGGATTTCGTGGCGCCATTGTTTAACGTGGTGCCTGCGTCATCCTGCAATTCGAGCTGAATATTGCCGGCGGTCCCCTGGTTTTTGTAATAACCGGTGCTGTCTGCGGTTCCGCTAAAGGTTGCGATGACCCGGGAGGTGCCGATCGGACAGTTAGTGAGTTCCAGCGCGGTACTGTGCCAGGCGGAAGCCGAACCTGTGGTTACCAGGCTGAAGGTATACAGGTCACCGAGGTCAACGGCGGCATTGGTGGTAGACACCGTGCACGGCTTCGCCACCACCTTCCCGTTGACGGTAATCGTGATATCAGCGGCCTGAAGCCCTGAAGAAGCCGCTGTCAGTACGCTTGCCAGAAGCCACCCTACATAGTTGCATTTCATCTCAGCCTCCGGTTACTGAAATTCAAGCGTGAATGTTGCTGTGGCATTGACGTGCCCGGCGGTGACCGGAATCTGCGTAGCCATCAGGCGTGCATAAAAGTTGAGGATGTTGGTCTGCCCAGGCGTGAGCGTGGTCCACGCGATGGATGATGACGCGGCATTGAGCGGCAGCATCGTCTGTTGGTTATTGAGGATCTGCACGCCCATGCCTGCGGCTGCCGAGGCACCGCTATCGATCTTCAATAGACTGGTGTTGCTGCCATCCTCCGTGCCGGTAAAGCCGACTTTGACTGCCGTAACCGAGTTACCGC
This sequence comes from Citrobacter sp. CK198, assembly GCF_030333295.1. Classification (NCBI taxonomy): domain Bacteria; kingdom Pseudomonadati; phylum Pseudomonadota; class Gammaproteobacteria; order Enterobacterales; family Enterobacteriaceae; genus Citrobacter; species Citrobacter sp. CK198. The sequence goes on along the minus strand of NZ_JAOWGE010000035.1, from coordinate 510,422 downwards.
AGGGAGAGAGGACAATACGGAATGGGACGAGCGGGGTTGTCGCCCCCACCGCATTAAACTGTTTAGCGGCGTTATTCATCAGGTCAACGGTAAAATCTTTTGACTCTCCCGCGACAGCGCAGGCATTGTCGCGGACGTAGCCGCTAATCGTAATCGTGCTGTCGGCGGCGAAGACATTGACGCAGGCCAGCGTCAGCACAGCGCCGAGGAAATACAGTGGTTTTTTCATCATCATTCCTTCCTTAACGGCACTCTGCAAAGAGCTGGCTCAGCACATGTTTCTGGCTCTCTTCCGGCAGGCGATACCGGGCCATGCAGTTAGCCCTCGGGCCTTCGCCCCATTTCACCTGAACGCTTCCCGCCAGCGGCATGCCGCTCAGGTAGACCTGGCCGTTATCTGCCACGATGCTGCCGCTCTGGTTATCGCCGGAGGTGACCATAGCGCCGAATGGCACGGGTTTGCCGTTGTGCGTCAGCGTCATCAGGATTTTTACCCCGACGTGGGCTTTAAATTCGGCGCGGACGATGGCGCCGTGGGTCGGCACGACGCTGACCACCGCATCATCGAGATCGACGTTATCCGCCAGGGTGTTGGTATCCAGCGCGACGCGGTTTTCCCTGTACTCAGTGGCGTACGGCATGACGGCATAACCGCGCCAGTCGGTACGTACGCCGGTCTGGTTCTCGACTTTCACGTCTCCGGCGCCAGGCGCTTTAATCAGCACTACCGTGTCATTTAATGGCTGGCTTAAGGTGATGCCGTTGGCATGGGCAAGTACACCGCCGCTCATCCCGTAGTACAGCTGTTTAAATCCATCGCTGTGGCTGTAGCCCACGTTAGCGTTGCCGTAGCCGCCGCGATAGTTCATCGCCGCGTAGCCGGTTCCGCCATTGTTGCCTTCGCCACCGCTGGCATAACCGGTTTGCATGCTGTAGCTCAGGTTATTGTCTTCCAGCAGCGTGCCGTAAAGACCGGCCAGGTTAGTCATCCGGCCATCCAGGTCGTGCGACATGCTGTAGCTGGCGCTTGCGTGCCGCCAGACGGATTTGCTGTCGGAACGCAGCCAGTGGCTAAACGGAATATTGACGTTGAACGCTAACATCTGGTCGCGGCCCTGTTGCCAGGCGTTTTTGGTCAGGCTGTAGCTCAGCGTCCAGTTGATATCGTCAACGGCGGCATTTAACCCCAGCTGTAGCTGTTCGTCGGCCTTGTTGGTTGACCAGTAAGTTTGACGGCTGCCATTCACATACAGTGTGGCAGTGCGTCCCAACTGCTGCGTTATGCTCATCTGAACCTTGCCCCGCTTGTTATAAGCAAGGTTGTAGTAGTCGGTGAATTTGGGTTTGACCTGAATCACGCCATCCTGGGTTTCAACGTCATAGCCACTCATCCTGCGGTAAGTGGTGTCGGCAAAGCTGTAATAGCCCTGGGTGGAATAACGGTATCCCACCAGTTGGACGTTGGTGCCGGTCTCATAGAGCGACTTGTTATAAAGGAAGCGTATCGATTGCCCCTGGTGAGAGCTGTCGTCAGGCAGGGTGGCGTTGGCCTGAGTTGCATCCAGCGAAACCGCGCCGAACTCGCCCATGTTCTTACCGACCCCTAAATTGAAGGCGCGATAGTTGTCGGCCAGTTGGGTGCCGCCATACAGCGTCCAGCCTGCCGGGAGCCCGTGCAGGAGGGTGCTCTGGAAGAACTTTGGTTTTTCCTGCTGGTCGTTGCCGCTGCGGTATTCACCAGCGGTCACTGCATAACGGGTGTGCCCTTCACGCTGTAACATTGGCACCGTAGACCACGGCACGCTGAAGACCTGGCTGGTGCCATCGGCCTCTTTGATGGTGACCTGGAGATCGCCGCCGTTGCCTGCGGCGTAGAGATCGTTAATTGTGAAGGGGCCCGGCGGCACCGTGCTCTGGTAGATTTCATAGCCGTTTTGTTTGATAGAGACCTGCGCCGTGCCGCGCGCAATGCCGTGGATGACCGGCGCAAAGCCTTTCTGGCTATCCGGCAGCATATTGTCGTCAGAGGCTAACTGGGCGCCACGGAAGTTAATCCCGTCGAAGATATCGCCGTTGGTGTAGCTGTCGCCAAGCGTCAGGCGGGCGCGCAGGGGGGTAATATCGCGCTCCAGCCAGCTGTTCACATGCTGCCATTTATTCTCATTACTGGACGCGCTACCGCCACTGCTGTAGCTCCAGATGGTGTTATCACGCAGACGCCAGGCGCCAAGGTTGAGGCCGCTTTGCAGGTTTAAATACGCGTAATTGCTGCTGTCGCTGGCATCGTTATGTACGTTGTTGCCGGTAAAGTTATAGTTCAGCAAACCGGCGTTAATCCCGTCATCCCAGAGTTCCGGTGGAATATAACCGCGCGCGCGATTGCCCATGAAAGCCTGCGGGACACTCAGGTACAGGCGCTGTTGGCTGACATCGAAGCGGGTGGTGGCATCTTTGACCATTTCCGTCAACGGTACGCAGGCGTCGGACGCCAGCGTATCCATACCGGTGATGGCCGACGTGCTGACCCCCATGCCAGCGAGCTGGCTACGGGTCAGGCACGGTTCCAGTCGATGACCGTTTGCGCCAGCGTTAAACGTGACGTCGCGGGTAGTTATAAAGCCATCGTTCAGATAGATATCCACGCGATAGGCGCCAGGCGGCACCTCTTGCCCGTTTTCAAATCCAGAGAGATCCGCAACGGCCGAGGGATCGTCGGCCAGGAAACGGGGGTTAAAATAGAGATCTGCCCGCGCGAAACCCGCGAGGCAAAGCGCCAATGGTATCTGCGCAAGGACAAAAATAGAGAATGCTTTGCGCCGGGCGCGTTGGGAACCCAAACGGTCCAGTCCGTATTTGAGATGTGACATAGTCCCTCCGGTCCGAAGTCGCCCGGCTGTCAGTTCTTAATTGTAATGTGCGGGGGAGTCCTGTTGGTGGACGGCCCCTGTGTTAACGCAGAACGCCCTTCATTTGCGGGGTCAGTGCGCCATAGTCATTAATCGTCCGGTAGGTAATGTTGCTACCGGCATCAGGTGGCAACTTGACCGAGGTTTTACCCATTGGCGGCACCAGCGCATTTTCCAGTACGCGCGTACCGGCATTGAGTTCGGTCACCGTCAGGTAATACGGCGTCGGGTTGTTGAGCGTCAGCGATGAACCGTCACGGTTAAAGGTCAGTTTTTCCGCCGCCTGATCCGGTGGCAGAGCCAGTTTCGTTGGGCGGTAGTAGAGTTTGATGCGGCTGATAATCGCCAGTTGTAAGGTGTTATCGCTGAGCTTTGATTTATCCATCGAAGGAATGGCTTTTACGTTTACCCAGAACAGGCTTTCCCGGTCCTGCGGTAACTGGTTGTTGGTGGCATCAATAATGCGCAAGGTATTCTCTTTCTTACCTTGCATCGCAAACAGCGGAGGGGTGATGACAAAACGACCATCTTTGCCGCCATCGGCGTTTTCAACCCATGACTGAATCAGATAGGTACTGTTATTGTCGTTATTGGTCACCGCCAACTGAACCTGTTTTTGTCCAGCCGGATAGATAACCCGGGTTGCGCCCAGCGCCACGCCTGCTTCAGCGCTGGTGGAAAAACCGCTTGCGGCGAGCATCAAAAAGCCCGCCAGTAAGCCGCGTGTCATCTCCAGTGTTTTTTTCACATTTTCCCCTTTCGTACTCACCGTTGTTTCCTGTTTCCGGCATGCCTGCTGGCTAATTACTGATAGGTCAGAGAGAACCAGATTTGAGCATTGGCGGCTCCCCCGGTGACCTGCTTCCCGGTCGCCCGATACTTCGCCACGAAATGAAGCGTGGTGGGGCCGCTATACAGCCGCGTCCAGGCGCCCGGCTGGCTGTTGAGTGGAATCAATTGATTGTCTTTATCAAATAAAGCGATGCCTACGCCGGTTGCTATCCCCGGCCCTTCGCCAACTGAAAGCACCTCCGGGTTTTTGCCGTCGGCAACTCCGCGAAATGACACGCCTACGCGCTGACTCACGGCAGTGCTGCAATCCTGTAGATGAATATCGAATGGCACGGGGTTGGCATCTTCCCCTGACGAATGAAACCGATTACTGCTGATCTGCCCCATATTGACCGTCATCTGTTGATCTCCTGCTTCAACGCGGCAGGATTCGGCAATAATGACCCCCTGGAAACGCATGTTTCCCCCGGGCAACGTCACGTTCCAGTGATTGCCAGCCAGTGCCAGCGACGGAAACAGAAATATCAGCAGACCTGATCTCACTCCTTGCATCGTTATCACCCCTGTCCTGTTATGGATAACGGGCCATCCTGGCCCGGAATGCTTCCCTGTCAGACGTTTGAATTACTGGTATTGCACTTTGAAGGTTGCGTCTGCGTTCGCAGTACCGGCAGTTGCTGCGCCAGTTGCGTAGTAACGAGCCTGGAAAGGAATGATGTTAGTACCGTCATTCAGCGTGGTAGCGCTGCTGAAGGTTGCGCCATCCAGCTCCAGAGCGGTGCCAGTTTTGTCGAGGATCTGTACGCCGACGTTAGTCGCGCCGCCTGATGCGGAACCCTGTAGCGCCAGAACGGTAGGGTTGGCGCCATCAACAGCAGTACCTGTGAACGCAACGGATGCCTGGGTCGCAACGGTCGTGTCGCAATCATCCAGTTGAATGTTGAAACCCACAGCGGAGCTGGTGTTGCCTTCAGCAGCGAGTTTGGCGGAACGAACCTGGCCTAACTGAACTGTCTGATCGATAGAACCGGCATCAACTGCACAAGCGGCGTTAACGATTTCCCCTTTAAAATGCACGGTGCCGCCGTTTACCGTGGTGGTGTCGGCCAGGGCTGCTGTGGAGCTCAGGGACAGTGCTGACAGAACAACGATTGCCAGTGTTTTGATTTTCATGCGGTTTTCCTTTAAACAATGTCGATATTACGAACCGAAACTGGCAGTCGTTGTACCTTCCTGGCATTTCAGGTTTAAGCCGAATAGTTCGACTGCCGATCTTGCGCAGTTTTTACCCAACTGATGAGTCAATTGGGACCATTTTGACTCGTAGCAATAAATTTCTTAATTTCGTTTTTTTATGCGTTGCTCTGGAATTTAATTCTTATTTTTTGGTTTTATATAGATGAATATATCTGAGGTGATCGTGAGTTATATCAACAAGACAAGTGGAAAGCAGAACTCGACGTGCGGAGAAAAGGTGCGGAAAAAAGGTGAGGATGTATGAAACGTAAAAAAATGTGAGTAAAAAAACAATTTTAAATCAGTTGGATATTTTTTTTTCGCAAAAAAAATGGACTTACAGGTTGCAGAAAATTACAAAATTCCTCTACGATATAGACAGTTTGGTCCCAATTGACCTGTTCAATGTCTTATTTTTCCTTAGTTATCAATGAACTATATAGTTCATCATTTTTGATCTTCTGTTTTAGTAGCTTTTCCTCTAGCGGATTTACCCTTTCCCATAATCCTGCAAACCGGGCGGCATTACTGGCTGTATAACGTACGGTGTGGCGAATATTTCGGTGACCAAGGTAATCCTGGATTAGACGTGTATCTGTACCTCTTTCAGCAAGTTCATAACCACATGCATGTCGCAGCATATGCGGATGTGTGGTGGTGCTGGTTCCGGCCTTTTGGCCAGCAGAACGTATTATACGGTATGCCTGCTGGCGGGAAAGTTGTGAGCCTTTACGGGAAATAAACACCGCGTTTATTTTCTGCGCTCCTTTCCAACTCGCACGAACCCGGCTCCAGCATTCAATGGCTTCACACTCGTCCGGCATGAGGGGATGAATAGTAGAAAAACCATTTTTCAGTCGGCGGATATTGATCCGACCTTCATAAAGATCAAAATCCCGGTAATGCAGGTTCAGTAGTTCACTTATACGCATTCCATGACGAAAGGCCAGCAGGATAAGGCAATAATCTCGCTCTCCTGTCTGACCATGACGTACGGCTTTCATCATGGCCTGAACTTCTCTGGCAGTAAGAAAACGGCGTCGGTTCATAATATTTCTCCTGGTATCAGAATGATAAAGAGTCAGCTCCAGTGATACGAATAACTGATAGCTAAAGCTAGGGATGTATTATTAATTGCACATATTGACCACTATCCCATTTTATTCTATGAAGCTCACAAAGCCCCATGTCATTGGGCGACTTCATTCTAAAGATTTCATCAGACATCACAAGAAGACTATTCCGTATATTCTCAGAGGGGAAAAACGTATTCAGCGGGGGAATAACTATTCAGACCATGTCAGAGGTGTCAATTATACTGGTAAGAAAAAATAACACAGGATATAGTGCAGAAACATAAAATAGATAACCATACTGATAATGCGACTATTGCAGTGCCATCCATGGCACATAGCTTTATTCAGACTTATTTACTGTCTATATTTTTCTTTCCTTACAGTCTGCTACAGACATCTCTGTTTTTTGTTTTATTCCAGATGCCATAAAAACGACCAGCATTACTGGCAGTATACCAGACAGTATGACGAATATTGCGATGGCCAAGGTAATCCTGAATCAAGCGGGTATCTATCCCCATATTTGCCAGAGCAAATCCACAGGAATGGCGAAGCATATGCGGGTGGGCACAAATTGCTAGTTTTGCTTTCTTCCCGGCCCTGGCGATTATCTGATAAAATTGCTGTCTTGAAAGGGGATTGCCTTTACGTGATAAAAATAACCATTCAGTTTCTGAATGTTGGCTTGTAAGGCGAATTTTCAGCCAGGACTTTATCGAACGAATTTCCTCTTCAAGTAAGGGATGGGTAGTTGAGAATCCTTTTTTTAATCGGTAAATATGTATACATTTATCCTTAAGGTCAATATCTGAGATACGCAGACGACATATTTCGCTTGCCCTTAACCCATGAATAAAACACAGCAAAACCAGACAGCGATTACGCACTGCATAGGTTCCTGTACTAACAGCATTAAGAATTAAATTGATTTCATTTTGTGTCATAAACCTGCGTTTCTCTAGTCCATTATTATTTTTCATATCACCTGTTATCCTTTATTTTGCCGACATTCCGCTTATACCTGACTCTCTTCTAATGGATTAAAATCTGCCGAATAATAGCTTTTTCTTCAGGAAATAACCAGGTGTAGTTAAAAATAATGATATGTTCTTAAATTTATGTGGCGTCACAAATGAATAATTAGTCATATGCAGAACTAATTTGTTTTTTGATCTCGTAGATGAATTACATATCCGTAATGACGGGACTATCGCTGTAGTTATCATATAGTAATATGATAAATTTAACTTAAGGATAATTGAATGGCGAAAAGATAAGGTGAATGAACCACATAAGATTCTACATAAATATATTATTCTTAATGGACTGATTTTTTCGGCGTGTGCAGTGTATTGTTATTTCAAGAGGCTATTCCACTCTTTCACACAGTTCATTTTTACCGGGGGTGCAGGTTTTCTTTAGTTTGTATATGTCTTTCAATCTTTCTCGCTGTGATATCTACCATTAAGTCAGAACGGTTTGCTGCGGTGCGAAGCCTGTATACACTCTTCATATGTATTAGCTCAGACTTGATCTGGCTTTGTCACAATACAGAGTTTAATCTAATCTGACAGGCAGCTCTGTGCCAGGAGGAGACGTTGCTAACAACAGTCTGAGTTGATCAACGGGGAGCAGGTCAGTATTTCTGCTCATCACTTTCGCAGACCCAACCGTATAAAATTATGAGGGAATAAAGGCGTAATCATTATCTTATCGTTAAAAATAAATAGGTTAGGTGATATGGCGATGACATCGTAGATATTATCGACAATGAGTTGTAGATGGGTTCTGAACACGGGCACATCGGCATCATCCGCTATGACAAATACAGTTTCATTGCCTAAGCCGCTCCCATTAAACATATCATGAGTGAGTTCATAATCGCTGAAATCCATTTCTGACCATATGAGATTACCGCTATGCCATGGATATTGATGAAAAATATCCATTACCATACTCAAATCATCCCCTTCCACAACATCAAAATCTGCCTTGAGCAACTCCTTACATTCCTCAAACAATGTCATGTCCACTCCCTTTGTGGCTGTATATTTTTATCATAACCTCCCTGGAGGATTGTCTAAAGGAATTATGAACTTCCGCTCCTCGCTCAGAGCGGACACTCAGGTTTAATAATGCAATACGTTCAGCTCAAGTAGTATTACTACTGATAAATCATTTTATGGTGGGGGATTCTGGTAATGGTAAGAAGTGAAAGGGAAAGAAGTGTATGTTGCGGGTGGACGGACTTGTGAAGATCCCCATATGACTAGTGGAGGGCGTATGTTGTCAGATTCCCCCGTTTTCCTCGTGCTTTTGCATCATTATGAACAGTTAGAAATGAAAATAACCGTAGCTGGAAGTAAGAGATAGGCTTGTCAGAGGGTATATATGTCTTTAAATGCAACGAACATCTAAGAAAACGACGAGAAATCCAGCAAGCAAATAACGTCCTGCAATGACCAGAAATCTACCGGAACGCCAGAAAGCAAAAAACCAGCCCGTAGGCTGGTTTCTTTAAATTTTGGTGCCCGGACTCGGAATCGAACCAAGGACACGGGGATTTTCAATCCCCTGCTCTACCGACTGAGCTATCCGGGCAACGGGGCGCATTAAACCGTAAAGGGGCGCAGGCGTCAACGGCTTTCCATGAAAAAAATGACAAAAGACAGCTGACTGCCTGCTTTTCACGCAAAAAGCGCAAAATTGGCTCTAATTACGTCAACGCGCCACCCTGACGGCAGCGGGCAAAGCGCAGTATATCCTCCGCCAGACGGTGAGCAGTATCCACATCAGCCTGGCTGCGATTGACCAGCATTCGGCTGAGGCAACCTTCCAGCACCAGTTCCATCTGTTTCGCCACCATCGCCGGGTCGTCAATTTCGAGCGTTGTCAGCAATTCGTGGGTGAAGTCATGCGCCGCCCGTTTTTGCTGATCGGCCAGTTGGTGAATAGGGTGGGCAGGATCGGGATAAAACGTACAGGCAGCAATAAACAGACAACCGGGGTAGCGGTTGTTGCTCACGCACTCCGAAAGCGCGTTATAGCGCGCCAGCAGTTTTTGTTCTGCGGTAAGGGTTTCATCAAGCAAAAGCTGGCGACGCCAGATGTCTACCTGTTGACTCAGATAACGCAGGGCGTCGTACAGAATAGCCTCTTTATCGGGCCAGAAGCGCTGTAACTCATCAAGCGGATAATCAATGCGTTCTGCCACCATCTCAAGCGTAGTGTTTGCTATCCCTTGAACCTCAAGTAATTTCAGGGCTTCTCCCAGGACATCTTCACGTTGCACGGTATTCTCCTCCGTCTTTCCCACAGAAAGTGTCGCTCACGGTTGGCGATCGCGCAAATGTGCGCTAAAGGTCGTCGCATCCATAAAGCCCGTCACTCGCGCATTCGGGTGCTCATGGCCTTGCGCATCAAAAAACAGTATTGTCGGTAAACCCAGCACATTCAGGTGCCTGAGCAAGGCGACATCCTGCGCATTGTTGGCGGTGACATTAGCCTGTAGCAGCACGGTGTCGCCCAGCGTCTGCTGAACCTGCGGATCGTTGAAGGTGTACTTCTCAAACTCTTTACAGGCGACGCACCAGTCGGCGTAGAGATCCAGCATTATCGGCTTTCCTTTTGCCTCTGCCAGCGCCTGATTTAACGCATCGACTGTCGTAATCGGCTTGAAGTTCAGGTGCGCCTGCGTCTGGGCGGTCGTTGCGCCAAACGCCCAGTCCTGTAACGGGCGTACGCTGACCAGCGCCGCCGCCAGCAGGATGATTTGCACAATGCGCATCCCGCCGCGTCTGGCGTGCAGGCTGGTAATAAACGCCCAGCCGAAGAAGGCGACGCCCAGCAGCGACCACAGACGCAGCCCCCACTCGTCGCCGATTACCCGCTCCAGCAAAAAGACCGGTAGCGCGAGGATCACAAAGCCAAAAGCGGTTTTGACGTGTTCCATCCACGGGCCGCTTTTTGGTAGCAGACGGTTGCCAAACACGGTGACCAGAATCAGCGGCAGCCCCATGCCCAGCGCGTAGAGATACAGCGTTCCACCGCCAAGCCACATGTTCCCGCTCTGGGCGATGTACAGCAAAATGGCGCTCAGCGGCGCGGTGGTGCATGGCGAGCAGATAAGCCCGGCAATCGCACCCATGACAAATACGCCGCCAGGAGAGCCGCCCTGCTGACGGTTACTCATCAACGTGAGGCGAGTTTGCAGTGAAGAAGGCAGCTGTAGCGTGAACAGTCCGAACATTGACAGCGCCAGCAGCGTGAAGATCAGCGCAAGGCCGATTAGCACATAAGGGTGCTGGAGCGCCGCCTGGAACTGTAGCCCGGCAGCGGCCACAACCAGCCCCAGCGCGGTGTAGGTAAGCGCCATACCCTGTACGTAGATAAAGGTCAGCAGCAGCGCGTGTCCGGTTGAGAGGCGTTGTTTACCGCCGAGTACAATGCCGGAAATCAGCGGATACATCGGCAGGACGCAGGGCGTAAAGGCGATCCCGATACCAATCAGCAATGCCCACAGTGCGGAGAAAGGCAGCCGGGCGGCAGGTTGCGGCGTCTCTTTCGTTTGCGCCGCGACCGGCGACGGCGTGGATTTAGCCACCGTGCTGGCGCTCACTTCGCTTAACGGCACGGTTTTGGTTTCCGGCGGATAGCAGAAGCCTGCGTCAGCACAGCCCTGATACGTCACGGTTAACGTCGCGCCGGGTGCGGCCTGGTTAACGATGAGCGGAATGTTTAAGCGCTTGCGGTAGATTTCGCTTTTGCCATAAAACTCATCTTCATGCCAGACGCCCGCCGGGAGCCGGACTTCGGCCATTTCGGCCTGAGAGGGGGTGATGCTTATCTGTTTGCGGTAAAGATAGTAGCCGTCTTTCACCTGCCAGGAGAGGTTCAGGTCATGTTGATTCTGCTGAAAATCAAAGGAAAAAGCCTGGTCAGCAGGGACAAACTGCGAGCGGCCTGGTGCGTCAAATAATCCGGCGAAGGCGGATGTGCTACACAGCAGCAGGATCAGCGTAAGGATGCGTTGAGCCATGAGAGGTAATCAGTGTCTCCGTGAGTGACGGGTAAAACCAGAAGTTCAGGCGTTTGATACGGGTGATGAGACTTCAGGCATTCAAGAAGCGCTTGCTGGTGCGAAACGGTGGTTTTTAAAATCATCTGCACTTCGTATTCCTGCTCCAGTTTGCCCTCCCAGTAATACAAGGATGTCGCGCCCGGCAGTAACGTGGCGCAGGCGGCCAGTTTTTCTGCCAGCACCTTAGCGGCCAGATCCTGGGCTGTTGCTTCATCCGGCGCGGTACAGAGCACCACGACGGCCTCGGGGATGGAGATATCCTGACTATTATCATCAAGCATAAACACCTCGAAAGAACAGAAAGAGCAGCAAGAGTGTGGTCACTATACAACGGAAGGCGGCGGGATGTTAGTCAAAGCGGAGGTAAGAAAGCGGGGCGCGTATACGCCCCGCGAGGAGAACTTACAGCATGACGCTGCCCAGCAGGAAGCCGAAGCAAACGGCAAGGGCAACACCCAGCGTACCTGGGATAAAGAACGGGTGGTTAAAGACGAATTTACCGATACGGGTTGTACCGGTGTCATCCATCTGAACCGCAGCGACCAGCGTTGGGTAGGTCGGCAGAATGAACAGGCCGGAAACCGCAGCGAAAGACGCGACAGCGGTCAGCGGAGAGACGTTCAGCGCCAGCGCCATTGGCATCAACGCTTTCGCTGTGGCTGCCTGAGAGTACAGCAGAGCGGAAGCAAAGAAGAAGATGACGGCCAGCAGCCACGGATGGCCCTGAATCACGCTACCCGCAGTGTCTTTGATCCAGTCGATGTTGTGAGAAACGAAAGTATCGCCCAACCATGCTACGCCCAGAATACAGATACAGGCGCTCATACCCGCTTTAAAGGTACTGGAGTTCAGGATGGAGTCCGTTTCGACGCGGCAGACGATGGTCGTCAGCGTCGCGACGCTCAGCATGATGATCAGAATCGCGTTGGTGGTGTTCATCAGCGGTGTTGCGACCAGACCGAGGCTTGGACTGTTGACGATGGCATAAACCACGACGCAGACAACGCCCAGCAGGAACAGCCAGACCGAGGTTTTTGCCATCGGTTTGATTTCAATTTGCTTTTCGCCGCGCAGCTCGATCAGCCCTTCTTCCAGACGTTTGCGGTAAACCGGGTCGTCAGAAAGTTTAGAGTTAAACAGCATTGTGACCAGGAAGGACATCACCAGTACCGCCAGCAGAGTGGACGGAATCACCACGGACAACAGGTGAATATAGCTGATGCCATGACCTTCCATGACGGAAGACATGTACACAACCGCCGCAGAGATAGGCGATGCGGTGATCGCAATCTGTGCGGAAACCACCGCGGTGGAGAGCGGACGGCAAGGTTTGATGCCTTGCTCCTTCGCCACTTCAGCGATAACCGGCAGGGTTGCCAGAGAGATGTTGCCAGTACCGGCAAAGATAGTCAGGAAATAAGTGACGATCGGTGCAAGGATCGTGATGTATTTCGGGTTTTTGCGCAGCAGTTTTTCCGTCTGGTTAACCAGATAGTCCAGACCGCCCGCAACCTGCATTGCGGAGATGGCAGCGATAACCGCCATGATGATGGAAATAACATCGAACGGGATATTCCCTGGTTTAACGCCGATGGCTGCAAGAACCAGAACGCCAAGCCCACCTGCAAATCCAATACCGATGCCCCCAAGTCTGGCACCCAAAAAGATTGCCAGCAAAACGATGATAAGTTCTAAAACTATCATATTAGCCTTCCTTGTTGTTTAACAAGTTGATATTAAATTGTTGTTATTTGGTAACTTATGACAAGAAAAAAGGCACGTCATCTGACGTGCCTCCTGTGTTACTACCCTGTACGATTACTGTTCGCTTTCATCAGTATAACGTTTTGCTTTGTAAGCCGGGTGCATCAGGTTCTGTGCGGAGAAAATATCGTCCAGCTCTGCTTCAGTCAACAGGCCGCGCTCCAGCACCACTTCACGGACGCTCTTACCGGTCTCGGCGCAAATCTTACCAACGATGTCGCCGTTGTGGTGGCCGATGAACGGGTTGAGGTAGGTGACGATGCCGATGGAGTTATAAACGTATCCTTCGCACACTTCTTTGTTTGCGGTAATGCCGTTAATGCATTTTTCCAGCAGGTTGTAGCAGGCATTGCTCAGAATGTGGATAGATTCGAACATCGCCTGGCCGATAACCGGCTCCATTACGTTCAGCTGCAACTGGCCTGCTTCGGCTGCCATCGTTACGGTGGTGTCGTTACCGATGACTTTGAAGCATACCTGGTTAACAACTTCCGGTACTACCGGGTTTACTTTCGCTGGCATGATAGAAGAGCCCGCCTGTAGTTCCGGCAGGTTGATCTCGTTCAGACCCGCGCGTGGGCCTGAGGAGAGCAAACGCAGGTCGTTACAGATTTTAGACATCTTCACAGCCAGACGTTTCAGCGCGCTGTGTACCATGACATAAGCGCCGCAGTCGGACGTTGCTTCAATCAGGTCTTCTGCCGGTACGCAGGCAAAGCCAGTGACTTCAGCCAGTTTCTGCACCGCCAGCGGAGAGTATTCTTTCGGGGTGTTCAGGCCAGTACCGATTGCCGTCGCGCCGAGGTTAACTTCCAGCAGCAGCTCAGCAGTACGTTCAATGCTTTTCACTTCTTCTTTCAGCAGTACGCTGAAAGCGCGGAATTCCTGGCCGAGGGTCATCGGTACAGCATCCTGCAACTGGGTACGACCCATTTTCAGGATGTCCTGGAACTCAACGGCTTTACGCTCGAAGCCTTCACGCAACTGATTGATTGCATCAATGAGTTTGACGATAGACGCGTAAACGGCAACACGGAAACCGGTCGGATAGGCGTCGTTGGTGGACTGACATTTATTCACATGGTCGTTCGGGTTCAGGTACTGATATTCACCTTTCTGATGACCCATCAGCTCCAGCCCGATATTGGCCAGCACTTCGTTGGTGTTCATGTTGACGGAAGTACCTGCACCGCCCTGGTAAACGTCTACCGGGAACTGGTCCATGCATTTGCCGTTATTCAGGACTTCATCACATGCGGCAATGATGGCGTTGGCCACACTTTTAGGGATGGTTTGCAGCTCTTTGTTGGCCAGGGCCGCTGCCTTTTTTACCATTACCATACCGCGTACAAATTCAGGGATATCGCTGATTTTGTTATTGCTAATGTAGAAGTTTTCAATCGCTCTCAGAGTGTGAACACCATAGTAGGCATCCGCTGGAACTTCCCTGGTACCCAACAAATCTTCTTCGATACGAATGTTGTTTAACATGTGAACCTTCTTTTTCAAGCTGCCAATAATTACATAAACACACAGGATATATGTGGTTTCGAATGTTTCCTGACCGACGATTATCCCCTGCATCGGTCTGATACTCGAGATCATATTCTGCTTCAGGATTTCTACCGTAACCTGGATCACTTAAAGTGTGGGAAGTTACCCCTTATTTATTATTTTGTGAAATAGGTCACCGCTTTGGGATTACCACTAAAAATAAGTGTACAAACAGCTTGAAATTTTGCTAACCGTCTCAACATCTGACGCATGCGAATCGCGCACCCATATCAGACAGACGTGATGAAAACGGCTGTCATTTACAGGAGAGTCCTTTGCGCTGGATACCGTTTATTGCCATCTTTCTCTATGTTTACATTGAGATTTCTATTTTTATCCAGGTCGCCCATGTGCTGGGCGTCCTGATGACGCTGATCCTGGTGATTTTCACCTCGGTCATTGGTATGTCGCTGGTGCGAAACCAGGGTTTCAAGAACTTTTTGTTGATGCAGCAGAAAATGGCGGCTGGCGAAAGTCCGGCGGCGGAGATGATCAAGAGCGTGTCGCTGATCATCGCGGGCCTGCTGCTGGTGCTGCCCGGCTTCTTCACCGACTTCCTGGGGCTGCTTCTTTTATTGCCGCCCGTGCAGAAACACCTGACCATGAAGCTGCTGCCGCATTTGCGTTTTTCCCGTATGCCTGGCGGCGGTTTTAGCGCCGGAACGGGCGGCGGCGAGACGTTTGACGGTGAGTTTCAGCGTAAAGAGGACGAGCGTGACCGTTTAGATCATAAAGACGACCGCAAGGATTAAATCAAACGTTGAACCGTAGGCCGGATAAACCGCTTCAGCGGCGCCATCCGGCATAAATGCCCGGTGGCGCTATGCTTACCGGGCCTACGAATGCTGACGCTTAGCCAACCTGCGGGGTAAAAACAGCCACAGCGCCGTCAGCATAATCAGCGCGTACAGACACTTCCATCCCACCATTGCCAGCAATAACAGACACAGCAGAGCGCCAGTCACCGCCAGCGCGCGATAGCGTCCTGCCAGCAACCGACACCCGGCCAGCATACACAGCAAGTAGATCATAATGAAAATGCCGTTGGCATAGACGATCAGCGCGTCGAGATTGATCTCAAGGATGTAAATGCACAATGTGCTGAGTACGCAACAGCCCAGTACGGCGTTCAGCGCATTGCGGGGAACGCGGTGGGCAGAAAGGCGTGCCAGATAATGATCTGGCCTGTCCTGCGCCTGTGACCAGACAAGGCGGGCGAAACTCTGGATATAGATATTCAGGCTGGCGAAGCAGGCCAGATAACCAATAATGCAGGCGACCCACAGCGCCTGTACGCCAAATAATCGCACGACGATGTCAGGGAGCGACGCTGCCGCCGCCATTTGCGCGCCGTAGGCGTCAAAATGCAGAACCACCACCGTACACGCCCAATAAACGGAGCCGGCCAGCAGCAGGCCGATCATCAGCGCGCGCGGGAAATCGCGTTCAGGGTTTTTAAATTCCGATGCCAGATGGGCGAACGCTTCAAGGCCGACAAAGCACCAGAACATAACCGACAGCGCGGCGAACAGGGCGGGCAGCTCAATATCCGCAGGGGCAGGGAATGGAATTTTGTTCGGCTTGAGATCGCCCGCCCACCAGATGGCGACAATCAGCGCCACAATCAGCCCGGCAATGATCGTTTGCAGGTTGGCGCTGGAACTGGCGCCGCGAGAGCCAATGAACCACACCAGCGCCAGCGTGCCGAATTCCGCCAGTAAAAGCTGCCAGCCGTGCCAGCCAAACATCGCCTGACCGAACCCGGCGGCGATATGCAGCGCCGCCGGCAGGCCGACGGGGATGACCGACAGGAACAGCCATCCGGTGACGCGCGCCATTCGCGAACCAAACGCCATCCCGACAAAATGCGCCACGCCGCCCGCACTGGGGAAATGACGTCCCAGGATGGCAAAAACAATCGCCACAGGAAAGACTAAAACGATGAGCGCAGGCCAGGCCCACAGGCTGTTATTGCCCGCCACCAGCGCGGCCAGCGCCGGGACGGCAAAGACGCCGGTTCCTAACAGTGATGTCGACAACAGGCCCACGCCCTGAGCCAGTCCCAGCTCTTGTTTTAGTCCACTCATGAGTCACTATCCGGTTACGCCCAATTTTTGGGCAACTGCGCAGATTTTCGATGGTAACACAATCGGATTTACTTATGACGGGCCGCCTTAAATCGTTATGAAATGTGAGGTGAGCTACCGTTTTCGCGCGATTTTCTGCTGATAAGAATTTTTTTTCATCTGCCCCCTTGAAGGGGCAAAAACCCATCCCCATCTCTCTGGTCACTAGCCGGGAAACCGTTCACGGGCCGGCGTCACCCATAACTGATAAAGACTTTCTCAAAGGAGAGCTATCAATGAGTATTCGTCCGTTACATGATCGTGTGATCGTCAAACGTAAAGAAGTTGAATCCAAATCTGCTGGCGGCATTGTTCTGACCGGTTCCGCAGCGGGTAAATCAACGCGTGGCGAAATCATCGCTGTCGGTAAGGGTCGCATCCTGGATAACGGTACTGTGCAGCCGCTGGACGTTAAGGTTGGCGACATCGTTATTTTCAACGATGGCTATGGTGTGAAATCTGAGAAGATCGACAATGAAGAAGTGTTGATCATGTCTGAAAGCGACATTCTGGCAATTGTTGAAGCGTAATCCGCGAACGACACTGAACATACGAATTTAAGGGAAAGAGAAAATGGCAGCTAAAGACGTAAAATTCGGTAACGACGCTCGTGTGAAAATGCTGCGCGGCGTAAACGTACTGGCAGACGCAGTGAAAGTGACCCTCGGTCCGAAAGGCCGTAACGTGGTTCTGGATAAATCTTTCGGTGCGCCGACCATCACGAAAGATGGTGTTTCCGTAGCGCGTGAAATCGAGCTGGAAGACAAGTTCGAAAACATGGGCGCGCAGATGGTGAAAGAAGTTGCCTCTAAAGCGAACGACGCGGCAGGCGACGGCACCACCACCGCGACCGTACTGGCTCAGTCCATCATCACTGAAGGTCTGAAAGCCGTTGCTGCGGGCATGAACCCGATGGATCTGAAACGTGGTATCGACAAAGCGGTTGCTGCTGCGGTTGAAGAACTGAAAACCCTGTCCGTACCGTGCTCTGATTCTAAAGCCATTGCTCAGGTTGGTACTATCTCCGCTAACTCCGACGAAACCGTAGGTAAACTGATCGCTGAAGCGATGGACAAAGTCGGTAAAGAAGGCGTGATCACCGTTGAAGACGGTACTGGTTTGCAGGATGAGCTGGACGTGGTTGAAGGTATGCAGTTCGACCGTGGCTACCTGTCTCCTTACTTCATCAACAAGCCGGAAACTGGCGCAGTAGAACTGGAAAGCCCGTTCATCCTGCTGGCTGATAAGAAAATCTCTAACATCCGCGAAATGCTGCCGGTTCTGGAAGCCGTTGCGAAAGCAGGCAAACCGCTGCTGATCATCGCGGAAGATGTGGAAGGTGAAGCGCTGGCTACGCTGGTGGTTAACACCATGCGCGGCATCGTGAAAGTGGCGGCGGTTAAAGCGCCGGGCTTCGGTGACCGTCGTAAAGCGATGCTGCAAGATATCGCAACCCTGACCGGTGGTACCGTCATCTCTGAAGAGATCGGTATGGAGCTGGAAAAATCTACCCTGGAAGACCTGGGTCAGGCAAAACGCGTTGTGATCAACAAGGACACCACCACCATCATTGATGGCGTGGGTGAAGAGTCTGCGATCCAGGGCCGTGTCACTCAGATCCGTCAGCAGATCGAAGAAGCTACTTCCGATTACGACCGTGAAAAACTGCAAGAGCGCGTAGCGAAACTGGCAGGCGGTGTTGCGGTTATCAAAGTTGGCGCTGCGACCGAAGTTGAAATGAAAGAGAAAAAAGCACGCGTTGAAGATGCCCTGCACGCGACCCGTGCTGCGGTTGAAGAAGGCGTGGTTGCTGGTGGTGGTGTTGCGCTGATTCGCGTCGCGTCTAAAATTGCGGAACTCAAAGGCCAGAACGAAGACCAGAACGTGGGTATCAAAGTTGCGCTGCGCGCAATGGAATCCCCGCTGCGTCAGATCGTGCTGAACTGCGGCGAAGAACCGTCTGTTGTGGCTAACACCGTTAAAAGCGGCGACGGCAACTACGGTTACAACGCAGCAACCGAAGAATACGGCAACATGATCGATATGGGTATCCTGGACCCGACCAAAGTAACCCGTTCTGCTTTGCAGTACGCGGCATCCGTGGCTGGTCTGATGATCACTACCGAGTGCATGGTAACTGACCTGCCGAAAGGCGATGCTCCTGACTTAGGTGCAGCCGGCGGCATGGGCGGTATGGGTGGAATGGGCGGCATGATGTAATTGCCCACACCCTGCATCCTTCAGGCCGCAGAGGCGTTGGCTGCGTTTGCTAACCCCAGTCACTTACTTGAGTAAGCTTCTGGGGATTACGCCTTCCTGCAACCAGAATGATTTGGGGCTCATCTCCCAGAATTTAGAAACCCCCGGGCAGAAATGTTCGGGGGTTTTTCTTTTGGTCATCTTTTTAGTATAAGATTCAGACATGGACGACGTGAGTGGCGTCCAGCTCATTGATTATGGGGAATAACATGCACGTAAAATATTTAGCAGGGATCGTCGGTGCTGCGCTGCTGATGGCGGGTTGTAGCTCCAGCAACCAACTGACCGCTGCCGGGCAAAGTGTGCGTTTTGTGGAAGACAAGCCTGGCGCAGAGTGCCAGTTGATCGGCACTGCGACCGGTAAGCAAAGCAACTGGCTTTCTGGTCAGCACGGTGAAGAGGGCGGCTCCATGCGTGGTGCAGCGAACGACCTGCGTAACCAGGCTGCGGCAATGGGCGGAAATGTGATTTATGGCGTCAGCAGCCCAACGCAGGGAATGTTGTCCAGCTTTGTCCCGACCGCCAGTGAAATGAACGGTCAGGTTTATAAGTGCCCTAACTGATTACACTTCATTCTTCAACCTGCCTCTTTGTTGGCTGCGCTGTGAAACCCCAGTCACATAGTTATCTGTGCTGCTGGGGATTTCTTTGCTTGCCGCTGCGATGCAGGTTGAATGATTTTGTGTAATACAGTGGGTCTATACAGGCGCATGTGGTCTTAGGCCGGATAAGCGCAGCGCCATCAGGCGTTTTTCGTTTTCTCAACCGACTGAACGCGTAAATGATGCAACGCGCGCAGGCACTGCTCCTGAGTGAGTTTGTGCGTCTTATCAGCGGTTAGCGTTCTGACAAACACCTGGCACGGTTTCCCGGCCAGCTTCTTCAGCCGTGGGCTGAAATCAAGCAGTCGGCGTGAAATGGCCTCTGCCTCTTTGCTGCCAGAAGGGGTGCGGTTTTTCACCACGGCGCCGCTAAAATGTGTTTTACCTGTCTCATCGGTATAACGATAGAGCACCGCCAGATAATGGCTGAAGAGATTGTGCTTCCATTCAGGTTGCGCGTAGGCGTCATATTCCAGATTACCGTTATCCAGACAGTCAGCATCATATAATGGCAGAAAATCCAGTAGTGATGTAATACGCAGCACCAGCTCACGCATACCGGCATTATCTATAGCACGAATAATTGCGCGCACCAGAACGTCAATCTGTAATTCATTAATCATCAGCTCGCATGTTTTACCGTCATGCAGCGTAAAAGAAAGCATGATGTTTTCGCTCTGGTCGTCTACCAGCGTTAATGTATTCACCCGGCGATTAATATCTGCGTTTTTGAGTTCCTCTTCCTGAATGGCCGGAATACCCTCAAGCATTTTTTTACTGACTCTATCCCGTGCTTTTTCATATTGTTGGCGAGCGTTGGGGGACAGGTGATGCTTCTGGTGCAGCCGGCTTTCCAGAGCGATCAGCAGATCTCTTAATTCCAGCGCCGTCAGAAAAAACAACGACTCTTTATTCCTCGGTTCTTTTATTTTTAATGCCAGCGCAATAAACTCATTCGCTTTGCGAATAACGCCTGTATTAACGCCTTTGATACTCATCGCCATAAAGGTTCTCCCTAACCAATTATTAATCAGGTAACTTAATTTGAATCAATATATAATTTTGAAATATATTCGGTGTGTTATGTTATTAAAATAACATAATATGGAAAGCGTCGCGCTATATGAACGGATTCAAATAAGCGATTTTAAGGGCGAGTGTCCGAAACCGGACACTCGTTTGAACAATTATTGCTGGCGTAACTGCAAATCTAATGGTGTTTTGCTCGGTTCCCCGCCAATTTCACGCGCCAGTCTGGGCACCATATAACCGGATACCCGCGTCAGCAGTTCACGCATAATTCGCCGCGCTTCATCGTCGCTCACCATGAAATGCGCCGCGCCCTGAACTTTATCCAGCACATGCAGGTAGTAGGGCATGACGCCGGCGTCAAACAGCGCATTGCTGAGGTTTGCCAGAGTTTGCGCGTTATCGTTCACCCCGCGTAGCAGTACGCTCTGGTTGAGCAGGGTAACGCCCGCGTTGCGCAGCGTCGTCATGGCCTGACGGAACGTGTCGTCAATTTCGTTGGCGTGGTTGATGTGGTTCACCAGCAGAATTTGCAGAGAAGAGCGCGTAAAGCGGGCTGCCAGCCCATCCGTAATGCGCGCGGGGATCACGATCGGCAAACGACTGTGGATACGCAGCCGTTTGATGTGCGGGATCGTTTCCAGTTGCGTAAGCAACCAGTCCAGTTCGTGATCTTTCGCCATCAAAGGATCGCCGCCGGAGAAGATGATCTCATCCAGCTCAGGGTGTGCGGCGATGTAGTCCAGCGCGACCTGCCAGTTGCGTTTGTTGCCCTGATTATCCGCATACGGGAAGTGGCGACGGAAGCAGTAGCGGCAATTTACCGCGCATCCGCCTTTTACCAGCAGCAACGCACGGTTGCGGTATTTGTGCAGTAATCCGGGCACGACGCTGTGCTGCTCTTCCAGCGGGTCGGTGGAAAAACCGGGGGCGGTTACGAATTCGTCCTGCGAGGTAAGTACTTGACGCAGAAGCGGATCGTTGGGATTGCCTTTCTCCATACGCGCGATGAAAGATCGCGGTACGCGCAGGGCGAACAGGCGTTTGGCGTCGCGTCCGGCCAACAGTTTTTCATCTGCGTCTATATTCAAAAGATGCAGTAGTTCATCGGGATTGGTCACAACATCGGCAAGTTGCGCTAACCAATCTTCTCTGGATGGGGTATTTAGGGTTACAATATGCGCCATTTTGTGGCTTAGCTACCAGTTAACAATTTTCAGAGGGCCTTATGGCAACGTACTATAGCAACGATTTTCGTGCTGGTCTTAAAATCATGTTGGACGGCGAACCTTATGCGGTTGAAGCCAGTGAATTCGTTAAACCGGGTAAAGGCCAGGCGTTCGCACGCGTAAAACTGCGCCGCCTGCTGACCGGCACTCGTGTAGAGAAAACCTTCAAATCCACCGACTCTGCTGAAGGTGCCGATGTTGTCGATATGAACCTGACTTACCTGTACAACGACGGTGAGTTCTGGCACTTCATGAACAACGAAACGTTCGAACAACTGTCTGCTGACGCCAAAGCGATCGGCGACAGCGCGAAATGGCTGCTGGATCAGGCTGAGTGCATCGTGACCCTGTGGAACGGCCAGCCGATCACCGTGACCCCGCCGAACTTTGTTGAACTGGAAATCGTAGATACCGATCCAGGCCTGAAAGGCGATACCGCAGGTACTGGCGGCAAACCGGCTACGCTGTCTACTGGCGCAGTGGTTAAAGTTCCGCTGTTCGTCCAGATTGGCGAAGTGATCAAAGTGGATACGCGCTCTGGCGAATACGTATCCCGCGTTAAATAAGACGCTGACATTAATATTGATGACAACGTCTGAAATGCCCGATGGCGCAAGTTTATCGGGCCTACGGCGACTGCGTGACGCATGGGTATTACCGCCATCCGGTAAAACAGACGTGGAGTTTGTCAGCAATTTGCTAAGTTGAATTTATGGTGCAGCATTGAGCTGCGCCATACCTTTTCCAGGGCAGGAATGATGAAACGTCTTATCAGTCTTGTAGCACTCATCCTTTTCACCGGCGCGTTGCTGACGGGGTGTAATACCGCGCGTGGCTTTGGTGAAGACATCAAACATCTCGGCAATTCTATCTCTCACGCTGCCAGCTAATTACTTCCAGGTGTCTTAAAAAATCGTCGAACGCCCGTC
This sequence comes from Citrobacter sp. CK198, assembly GCF_030333295.1. Lineage (NCBI taxonomy): Bacteria > Pseudomonadati > Pseudomonadota > Gammaproteobacteria > Enterobacterales > Enterobacteriaceae > Citrobacter > Citrobacter sp. CK198. The sequence continues at coordinate 487,840 of NZ_JAOWGE010000035.1, read as the reverse complement.
ACATTGCGGGATCTTGTCTATGCTTAAGTGGCTATACACAAACAACATTGGCTAGAAAAGGAAGACGTTATGGTTAAGAAAACAATTGCAGCGATCTTTTCTGTTTTGGTGCTTTCTTCCGTGCTAACTGCGTGTAATACAACACGCGGCGTTGGGCAGGATATCTCTGAAGGCGGCAGCGCCATTTCAGGCGCCGCGACCAGAGCCCAGCAATAAATGTGAACGGTACGGCGTGGCGTCGTACCGTTAATTGATTTGCTCCGGTAAGGATAAAAACGGCGAGTAGCGATTATCCATATGCAATTTCATGCGGATATTGCGTTTGTAGGTGTAGACCGTTTTGCCGTGAATACCGAGCGCAGCCGCGATTGCGTTGTTTCCCGCACCTTCCATCCACATTGTCAGCACCTTTTCCTCTTGCGGCGTAAGCAGCGGCGTGGCGGTTTTTGGCGTGTCAGTAACGGACTGGGCAAGCAGCACGTCCTGAATATTCCGCGATAGCTCATGCAGCGTGGCCTGTTTCGACACTACAGCATGAACCTGATACAGCGGGTTGCTATCGGCCTGGTACTGTCCGCCGCCTGATTGCAGCAAAATTAAAGGCGTGGCTCCGCAGGCCATCAGGAGCGGCGCTGCTGGCTTAAAAGAGTGGCTGTAGTTGAAAAAACTATATAAGTCAGCGATAACCAGATGAGGTTTCCACTGGGAAATATGCTCTTTTGCCAGTAGCAGGTTATTCAACCCTGATACCAGGAACGAAGAATCAAATAAGCCAGAATGATTAAGCCAGGCCTCTATCCCCGTGCGGGTGAAATGGCAGCGGTCAATCACTAAAATTTTTAACATAAACTTTCCGCATCCAGAAGTAGGCGATGGCTTCCTGACCTCAGAAAGCGTCTCATCATAGAGAAGTCCGATGAGCGTCGAATGCGTGAACTGCGCTGCGAATTGCGCCCAATTCATGCTTTTGCAACGGTGGAAAATAAAAGGGTTGAATTTGATTTTTTCGCAGGCAAAAATGCTTTCTCACACCTCTGCTTTGCAGGACGACCTGCAAATGTATCTTTCACCGGGGACGGCCCCATTTTTCTGGAGCCAGATATGTCCTGGATAATTTTGTTCATTGCGGGTCTGCTTGAAGTCGTTTGGGCGGTTGGTCTGAAATATACCCACGGATTCAGTCGCCTGACGCCCAGCGTCATTACCATTGCGGCGATGATTGTCAGTATGGCGCTGTTGTCATGGGCGATGAAAACCCTGCCGGTTGGCACGGCATACGCGGTCTGGACGGGCATCGGCGCGGTAGGGGCTGCCATCACCGGCATTTTGCTGCTTGGCGAATCCGCCAGTCCTGCGCGTCTGGCGAGCCTTGCGCTGATCGTAGCGGGGATTATTGGGCTGAAGCTCAGCGCTCACTAATCCTCCGGGAAAAGCGTTAAGCGCCGGGTTGTTTTACCCAGATTAATTTACTGACATCAAACCCTTCCCGGGTCGCGACGGCCAGCATCTGCTGCTTCATCTCTTCGGAGAGCGTCGGCGTGCGTGAGAGTATCCACAGGTAGTCGCGATCCGGGCCGCACACCAGCGCATGGCGGTACTCTCTGTCGATCGCAATGACGTTATACCCGCCGTAGAAGGGGCCGAAGAACGATACCTTCAGCGCGGCGCGGCTGGGGTCGCCCGTAAACCAGGCTTTCCCTTCTGTTTTCTGCCACATGCCCCTGTCCGGGTTGTAGCCTTTGTTGAGGACGTTCAGGCCACCGTCGTCCCGCAGACTGTAGGTTGTCGTCACTTTTTCAAGACCACTTTCGAAGCGGTGATCGAAACGCGCGATTTCATACCAGGTGCCCATGTAGCGTCTGGCATCAAAGTCAGTGACAACGGTAACGCCCCTGGGCGGGACAGGCGTGCTACACGCGACGACCAGAAACGCAGCGGTAACGGCGGCAACGACAGGCAGCAGGCGCATGGGATTTTCCTTAGCGGTTTTTTCTAAGTGTAGAACCTGGCGGGAAAAATAAGGGGGAAGGGGAAATAAAAAAGCGCCCTCTTATCGCGCAGATAAGAGGGCGTATGGCTTAGATTGTGAGGATGCCGATTGCCGTGACAACGGTCAGAATCGCCGCCAGACCGTAGAATACCCATTTGCCGCTTGGCACATGGATTTTCAGGTCATGCATCGCATGGTGCATACGGTGTAAACCGCACCACAGCGGCAGGACGATCATCAGGAACAGGAACGCGCGGCCAATGAAGCTCTGGGCGAACGCCAGTACGCGTTCATAGCTCAGCGCATCGCCCGGGAAAAGTCCCAGCGGCAGCAGAATACCCACCAACAGAACCATTACCGGCGCAATAATCGCGCCCCACATACCACCTGCACCGAACAGGCCCCAGAATACGGGTTCGTCAGAGCGTTTTGGATTTGGATTAATCATCCCGGACTCCTTACCAGTACAGGGCAACATACAGTATGACTACGGTGACAACCGCAGTAACAACCCAGAGACCTTTAATGATCGGCTCTGGCCCCATTTTTTCGTCTTTAACAATGATGTTGGCGGCTTTTGGCGCCAGCTCAAACCAGGTTTTGGTGTGCAGCAAGGCTGCCGCCAGGGCGATCAGGTTTAAGATCACCACTACCGGGTTTTGCAGGAAGCCAACGAAGCCCATCCAGGATTCCGCGCCATGTTTGAGGGCAAACAGGCCGAAAATCAGTTCAATGCTGAACCAGACTGCCGGAACCGCCGTGCCTTCGCGCAGCATGTAAAAGCGATAAAACGGCAGTTTTTTCCACCAGGTGGACGTCATTGGCCGCACATAGGCTTTGCGTTTAGTCGTCATGTTGCACTCCTTAGCGTGGTTTCAGGGTGGCGATAAGAAAGTCTTTCGAACTTTCCACTTTACCCTGCTGAATGGCCGCAGCCGGATCGACGTGTTTCGGACAGACTTCGGAGCAGTAGCCCACGAAGGTACAGGTCCATACGCCGTTCTGACCGTTTAACTGCGCCATACGCTCCTTCTTACCGTGGTCGCGGCTGTCTTCGTTATAACGATGCGCCAGCGTGATCGCAGCCGGGCCGATGAACTCAGGGTTCAGGCCGAATTGCGGGCACGCGGCGTAGCACAGACCACAGTTGATGCAACCGGAGAACTGGTGATACTTCGCCATCTGCGCCGGGGTCTGGGTGTTTGGCCCCTGATCCGGCGTACGCGGGTTGCCGATGATGTACGGTTTGATCGCTTCCAGGCTCTCGATAAAGTGCGTCATATCGACGACCAGATCGCGTTCGATCGGGAAGTTCCCCAGGGCTTCAACCTTCATACCCTTGGTGTAATCACGCAGGAAGGTTTTGCACGCCAGTTTTGGCACGTTGTTAACCATCATGCCGCAAGAACCGCAGATCGCCATACGGCAGGACCAGCGGTAGCTCAGGTCCGGCGCCAGGTTATCTTTGATGTAGCCTAACGCATCCAGCAGCGACGTCGCTTCATCGTAAGGCACTTCGTAGAAAGCACTGTGCGGCGCGGTGTCGGTTTCCGGGTTATAGCGCACCACCTCAATTTTCAGGTTTTTCATCTCAGACATTACGCCTTCTCCTTCTTATCGGCGGCTTCCGCTTCAGCGCCATACACACGTTTTGCCGGTGGCAGAGTGGTGATTTTCACGTCGCTGTATTCCAGGCGAGTTGTGCCATCAGCATCGCGGAAGGCGAGGGTATGTTTGAGGAAGTTGACGTCGTCACGCTCGGTGCAGCCTTCGTCCAGACGCTGGTGAGCGCCGCGTGATTCTTTACGTGCCAGCGCGGAGTGCGCCATACATTCCGCTACGTTCAGACCATGACCCAGCTCGATGGTGTACAGCAGGTCGGTGTTGAATACGCTGGAGGTATCGGTGATACGAACGCGCTTGAAGCGTTCCTGCAACTCCGCCAGCTTATCCACGGTTTTCTGCATGAGTTCCGGCGTACGGTAGATACCGCAACCTTCTTCCATCGACAGGCCCATTTCATCGCGGATTTTCGCCCAGTTCTCGTTGCCTTCCTGGTTAACGAGGTCTTTCAGACGTTGTTCAACGCCCGCAACCTGCGCGTCAAGCGCGGCGTCGTTAGCCGTGCCTGCGGTTGAGGCGCGTTCCATTGCTTGTTCGCCCGCCAGACGGCCAAAGACCACCAGTTCCGCCAGAGAGTTAGAACCCAGACGGTTAGCGCCGTGCAGACCCACAGAGGAGCACTCGCCAACGGCAAACAGACCTTTAATGCGGGTTTCGCAATTCTGATCGGTTTCGATGCCGCCCATGGTGTAGTGCGCGGTCGGACGAACCGGAATCGGCTCTTTAACCGGATCGACACCCACGTAGGCTTTCGCCAGTTCGCAGATGAACGGTAAACGTTCGAGCAGTTTTTTCTCGCCCAGATGACGCAGGTCGAGGTAAACCACATCGCCACGCGGCGTGGAAATGGTGTTGCCTTTGCGCCATTCGTGCCAGAACGCCTGAGACACTTTGTCTCGCGGCCCCAGTTCCATGTATTTGTTTTTCGGCTCGCCAAGCGGCGTTTCCGGGCCCATGCCGTAATCCTGCAAATAGCGGTAGCCGTTTTTGTTGACCAGAATACCGCCTTCACCACGGCAGCCTTCGGTCATCAGGATACCGGAACCCGGCAGACCGGTCGGGTGATACTGAACGAATTCCATATCACGCAGCGGTACGCCGTGGCCCAGCGCCATGCCCATACCGTCGCCGGTCACGATGCCGCCGTTGGTGTTGTAGCGATACACGCGGCCTGCGCCGCCGGTAGCCATCACCACCGCGTTGGCGCGGATCTGCACAAGCGTGCCTTCCATCATGTTCATGGCCACGAGGCCACGGGCATGACCGTCATCGACCAGGATATCCAGGACGAAGTGTTCATCAAAGCGTTGGATTTGTGGGAACTGCAAAGAGGTCTGGAACAGGGTATGCAGCATATGGAAGCCGGTTTTATCCGCGGCAAACCAGGTACGCTCAATTTTCATACCGCCGAAACGACGTACGTTGACGCTGCCGTCCGGGCGACGGCTCCACGGGCAACCCCATTGCTCAAGTTGCGTCATTTCAGTTGGACAATGGTGGACAAAGTAATCCACGACATCCTGTTCACACAGCCAGTCTCCGCCCGCTACCGTATCGTGAAAATGGTAGTCAAAGCTGTCATGATCCTGGGCGACAGCGGCTGAACCCCCTTCGGCAGCAACGGTGTGGCTGCGCATCGGGTACACTTTTGAGATCAGTGCGATTTTAGCGTTAGGATTCGCCTGCGCGGCAGCTATTGCAGCACGTAATCCCGCGCCACCGGCGCCTATAATGGCAAGATCGGCTTGAAAGGTTTGCACGACATTCCTCCAGATTGTTGTTATTTCGTCCCCGTACACCATCAGATTGAACTCCTGATTGATGCGGGTTGCGAACGCGTTTCCACTGCTCCTTTATAGGTACAACAGTATAGTCTTACGGATGTGAGGGAAATTTGACGTGTTCGATTTTTTTAGCGCATCAACGGGTCGATTTATCATTGATTCTGATTAATTTAATTACTAAACCACCTGGCTTCACTTTTTTTACTTTTCCGGCGGAGCGCATTATTCCCGCACAAAATTTGTTTCACTGGCGTGTTACGAGTAGACTTCGTGCCCTTGTCTTAAATCGGAGAAAGTACCATGAGCGAAACGGCAACCTGGCAGCCGAGCGCGTCCATTCCTAACCTGTTAAAACGTGCGGCAATTATGACGGAGATCCGTCGTTTCTTTGCCGATCGTGGAGTGCTGGAGGTTGAGACGCCCTGCATGAGCCAGGCGACGGTAACGGACATTCATCTGTTCCCGTTCGAAACGCGTTTCGTCGGCCCTGGCCACTCTCAGGGCATGAACCTTTATCTGATGACCAGCCCGGAATACCACATGAAACGCCTGCTGGTGGCGGGATGCGGCCCGGTTTTCCAGCTGTGCCGTAGCTTTCGCAACGAAGAGATGGGGCGTCATCACAACCCGGAATTCACCATGCTGGAGTGGTATCGTCCCCACTACGACATGTACCGTTTGATGAACGAAGTGGACGACCTGCTGCAACAGGTGCTGGAATGTCAACCTGCGGAGAGTCTTTCTTACCAGCAGGTGTTTCAGCGCCATCTGGAGATTGATCCGCTGTCTGCGGATAAAACTCAACTGCGCGAAGCGGCGGCGAAGCTGGATTTAAGCAATATCGCGGATACCGAAGAAGATCGCGATACGCTGCTGCAACTGCTGTTTACTATGGGCGTGGAACCGCACATTGGCAAAGAGAAGCCGACGTTTGTGTACCATTTTCCGGCAAGCCAGGCATCGCTGGCGCAAATCAGCACTGAAGACCATCGGGTGGCTGAACGCTTCGAGGTTTACTTCAAAGGTATTGAGCTGGCGAATGGTTTCCACGAACTGACGGATGCGCGCGAGCAGCAACAACGCTTCGAGCAGGATAACCGTAAGCGCGCCGCGCGAGGCTTACCGCAGCAGCCTATCGATAACAATCTGCTGGAGGCGCTGAAGGTGGGGATGCCTGACTGTTCCGGCGTGGCGCTGGGCGTGGATCGTCTGGTGATGCTGGCTCTGGGGGCGGAAAGCCTCGCTGAGGTTATCGCTTTTACCGTTGATCGGGCATAAATCTGAAAACCCCTCTTTTGCGAAACAAAATGGCGCAATGAGCGCCATTTTATAGCACATTTTTTCAATTCCCCTCTTATAGCCACAATATAAGTCTGGATGTTTGATACCATTCAGGTATCAATTCTGTGTTGATTTTTATTGCTGACCTCTGCAAGGGGGCAGTGCAAACCGGTGAGCGCCGTTTAGCCAACGTGCCCAGAGTAAGGGATGGTTTCATGAACCAGACAATAAAGAAGATGAGCCTGGCTGGCCTCATCCTGATGATATTTACGTCCGTTTTTGGTTTTGCCAATAGCCCGTCGGCGTTTTATTTAATGGGGTATAGCGCGATCCCGTGGTATATCTTTTCTGCATTATTATTCTTTATTCCATTTGCCTTAATGATGGCTGAAATGGGTTCTGCTTATCGAAAAGAAGAGGGCGGAATCTATTCGTGGATGAATAATAGCGTTGGCCCGCGTTATGCGTTTATCGGCACTTTTATGTGGTTCTCCTCCTATGTTATCTGGATGGTGAGCACTGCGGCAAAAGTCTGGGTGCCTTTCTCTACGTTCTTGTTTGGCGCAGATATGACGCAGCACTGGCGGATCGCCGGGCTTGAACCGACGCAGGTTGTTGGTCTGCTCGCCGTCGGTTGGATGATTCTGGTGACCTGTATCGCATCAAAGGGAATTAATAAAATTGCGCGTATTACGGCAGTAGGGGGGATTGCCGTGATGTGTCTTAATTTAGTTTTGTTGTTAGTGAGTGTCGCTATTTTGTTATTAAATGGTGGGCATTTTGCGGAAAATATTAATTTTGTCTCCTCGCCCAATCCCGGATATCAATCCGGCCTGGCCATGCTCTCATTTGTTGTTTTCGCTATTTTTGCCTACGGCGGAATTGAAGCGGTAGGCGGCCTGGTGGATAAAACAGAAAAGCCGGAAAAGAACTTTGCGAAAGGAATTGTTTTTGCGGCAATTGTTATTTCCGTTGGTTATTCGCTGGCGATATTTTTATGGGGCGTTAGCACCAACTGGCAACAGGTATTAAGTAATGGCTCCGTTAACCTCGGAAATATCACCTATATTCTGATGAAAAGCCTGGGGATGACGTTGGGTAACGCGCTGCATCTGTCGCCGGAAGCGGCAATGGCGACCGGCGTCTGGTTTGCGCGTATCACTGGCCTCTCCATGTTCCTTGCCTATACCGGCGCGTTTTTTACGCTGAGCTACTCGCCATTGAAGGCCATTATCCAGGGAACGCCAAAAGCGCTGTGGCCTGCGCCGATGACGACGCTGAACGCGGCAGGTATGCCAGCCACCGCAATGTGGATGCAGTGTCTGCTGGTGAGTCTGTTTATTCTGCTGGTCTCTTTTGGCGGTGATACCGCGTCGGCGTTCTACAACAAACTGACGCTGATGGCGAACGTGTCGATGACGTTGCCGTACCTGTTCCTCGCGCTGGCCTTCCCGTTCTTTAAGTCTCGCGAAGGCCTGGAACGGCCATTTGTGATCTTCAAAACCCATGTTTCTACGATGCTGGCAACGGGCGTGGTCGTGCTGGTGGTGACGTTTGCGAATGTGTTTACCATCATTCAGCCGGTGATTGAAGCCGGGGACTGGAATAGTGCGCTGTGGATGACCGGCGGCCCGATATTCTTCTCGCTGTTAGCGATGGCGATTTATCAGAACTACAGCCGCCGGATGGCGAAACAGCCTCGGTGGGCGGTGGAGTAATCTTTTTGCCGTTACCCGGCCTACGCGTTCATTGCTGTTCTGTAGGCCGGATAAGGCGAAGCCGCCATCCGGCATTATTACGGCTTACAAACTTCCCGCCGGGCGACTTTTCCTGGCGGCGGATGTCAGCGTTCTTCCAGTCTGCCTGCCATTCAGGCTTTCCAGGCGCATCTGGAACGGCGGGAATGGCATATCAATACCGTGCTCATGGAAGCCCGCCAGAATCAACTGGTGGATTTCGTGGCGCAACGGCATACGGTGCCCCATCTCTGCGGCATAGATACGCAGTTCGAAGATCTGAATCCCCTGTTGCAGGTCAACCAGGAATACTTCTGGCGCCGGGTTGTCGATCACCAGTGAACAGCGGTGCGCCGCAGTCAGCAGAATTTGCGTCACCTCTTCGCTGTTAGCGTCTGACGGCGCCGGGATGGTCAGCACCACACGCGTTACCGAATCAGACAGCGACCAGTTGATAAACTGCTCGGTGATGAACGCTTTGTTCGGCACGATGATCTCTTTACGGTCCCAGTCGCTGATGGTGGTGGCGCGGGTGTTGATTTTGGTCACGCTGCCGGTAAGGTCGCGAATGGTCACCGTATCGCCAATACGAATCGGCTTTTCGAACAGGATGATTAAGCCGGAAATAAAGTTGGCGAAGATCTCCTGTAAACCAAAGCCCAGACCGACACCGAGCGCGGCGACCAGCCATTGTAACTTCGACCATTCAATGCCAATCATCGAGAAACCGACCAGCCCGCCAATCAGCATCAACAGATACTTGGTGATGGTGGTGATGGCGTAGCCGGTGCCGGGCGTCAGATCCAGATGCTGCAAGAGCGCCAGCTCCAGCAGGGCGGGCAGGTTACGCACCAGTTGCGTGGTGATGATAAACACCAGGATCGCAATCAACACCGCGCCCAGCGTAATCGGCTCCAGACTTTCAACCCCTTGCACCGTGGAGGTGACATCCCACAGCGAGATATTCTCCAGGAAGCCAAAGGCGGAATGGATTTCCGACCACAGCACAATGACCGACAGCAGGGCGATAAGCATCAGGATAGAACGTACCAGGCGCAGCGACTGGGCGCTGATGGCGTCGAGATCCACTTCGCTTTCATCCACTTCGACGGCCCCTTCGAGGCTGGTGGAGTGGGCGGGTTCTTCTTCGCCGCGCGCACGTTGCGCCAGCATTTCGGCCCGGCGATGCTTAGCGCGATCGAACGCCAGACGGCGACGCTGAATCAGCATCCAGCGGCGAATGACGTGATAGATAACCAGCAGCAGGAACCAGATGGCGACGGAGGTCTCCAGTCGCGCCAGCAGCGCCTGCGCGGTGGCCAGATAGCCGACAGCGGCCGCAAGGATCGCAATGAGCGGCGCGCCCATCAGCAGGTTCCAGAGCATACTGTTGACCATATTGTCGCCGCTGCCCTCTTTATCGAGGTACAGCGGGATACCGGCGCGCTTCAGGCTCAGCGTGACAATCGCGAGCGCGCCGCAGATCAGGATGAAGCAGAGACGCCCCAGCGACGCGGAGAACTCCCGATCGTTAAGATTATCAAACATAATCAGCGCCATAATGAGCGGGACAATCAGCCCGATGCTCATCAGGTAATAGCGCATGGCGCGCGCGACACGGTTTCGGGGCCAGCCAAAATGCGCCACAAACAGACCGTTAGGGCGGGCAAAGGTGGCGCAAATCATGACGACCCACAGCAGCGGAACCGTTGCTGTCACCCCGTCGCCGATGGCGACGGCCAGAGGATAAGGCCATGCCTCCTGCAACCCATAGCCCAGCGTGGCCCACAGTACGGGCAGCGGGGAGGCGACCAGAATCGACCAGAACACGGTGCGCAGCGTCAGCCAGAAGTGATCCTGCGTGACTTTCCCGACGCGGGAGGATGAACGCTCCAGAAAACGGGTAAAATGTTTGCGCGAATAGAGACTAAAACCAACCAGCACCAGCGCGCCAAACAGCGGCAGCAGTGTCTCCTTGCTGGTAAGCATCATGATGCTGGCTTTGCCGAGCTGATTGAACGTATCCAGTGAGATCAGTCGACGCAGATCCTGAACGAGGCTGATAGGCCACGAGAGCGACATCGGACTCACGTCAGACGTCCAGAACAGGTAACGGTGAGTGGCTTCGTTGACCTCTTTCAGCGCGTCTTCCAGTTGACTATTGGACACTTTCAGCTTGGTGAGTTCGAGGATCAGCGTATCACCGCCCTGCAACAGTGAATTCAGCAGCTCGCGTTGGGTACGCAGTTGGGCGTCAAGAATGCGGCTCTGCTCAGAGGTCAGCGTTTGACCGTCGGCCTGGCGAATCTGACGTAGTTGCGGTTGTTTGTTGAGCAGGTCTTCGTAGCGCATACGGTGTACGCGCAGTTGCGCCATTTCGGTATCTAACTGCTGCGGCTTGGGCATTTCCGGGAGACGCGATACCTGCGCGCGCAGGGCTTCCCCCAGCATATTCGATACGCCTAACCACTGCGACTGTTCCCGCAGGGTGTTCAGGGCCTGACGAACCTGTAGCGTCTGGCTGGTGGCCTGGCGTTGCTGTGAGGCCACCAGATCCATGCGTTGCGCCTGCTGGTTAAGCGCCTGTGACAGCTCGCGGTTCACCTTGAACTGTTCGATAATGCCCGGCGGCAGGTCAGCGCTGTTTTCTGCCAGCAGTTCGGTGCTTTCCAGCGCTCGCTCTGCTTCTCGTTGGCGCTGGCTGTTTAATTGATTGCGTAATGCCTGCAACCAGGCATCCAGCTGTTGGCTCTGTTTTTCCGCCAGTTCGGAGCGCATTCGCGCCAGTTCCTGACGGTTATTCGCCGAAAGCTGCGCCAGTTCCAGCTCATCAACCTGCGCTTTGAGTCTGGCGGATTCGGCCTGCATACTCAGATTTTGCGCCTGGTTGAGCGGGGAGTTGCCGCTGGCGGTGCCAATGCGCCGCTCAATCTCATTTAACTGGCGACGGGCATCCGTTTGCTGTTGTGGAAGCTGGCTTAACGAATCGGCGATTTCACGGGCGCGCTCTCGCTCCTGCTGGGCCTGACGGCTTTTATCCAGCAACTGGCTGCTGACCTGGAGGATCTCCTGGCTTAGCGCATCGGTGGACATGCCTGGCGGCACGCTGCGCGGTTCATCGCGCAAGTTATTGAGCTGTGCGCGTAGCGTCGCGGACAGCTTAGGGAAATTGTCGATAACCTGCTGATATTGTTCGGCGCGCTCAAGAGAACCTTTTCGTTCCTCAAGCGCGTTCAGCGCAGACTGGAGGGCCTCTACGGCCTCTGGCTGAGCGGGTTTTGCCGCTTTAGCCTGCTCCAGTTCCTGGGCAATCAGTTTGGCGTCGGGGGCCGTCGCAGCGTACGCCCCCAGGCTGAGGCACCAGGCCATCAGAAAAGTGATAATCAGGCGCACAGCAGCGATCCTTTATTTAACTTTCGTCTTTCTTGTCGTCAACCAGCGGGCTGGCGTCGTGTTCGGCGTTGATCTCTTCTTCCGGCAGCGGCGCGGGTTCCGCTTCAGGGGTCACGAAGAGTTCGGTAGAAACGGCCAGCGGCTGACCGATTTTGGTCACTGACAGGCTTTGTAGCTGTTCAGCCAGCGTGACTTTACCCGGCGCAAACAGGTTGATCACGGTTGAACCCAGTTTGAAACGGCCCATCTCCTGACCTTTCAACAGCGCCACAGACCCTTCGCTTTCCCCTTCCGGCCAGGTCCAGCGTTTGATCACGCCTTCACGCGGCGGCGTAATGGTTCCCGCCCAGACGGTTTCGATGCTGCCGACAATGGTCGCCCCGACCAGAATTTGCGCCATTGGACCAAATTCCGTGTCAAACAGGCAGATCACGCGTTCGTTACGGGCAAACAGGTTTGGCACGTTCTGCGCGGTCAGGTGATTCACCGAGAACAGATCGCCCGGTACGTAGATCATCTCGCGCAGGATGCCGTTGCACGGCATGTGTACGCGGTGGTAGTCGCGCGGAGAGAGGTAGGTGGTGACAAACGAACCGTTGCGGAACAGGTCCGCCATCAGGTAGTTACCTGCCAGCAGCGCTTCCAGGCTGTAGTTGTGACCTTTTGCTTGCAGGATTTTATCTTCTTCGATTTTACCTGACTGGCTGATCACGCCGTCAGCCGGCATCACCAGTACGTTTGGATCGGTATTCACCGGACGGACGTCGTCACGCAGCGGACGAACAAAGAAATCGTTAAAGGTGCGATAGCTGGCGGTATCCGGCTTCTGCGCCTCTTTCATATCGACCTTGTAGTATTTCACGAACAGATCGATAACCAGTTTGGTCAGCCAGCCCGCTCGTTTTCTCGCGCCCCAGCCCGCCAGGCGAGTGAGCCATAGTTTCGGCAGAATGTATTGTAGCGAAAGTTTAAATGAGTTTAACAAGGTAGCCTCCAGGCCATTGTTGTTCCTGAACCGGCATTGACGCCGGCATCCTGAAAAAAGGGGACGATTCTAGCGATGCTTAGCGTAGTTGTCAGTCGTCCATATCAGAAAAGTTTTTACGTGTTTTTACCTGTGCCATGCTTTCCAGAATGCGGTGATAATTTTCGAAACGGGTTTCTGCAATTTTACCGTCTTCTACCGCTTCACGGATGGCGCAACCTGGGTCGGTATCATGCTTGCAGTCGCGATATTTGCAATGGCCCAGGTAGTCATGAAATTCGACAAATCCGTGGGTGATTTGTTCCGGTTCGAGATGCCAGAGGCCAAATTCGCGTACCCCAGGGGAGTCAATCACATCGCCGCCGTGCGGGAAGTGATACAGGCGCGCGGCGGTCGTGGTGTGCTGCCCCAGACCGGAGTTATCCGACACATCATTGGTGAGGATCGCTTCCTGTAGGCCCAGAAGGGCGTTCAACAGGCTCGATTTTCCAACGCCAGACTGCCCGGCAAAGATGCTGATACGGCCGGTTAGCGCCTCTTCTAATGGTTTGAGGCCATCTTGCGTATGGCTGGATACCATCAACACGCGATAGCCGATGCCGCGATAGATATCCATCTGCTCATTAACGAAGTCCATCCCTTCGTCATCCAGCAGATCGATTTTATTGAGCACGATTATCGGTTCAACCTGCAACGTTTCGCAGGCCACCAGGTAGCGGTCGATAATATTGAGTGACAGCTCCGGCAAAATGGCGGAGACAATGACGATTTGGTTGATATTGGCGGCAATAGGCTTCACGCCGTCGTAGAAATCCGGGCGCGTTAGCACGGAGGTGCGTTCGTGTACGGCTTCGACGATCCCTTTGACGTTGACGCCTTCAGCCGCCGCTTTACCCGGACGCCAGACGACGCGATCGCCGGTGACCAGCGAACGGATCGTGCGACGGATGTTGCAGCGGTGAATCTCGCCATTGGCGGATTCTACGTCGGCATGCATGCCAAAGCGGCTGATGACGATACCTTCAGCGGTCTCGCCGAACAGGTTGTCATCGAAGTCTGCCTTCTCCGTGGACGTTTTTAGACGACGCTGGTGATTGGCTTTCACGCGGCGCTGTTGGCCTTTGGAGAGTTTATTTTTACTCAATCGTACTGGCTCCTGGTCGCCCGCAATGGGCAAAACATCTATGATACACGCTATTTTAGATGAATATAGTCACACTGACTGTGACCTCTGAAGGGTGGAAAATAGCATGAGTGCCAATGAAAACAACCTCATTTGGATAGATCTTGAGATGACCGGCCTGGATCCCGAGCGCGATCGCATTATTGAGATCGCGACGCTGGTGACCGATGCCAACCTGAATATCCTGGCGGAAGGGCCGACGATTGCAGTGCATCAGTCTGCTGAACAGCTGGCGTTAATGGATGACTGGAACGTGCGTACTCATACCGGAAGTGGTCTGGTGGATCGGGTGAAAGCCAGCACGTTTGACGATCGCGCCGCAGAACTGGCGACCATTGAATTTTTAAAAGAGTGGGTTCCGGCAGGTAAATCACCGATTTGTGGCAACAGCATCGGCCAGGATCGCCGTTTTCTGTTTAAGTACATGCCTGAACTGGAAGCCTATTTCCACTATCGCTATCTGGATGTGAGTACGCTGAAAGAGCTGGCGCGTCGCTGGAAGCCGGAAATCCTTGCCGGTTTTACCAAGCAGGGGACGCACCAGGCAATGGATGATATTCGCGAGTCGGTGGCGGAGCTGGCTTATTACCGCGAGAATTTTATTAAGCTGTAAACGGCGTATTTGCCGGATGGCGAAGCGAAGAGTCTTATCCGGCTTACGATTTGCCTGCCGGGTGTGCTTGCGGCGGGGTGAATTTGGCGCTAAATTGTACGCTTTGCTGATAAATTCAACACTCAGAACGAAAACGGAAAAAATTGCGTTTTAGGGGGTTGCAGCAGAAAGGATTTCTCGTATAATGCGCCTCCCGTAACGACGCAGAAATGCGAATTACGACAGCAACAAATTTAATCACAGAATTTCAGATAACAGTCTGAAAAACGAAGATTAAGCGGGAATAGCTCAGTTGGTAGAGCACGACCTTGCCAAGGTCGGGGTCGCGAGTTCGAGTCTCGTTTCC